>CACFSX010000007.1 GCA_902569095.1 uncultured Alphaproteobacteria bacterium
GCTTCCATTGGGTCTCCATTTGGGTTTTCTTGAATAAATGAATTATAACCATTGATTGCTGCATCAGCTAGTAAATCACAAAGCTCTAATGGACAACCAGCATCCATCATAACGTTTTTAGCCACTTCTATTGCTCTAGAAAATGCTTGGGTTTTTTTTAGGCCCTTATCAAGTTCAGATCTATACATTTCCAATGCAACCTCTCCAGCATACTCTGCCAAGTCTTCCATAGATTTAGAAAAATCCTCACCAACGGGCTGTGCACCCTCTGCCATACAAAATCCTTAATGATGGTAATAAAATATAATTATTTCTACCGTTAAAGTTTAACTTTAAAATTTTGTATTACAAATTATTTTGATAAATTTGAAATTTCTGACTTTAGAAATCTAATGTAGTTTGCATAAATTAAATAATCTATATATATTCTGATTATGGATGGACTTAATAAATCAATGTATGATATTGGAAGTGATAGCGCTTTCGCTATACTTGCAAGAAGTCAAGAATTAGAAAAAAAGGGTAATTCTGTAATTAATCTTGGCATAGGTCAACCAGATTTTCCCACGCCTCAGAATGTAGTAGAGGCTGCTGTTAAGGCCCTTAGGGACGGACATCATGGATATACGTCATCAAATGGAATTAAGGAATTAAGAACAGCTGTTGCCGATGATTTTTATAATAGAAATAACGTAGAAATAGATCCTGATAATATATTAATAACACCAGGTGGCAAATCTGTCATTTTCTATACGCTATTAATGTTTGGCGAACCTGGTGCAGAGATAATAACTCCAGATCCAGGATTTATAGCCTATAAATCTATGATAGATTACACTGGGGCAACAGCTGTTTCTCTTCCACATAGAATGGAAAATGACTTTTCGTTTGATGCAGATGAACTTCTTTCATTGATAAACGACAAAACAAAACTTATAATCTTAAATTCACCTGCAAATCCAACTGGTGGTGTAGTTTCTGAAGTTGAATTAATAAAATTAGCTGAAGGTCTATTAAAATTTCCAAAAGTTTATGTACTTTCAGACGAAATTTATAGTAGAATCTTGTTTGACAATCACAAACACCTTTCACCGTTAAAGTTCAAAGAAATAAAAGATAGAGTCATTGTACTAGATGGGTGGTCCAAAACTTATTCTATGACAGGTTGGAGACTTGGTTTTGGAATTTATCCAAAAAGTATCTTTAGTTTTGCAGAAAAACTAGCAATTAATTCTCATTCATGTGTAAATTCAGCATCGCAGATTGCTGGAATTGAAGCATTAACTGGAGATCAGACTCATGTTGATAAGATGATCAATGAATTCAACAAAAGAAGAGAATTTCTTGTTACTGAATTAAACAAAATTAAAAATGTGGAATGCAAAAAACCTGGAGGGGCTTTTTACGTATTCCCAAAAATAATTAAAGAAAACATGAATTCAGTTGAAATTTCCAAGTATTTACTGGAAAAAAAATTCATTGCTACTGTACCAGGATCTTCATTTGGAAAAAATGGTGAGGGGTTTTTGAGAGTTTCTTATGCTAGCACATTAGATAATCTTAAAATATTTATTGATTGTCTCAGAGACTTTATTAATGAGTAGAAATTAAACTTTTTTATGATTAAAATTTAAGCAATCAAAATAAATTTTGTAAACAATCCTTTGAAATCTCTGATTTTTTTCTTTTGGCATGATTCTTGCTTATCTATATGTGTGAAGAAAATTGAAGCCATAATTAAACCTTTTAAGCTAGACGAGGTTAAAGACGAACTTAATAAAATCGGCGTATTAGGTCTTACTGTTTCAGAAGTTAAAGGATACGGAAGACAAAAAGGTCATACCGAACTATACAGAGGAGCTGAATACGCCATTGATTTTCTCCCTAAAATAAAAATTGAGATTGTTATTACAGAGGAGCTCGTAGATGACGTTATTGATGTGATCAAGGAAAAGGCTCAGACTGGAAGGATTGGAGATGGCAAAATTTTCATTTCAACTATTGAAGAAACAGTTAGAATCAGAACTGGAGAAACTGGTAAAAAAGCAATATAAACCAACTTTATTATAACTAACCATTGGAGGAAATATGAGCGATATATCAAAAGTAATGAAAATGATTAAGGATAAAGAGGTCAAGTTCGTTGATCTTAGGTTCACTGATACAAAAGGCAAATGGCAACATACTGCTCAAACAGTCGAAACCATTGATGAAAATACTTTCAAAGATGGAATTATGTTCGATGGATCCTCTATTGCAGGTTGGAAAAGTATTGATAAGGCTGATATGATTTTAAAGCCAGATCCATCAACTGCTGTTATGGATCCTTTTACAGCTCAGCCACAACTTGTTCTTTTTTGTGATGTAATAGAACCAGACGATGGAAAGCCCTACGAATTAGACCCAAGAAGTACAGGAAAAAAAGCAGAGGAATATTTGAAAGAATCTGGTATTGGTGATACTGCCTTTTTTGGTCCCGAAGCCGAATTTTTTATATTTGATGATGTAAAATGGGCAACTAACCAAGAATATACCTTTTACAGCATTGATTCTGAAGAAGGTGCATATAATACTGGAACAGAGATGGAAGGCGGTAATATGGGACATAGACCAAAAGATAAGGGTGGGTATTTTCCTGTTCCTCCAGTTGATTCTGCTACAGATATCAGAGCAGAGATGGTATCAACTATGTCAGAAATGGGCTTAGATATGGAAAAACATCATCACGAAGTAGCACCTTCTCAACACGAATTAGGAATGAAATTCGGACCATTAATCAAAAGCGCCGACGATCTCCAAAAATATAAATATTGTGTCCATATGGTTGCACAAGCTTACGGAAAAACTGCTACTTTCATGCCCAAGCCAGTCTATAATGACAATGGTTCAGGTATGCATGTTCACCAATCGGTTTGGAAAGGAAACAAATCTGTTTTTGCAGGAAATGGATATAATGGATTATCAGAGGAGTGTCTTTACTATATTGGTGGAATAATAAAACATGCTAAGGCTATCAATGCATTTTCCAACGCGACAACCAATAGCTACAAAAGGCTTATACCGGGTTTTGAAGCGCCTGTATTATTAGCCTATTCATTCAGAAATAGATCCGCTGCATGCAGAGTTCCTTATGTTAGTAGTCCGAAAGCAGCAAGATTTGAAGTTAGATTTGGTGATGCATCTGGTAACCCTTACTTTACATTTGCATCGATGTTAATGGCTGGTATAGACGGAATTAAAAATAAGATTCATCCTGGTGAAGCTATGGATAAGGATTTATATGCTTTATCTGAGGAAGAACTTAAAGGTGTTCCAACAGTGTGCGGAAGCTTACGAGAAGCTCTCGATTCTTTGGATAAAGATAGGGATTTCTTAAAAGCTGGAAATGTTTTTACAGACAATTTAATTGATTCATACATTGCCCTAAAAATGGACGAGGTTTTACAATTTGAACACACTCCTCACCCCGTTGAATTTAAAATGTATTATTCTGTATAAGCTACTTAATAAGCTTTGATAAACTTTTGAAATGTTCGTTTTTTGAGTCTCTAAGAAGTTCAAACAACATCATTTCAAAAGTGATGACTTGAATACCACAGCTAATCATTCGTGTGAGTGCTAGATCCTTATCCTTATTTTTTCTGGAGCCAACAGCCTCAAAAATCACAAAAACTTCGTACCCTTTTTCTTTTAAATCAACAGCTGTTTGTAAAACACATATATGTGTCTCAATTCCAATCAAAATGACTTGTTTAAGTTTTAACAGTTGACCTGTTTTAATTGATTGCGAAGAAGTTGGAAAACATGAGAAAGAGGTTTTCTCGAATTTATAAGCTTTATATGATAATAATTTTTCAAGGACTTTATCCACAGTAATACCAAGACCTTTTGGATACTGTTCGGAGAAGAATATAGGTAAGTTAAGTCTGTAAGAAACTTCTAAGCAATTTAAGATTGAATCTTCCAATTTTTTTGATTCACAGATTTTAGGTAAAAGCTTTCTTTGAACGTCTATAAGCAGGAGTGAAGAATTAGAAGGATCAATCAGCATTAGTCATCATATAGAGCCGTCTCTATTTGATTTACTAAACCCTCTGAAGTTGGACTTGTCATTGATGAAAACCAGTTAATAATTCTACCATCTTTGCCAATAAGGTACTTGTGAAAATTCCATCTAGGTTGACCAATCACTGATACATTTGACTTTATCCATTTATAAATTGGATGTGCATTATCTCCACGAATTGGTTGTATCGAAGACATTGGGAATTCGACACCAAACCTTATTTCACAAAATTCTTTAACATCGCTGTCTTTGGACAATTCTTGATTAAAATCATTTGTTGGGACACCTAAAACTACGAGACCATCAGCTCTATATTTTTCATAAATTTTTTGAAGGCCAGAGTATTGTGGAGTAAATCCGCATTTAGATGCTGTATTAACTAGTAGTACAACTTTGCTTTTATAATCTGAAAGATTTATTGTTTCACCAGAAATAGATTCTATTGTAAAATCGTGGAAAACTTTTTCAGAAGAATTAACATTAGACATAAATAAGATAAGAAAAATAAAACTTAATAATTTCATAATATTAATTTAATATTAATTATTGAAAATTAAAGCAAAATTTTTATTATTAGATATGAAATTTAAAAAATACTTTGTAAACATATTTTTAATCATTTTTTTAACATCTTGCATGGGTGAGAGCTTGGTGCCTGTAAAAGGTCCAGAAGGGAGCCCAGATCTTGAACTTAATTTTTCTCAGTTTGATGATATTCCTATCCCAGTGAATTCAAAACTTCAAAGAGAAGAATCAATAATTATATCAAGAAAGATTGGATGGTCGGGAAGACTAGTTTTTGAAACAACAGAAGACCAAATAGAAGTTTTTGATTTTTTTAGAAATGAATTACCAAAATTTGGATGGAAAAAAGTATCTGAAATTAGCTCTGAAAGCAGTTTGCTCAATTATCAAAATAACCAAAGGTTTGCTTCAATTCAAATATTCGAAAAAACTTTTCTTGGATCTAAAGTTAAGATAACAGTTACAGAAGTTGAATAATCTTTTTATGTCAAGAGGACAGTTAAATTGGTTAAAATTTGGAAACTAACACTCTCCACACTTTAAAACATTTTAATTTGATCCATCCAACTTAACTTAACATCGAGCGTCACATCGTTTCTATAAAAAGATTCTCTTCTTGCCATTCCTATTAGATCGCAAATAACTGATTCAGGGCAATTTATTGCTTTAAGTCTTTCTATCATTGAATATTTGAAAGAAATTGATGTTTTACCATTTGTCAAAATTTTCAATTCATTATTTAAATTTTTTTCATATTTAAGTTTTGATAGTTCGATGACATTACAATAATCTTTAAACAATGAGCCTTGATTGATACATTTGTAAATTTTTTGAATTTTGTTTAAGGAAATTCCCACTAAAGGTATTGTTCTCCTTTTATAAATATTATTTATGGTTCTTATTGAGTTTGACCTAATCACAACATATGGATTATATTTATTGAGATCAACATCTTCTGATTCCAAACCAATAATTTCAGCATATGAACATCCCGTGTCAAACATTATACCACCCAAACAACTTATGAGTGAATTGTCTTTTAAACAAAATTCTTTAATTCTAATTAATTCCTCGTCAGTAAATTTTTGATAACATTTTTTTTTATTAGAATTTGGCCATACAAGACCTGAGAAAGGGTTTTTTTTGTCTACTAAATATTTTTGATACATTGCTGAAAAAAAATTATGTAAATTAGATTGATTTCTTTTTCCAGTAGAAATTTTATGTAATTTGATAAAATAATTTTTGAAAGAATTTGCATCGTTTATATTATATGAATCAATCGGCTTGTCTCCACATATCTCAAGCAAAAGGGATAAAGATTTTTTTATTGAATATAATTTTTTCTTATCATTTAAAATATTCTTATCCTGAAGATAATCTTCAATCAGCGTGCTTAAAAAGTTTTCATTAGTTGTATCGTTATCCAAAAGAAGTCTTTCAATGGAAATATTTTCGTCATCATTAAGGTTTTTATTCTTTAAAAGATTTATTAAGTCCTTTTTACTAAAAAATAACTTATTTACCAAATCATCAAAATCGTCAATAAAGCTCAGTGTGTATTTATTTAAATCAAATTCATTATTGCTAAAGAAATTTTTGAAATATTTGTTCAAATTATTTTCTGCAACTTTAAACATTTTTTTATGCTCTAAAGCTTGAAGTTTTGCTCTTTTAATTGCTGTAGGAACTTTATTTGTTTTCAAAGAAATCTTAAGAGTTTTTCTTCCTATCAAATTTGAAATTCTGGCAGGAACAGCTCTCTGATACCAATATTGATTTCCATGTTTATATATATATTTCATTTTTTTTACTGGTGCGGTCGAGAAGACTCGAACTTCCACAGGCAATTAAGCCTACAACGACCTCAACGTTGCGCGTCTACCAGTTCCGCCACGACCGCATGAGTTTATTCAAATTCTAATATTATTTGATCAACTTCAAGACTATCTCCCTCTGAGCAATTTATTTTTTTTATCTTTGTTTTTTTTTCTGATTTTATAATATTCTCCATTTTCATAGCCTCTATAACAGCTAATGGCTGGTTTTCTTCTATTTCTTGATTTTCTTTAACTAAAATTGATACTAATAACCCTGGCATAGGAGCCATTAAATATTTAGAATTATCTTCTTTTTTTCTTGGTATCATGAAATTATTTAGAACGGAATGTCTATTTGAAAGAACAAGTATTTCGTGCACAGCCCCCTTATGATTAATCAAAAACTTAGGACCATTTCTTTTGATACTAAAGTACATCAAACTATTATCAATTATTGCAGAAAACAATGGATATCCAATCTTCCAATTACTTTTAAGATTGAGATATTTTTTGTCGACATATATATCATAGCTTTTATTAAAATTATTAAATGAAATAGAAACATTAGATTTATTTCCTTTATCAATAACGTACCAGTTGTTATCGACGGTTTTATTGAAGCCCTTCAATTGGTTTGAAATAGATGCGGCTCTTAAAAGATATTTATAATTTATAAAGGTTGCCACTGCATATATTTTTGTTTTATCTTTAACTTCTGTCATATTTGGATCAAATCCGTCAGAATATTCATCTGAGATAAAAGATGTAGAATAATTTCCATTTAAAAATTCTGATTTTTGAATAATATTTGATAAGAAGTCTCTATTAGTTTTAACTCCCTCAATAAAATATTTATCTAAAGCATTTACCATTTCTAAAATCGTTTCTTTTCTTGTTGTTGTATGTGTACACAACTTTGAAATCATTGGATCGTAGAACATACTAATTTCTGATCCTTCAACAACTCCAGAATCAACTCTTGTATTTTTTCCTGATGGTTCGATATACCTTGTTAACCTTCCAATTGAAGGAAGAAAGTTTTTTGAGGAATCCTCAGCATAAATTCTACATTCTAAAGCTGAACCTTCAAATTTAATTTGATCCTGGGATAATGAGAGTTTCTCACCAGATGCAATTCGAATCATCTGCTCAACTAGGTCAACTCCAGTTATAAGTTCAGTTACAGGGTGTTCAACTTGAAGTCTGGTGTTCATTTCAAGGAAATAGAAGTTTTTGTCTTTATCAACTACAAACTCAACAGTTCCTGCAGAATAATAACCAACAGCCTTAGCAAGTTGGATGGCCTCATTTACCATCCTCTTCCTTAAATCTTTTGTTACAAATATACTTGGAGCTTCCTCAATAACTTTTTGGTGTCTTCTTTGAATAGAACATTCCCTCTCACCAAGGTGAATAAAATTTCCAAACTGATCACCAAGAATTTGTATTTCGATATGTTTTGGAAATTCAATAAATTTTTCAATAAATACTCTTTCGTCTCCAAAACTAGATCTAGCTTCATTTATTGCAGAGTTAAAATTATCTTGTAGTTCTTTTTCATTAAATGCAACTCGCATTCCCTTGCCTCCACCTCCAGCTGATGCTTTAACCATAAGGGGATAACCTATAATTTTTGCCTGTTTAATAGCCCCTTTGATATCTGGAACAACTTCGAGACCTCCAGGTACAACAGAAACACCTGCCGACTTTGCAATTTTTTTTGATCTTATTTTATCTCCCATTGATGATATAGCATCACTAGGTGGTCCTATGAAAGTCTTACCAATTTTATTAACTTCATCTCTAAAATTGACATTTTCTGATAAAAAACCATACCCTGGATGCACTGCCTCAGAATTAGACTTTTTCATCGCATCAATAATTTTGTCAATTCTGAGATAGCTATCAATTGAAGTATCACCCCCTATATTAACATATTCATCTGACATATTTACATGAGGTGCGTTAATATCTGGATCAGAGCAAATAGACACTGTTTTAATCCCCATCTTATGAGCGGTTCTAATTATTCTACATGCAATTTCACCTCTATTGGCAATCAATATTTTTTTCAACATATTAAAGAGGAATGTTATCGTGTTTTTTCCACGGATTATTAAGTTTTTTATTTTTTAGCATTTCAAGAGATCTACATATTCTTTTTCTTGTTGTGTTAGGCATAATAACATCATCTATAAAACCCCTGCTACCTGCTATAAATGGATTAGCAAGTTTTTCTCTATATTCATTTGTTTTCTTTTCTATCTTTTCTTTATCGCCTAATTCTCCTCTAAAGATTATTTCAACTGCTCCTTTTGGACCCATAACAGCTATTTCTGCCTGAGGCCATGCATAATTAACGTCACCCCTTAAATGTTTGGAGCTCATTACATCATAAGCCCCACCATAAGCTTTCCTTGTAATAATTGTTATTTTAGGAACTGTTGCTTCTGCGAATGCAAACAAAAGTTTGGCCCCGTGTTTAATAATGCCGTTATACTCTTGAGAGGTTCCTGGAAGAAACCCTGGAACATCAACAAAAGTTATAATTGGTATGTTAAAACAATCACAAAATCTTACAAACCTTGCTGCTTTACGAGCTGAATTGTTGTCAAGACAACCAGCAAGTACCATTGGTTGATTAGCCACTATACCAATTGGAGCTCCGGACATTCTTGCAAATCCAGTAATAATGTTTGCAGCATAATCAGGTTGTGTCTCGAAGAAATCTCTGTCATCTACAACCTTTGTTATTAACTCTTTCATGTCGTATGGTTTGTTTGGGTTTTCTGGAATTAAGGTATCAAGTGATTGTTCTAATCTATCAACCGGATCTTCAGACCTCCTTGTAGGAGGTAACTCTTTGTTTGATGATGGAAGAAAACCCATAAATCTCCTGAGTTGAAATAATGCTTCAACATCATTATCAAAAGCTAAATCTGCTACACCTGATTTTTTTGTATGAGTAGATGCACCCCCAAGTTCCTCGTGGCTTACCTCTTCGTGAGTTACTGTTTTAAGTACGTCTGGACCTGTCACAAACATATAGGATGTGTCTTTTACCATAAAAATAAAGTCTGTCATGGCAGGACTATACACTGCTCCTCCGGCACAAGGACCCATTATAACAGAAATTTGAGGAATAACTCCTGAAGAGAGAACGTTCCTTTGAAATACTTCTGCATAACCAGCTAATGAAGCAACACCTTCCTGAATTCTTGCTCCTCCGGAATCATTGAGTCCGATAACTGGAGCACCAACTTGTAAAGCTTTATCCATAATTTTTGAAATTTTTTCCGCGTGTGATTCAGACAAAGACCCCCCGAAAACTGTAAAGTCTTGGCTAAAAACAAAAGTAAGTCTTCCATTTATAGTTCCATAGCCAGTAACCACGCCATCTCCAGGAATTTTTTGTTTTTCCATATCAAACTCTGAACATCGATGCTCAACAAACATATCCCACTCTTCAAATGTTCCCTCGTCTAACAAGATTTCGATTCTTTCCCTTGAGGTTAGTTTGCCTTTTTTATGTTGACTATCCTGTCTACCCGTTCCTCCGCCAAGAATAGCCTGATTACGCTTTGAATCTAATTTTTTTAAGATATCTCTCATATGTGCCTTATAAATTATATTGATATTTTTAAACTAATTAACTTATATTTTTAAAAAAAAATGAAATATTTTTGATTGCCCCGATAAGATCCTTGTTTATTAATAATTGTTCCTTAACAACACCCCATCTTTTTTGCTGATAATTATACTCTAAGTTTGTTAATTTATATAGAGTCTTATAATTGATTTTTTTATTTATGAAGAAAAAACTGAGAATAACTGATTTGGTTAATGATGATAATTTAAAAAGTGTAGTTATTTTAAAAATGTCTAATTTAGATAAATATAACTTGAAGGATAAGTGTTCCAGGTTACTTGAATGCACAATTGAAAAGATTTTTTCAAATTCACAATTAAATAACTTCTCAAATTCAAATATAAATGGATCAAATTCTTTTTCCATTAAGTTTACTAGTTCAGTTTCGTCAAAAGACCTGAACAATAATAGATCAAAATTAAGTAATTCTAATAACTTGTTTATTATTTTCTCAATCTCATCTTTTCTTAAATTACATGAAAAACGCGTTAGATTAATTAATGAATTGGGGTCCTTTAATTTACTTCCTAAGAGAAATTCTTTGATGATGAGTTCGGCATGTTTTCTTCTTTTAACGAACAATATATTGCCATTTTCTGTTTTTAAATTTTGATTGTTCTTTAGAAATCTGTAATTGTTTTTAATCTTGATAATTTTAATCATTTATTGATGAGTTTAAAGTTCTCTAAATTCTCAAATTCTAAGTCATAATTAATTAAGTTATTTTCAAATCCATTTTTACGAAGAGTAGTCTTAAAAAAATTAGGTAAAGGGGCTAATATTTCATCAATACCTTTGTCTTGTTCCTGGAACTTTAATGAGTATGCATGTAAATGAAGATCTTTTGCATTTGATAAAAAGTCTGAGTTTATTGAAGATTTAAATTTTGTTTCTCCATAAATTTGATTACCAAGAGAGTTAAAATGATCTCTAATTTGATGTTTTCGTCCAGTCACAGGTTTTATAACTAAAAATGAAAAATCATTATTTTGATCTAAAACTTTGTAGAAAGTTAATGATGGTAAACTTTTGTCCTTTCCAACTTTAAAACCTATTTTTGCCATCTTATTTTCAAGTCCTCCATGTACAATGGCTAAATAAACTTTTTCGATCATTCTTTTTTTGAATAATTCTCCATAATATCTTGAAGAGTTTAAAGTTCTGGCAACCATTAAAAGACCTGAAGTTTGTTTATCAATCCTGTGAACAAGTTTTGGTCTTTCATCTAAATTGAACCTTAATGAATCAAGCATTATATCAACGTTTAATTTAATATTTGTTCCACCCTGAACGGCTAAACCTGCAGGTTTATTTAACACTATTTTGAATTCATCTTTATAAACCACAAGTTTCCTAATAAATTCTGCAAATTTGTTATTATATTTTTTTTTTTTATCAGTACTTTCTTCTTCCTTAATAGTCCTTGTAAAATTAATTTTATCTCCAAATTTTAAAATATCATTATTTCTAACCCTTTTACCGTTTACCCTTATTATTCCTTTTCTTAATAATTTACATATCGATGGATAGGAAACAAAAGAAATGTTTTTTTTTAACCAGTAATCAATCCTTTGATCATTAAAATCATTTGAAACAGTCCATACTTTAATTTTTTTTTTGATAACCATCAGAGGTTGAAAAAGTTAAAATTAATCTTCTTTCTTAATGGATTTTTTTGCTATTGCTTTATCTATGTCTTGAGCTTTATCTTTTTTTATAGTTTGGGTTTCAAGTTTTTTAGGCTCATTAGTAGGAACTTTGCCTTCAGGGCTTGGGAGAGGAGGTTCTTTATTTGAATTTTTTTCTCTTAGTTTATCCTCAAAACCTTTAACATTTACATCTCTTTCCACCAGCTCAATTATTGCTTTGGGTGCAGCGTCACCATATCTAAATCCAGACTTTAAGATTCTAACGTATCCACCATTTCTTTTTTGATATCTTTTACTTAAAACATTAAACACTTTTTCTACAATTTTTTGATCTCCGAGATATGAATATACTTTTCTTTTCGCAGCTAAAGTATTTGTTTTTCCAATAGTAAGAATTTTTTCTATGAAAGGTCTTAAGTCTTTCGCTTTTGGAAGAGTAGTCTCTATTTGCTCATGTAGAATGAGTGATTTACTGAGATTTTTAAGCAAAGAGATTCTATGACTTGTTTTTCGGTTAAGCTTTCTTCCAGATATATTGTGTCTCATAATTTTGCCTATAAATCAATAAGGATCATCAAGTTTTCTTCGAATGTCTTCGATATTTTCAGGTGGCCAACCCTCGATCTTCATTCCAAGTTCTAAATTCATCGTTGAAAGTATCTCTTTAATTTCGTTCAAGGATTTTCTTCCAAAATTAGGAGTTCTTAACATTTCGGATTCGGTTTTTTGAACTAAATCACCAATGTAAATTATTTCGTCATTTTTAAGACAATTTGCTGATCTAACAGATAATTCTAATTCTTCCACTTTTCGAAGAAGATTTACATTAAGTGATGGTTCTTCAGTTGCTGGCGCTACTACCTCTTCATCAGGCTCTTCAAAATTGATAAATAATTTTAGTTGTTCATCTATTATTCTGGCTGCATAAGCAACAGAATCTTCTGGAACAACAGATCCATTTGTTTCAATATTCATTATAAGTTTGTCATAGTCAGTTACTTGACCCACTCTTGAGTTTTCAACCCTAAATGAGACTCTTCTAACTGGAGAAAAAAAAGAATCAATAAAAATTGTTCCTAATGGAGCTTCATTTTTTTGCTTCAAAGCAGGTACATAACCTTTACCTTCTTCAACATTAAGGGTAATATTTACTTTAGCTTTTGAATCTAGAGTTAGAAGATGAAGGTCTTTATTTAAAACTTCAACGTGGGCACCACAATCAATATCTCCAGCTGTTATTGCTTTTGGACCATTTGCCTTTATATATATTTTCGTTGATTCAACGTCGCTTAGCTTTAGAGCAAGTTGTTTTATATTTAGTATGATGTCTGTGACATCCTCTATGACACCAGGTATTGCTGAAAACTCGTGGGTGACCCCTTCCACATGAATAGAGGTGACTGCCGCTCCACGGATTGAAGAAAGAAGGACTCTCCTTAACATGTTTCCTAGTGTCTGTCCATAACCGCTTTCAAGTGGTTCAGCAACCAGTTCGGCGGATTTCACATTATCTTGACTCTTAGTAAATTCTATTTTTTTAGGTTTTATTAGTTCTTTCCAATTTTTATTTATCACGTATTTATTTTCCTTTTTAATATTAACTCTATACTCTTCTTCTTTTTGAAGGTCTACAGCCATTGTGCGGAATAGGCGTTATATCTTTTATCACTGTTATATTTAAACCTGTTGATCCCAAAGCTCTAATTGCAGACTCTCTTCCGTTCCCTGGTCCTTTAATAACTACCTCAACATGTTTCATTCCATGTTCCATTGCTTTTTTTCCAGCTTCTTCAGCAGCAAGCTGTGCAGCAAATGGAGTTGATTTTCTTGAACCTTTAAATCCTTTATTTCCTGAAGATGACCAAGATATAGTATTTCCAGTTGTATCTGTTATTGTAATAATGGTGTTGTTGAAGGTAGAGTTTATATGAGCTATGCCGGATGGAATGTTTTTTTTTGTTTTCTTTTTAGATTTTGTAGTTTTAGTTACCATTTCAATTATACTGCTTTCTTTTTACCAGCAATAGGAATAGCTTTACCTTTTCTGGTGCGGGCATTAGTGTGTGTTCTTTGACCTCTTACAGGAAGTTTTTTTCTGTGTCTTAATCCCCTATAACAACCAAGATCTGTAAGTCGTTTTATTCGAACAGAAACCTCTCTTCTTAAATCACCTTCTACCAGAAAATTCTTGTCAATATATTCTCGTATTTTAATAATCTCATCTTCGTTAAGGCTATTTACTCTTTTACTACCGTCGATATCAACTTTATCGCAAATATCTTTGGAATATTTGGGACCTATACCATAAATATAAGTTAAAGCTATTATCAACCTTTTGTTTGTTGGAACATTAACTCCTGCAATTCTCGCCACTTGATTCCTCTTATAAATCCAAATCTGGATTATATTTTCTTTTTATTTTAAGTCAACATACTAACTAATAATCTTTGTTATTTGATCGTAAACTTCATTTACCTTCCTCATACCGTCAATTTTACTAATTATTCCTTTGTCCTCATAATAATTCACAATTGGTAATGTAGACGATTTAAAAACTGCTATTCTATTCAACAGCGTTTCGGAATTATCATCTTTCCTCTTTTCGCTCTCCTTGGTTTCAATTATTCTATTTTTAATTCTTTTCTCAAGAATTTTGAAATCAATTTCAAAAAGTATGGCATGATCAAGTTTTACTGACACGTTTTCTAGGGATGAATCTAATACTTCTGCCTGATTAAGATTTCTTGGAAAACCGTCAAAGACTATATTTTTATTTTTATTCTCTTCAACTTTCTTTACAATAATATCTATTACGACATCATCGGGTACTAACTCACCTGAATCCATTAGATGTTTAACTTTTCTTCCTAAGTCTGAATTGTTCGAAGTTTCTAACCTAAGAAGATCACCAGTAGATAATTGAACAAAGTTAGCCTTTTCAATTAATAGTTTCGATTGAGTTCCTTTACCACATCCTGGAGGACCAAGTAAGACTATTTTCTTCATCTTCCTCTTCTAAGGTTAGACTTTTTAATTAATCCTTCATATTGATGAGCTAATAAATAAGATTGAATTTGATTTACTGTGTCCATTGTTACACTTACAACAATTAATAAACTTGTTCCACCAAAATAGAATGGGACTTTATATTTAGATATTAGTAACTCTGGTAGTAAACAAATCAGTGAGAGATATATTGCACCAAGAACTGTTAGCCTAGTTAGAATGTAATCTAAATAACTAGCAGTATTTTCTCCTGGACGAATCCCAGGTACAAAACCACCATATTTTTTTAAATTATCAGCAGTATCTTTTGGGTTAAAGACAATTGCCGTATAGAAAAAAGCAAAAAACATAATCATCGAAATATATACTGTAAGATATACAGGATGTCCTCGACTTAAAAATAAACTAATCGTATTTAACCACTCTGGACCACCACCAGCATTGAAGCTTACGAATGTGATGGGTAGCAGCAAAAGTGAACTTGCAAAAATTGGAGGAATTACACCTGCTGTATTTATTTTTAATGGTAGATGAGACGATTCTGCAACTTTATTTCCAGCACCTGGTTGTCTTTTTGGATATTGGATAGTTATTCTTCTTTGAGCTCTTTCAATAAAAACCATGAATGCAATAACAGAGACTGACATAATTAGAAGGAAAACTATAAAAAGTGTTGATAGGGCTCCCGTTCTACCTAACTCGAAAGTAGTGCTCAAAGCCAAAGGTAACTGTGCAACAATACCAGTAAAAATTATTAACGAAATCCCGTTACCAATCCCTCTTTGGGTTATTTGCTCACCAAGCCATACTAAAAATAAGGTGCCTGAAACTAATGTTACAACAGTAACAAATCTAAAAAACATTCCAGGGTCCATTACCGCCTGCATTCCTTGACTATTTGACATGTTTTCAACTCCTACTGCGACACCATACCCTTGAACTGTTGCCAAGAAAACAGTTCCATATCTAGCATATTGATTTATCTTTTTACGACCAATTTCCCCTTCTTTTTTTAATTGTTCTAGTGTGGGTGAAATTACTGTCAGTAATTGCATTATAATACTAGCGGAAATATAAGGCATTATATTAAGAGCAAAAACTGTCATTCTTCCCAATGCTCCACCAGCAAACATATCGAACATGCCGAGAATACCTCCAACATTTCTCTCGAAGACCTTTTCAAGTGCAACTGGATCAATACCTGGAATTGGAATATAAGAACCAAATCGATAAACTATAAGAGCTAAAAGTGTAAACAATATTCTTTTTTTTAGATCATCTGCTTTAGTTATTGATCCAAAGTTTATTCTAGATGCGAGTTGTTCTGAAACTGATGCCATAATTTAATTATCTTTTTTTTTGGTTTTTATAGTTTTTTTTTTTGTATTATCTTTTTTTTTAATTTCTTTCTTTAAACCAGAATTAACATTCTTTGAAATTGATTTTGATTTGTCTTGATTATTTTTCTTTTCATTCTCTTTGGAGTCTAAAACTGATTTTTGTTTACGGACTTTTTTAGAATTTTTATCTTTATTCTTCTCATCGACTTTTTTTAATTTTTTGAATTTAACAATATTTATCGACCCTCCGATTCTCTCAAATTCTTTCTTAGCTGATTCAGAAGCAGAATGTGTTTCAAGATTAATGGCTTTACTTAATTTTTTACCTAGTAGAATCTTAATGAAAACATTTTTTTTTTGTTTTGAATATATGGTTAAATCATCAATAGAAATTTTTGAATTTTCTTTTATAATTTTTCTATCAATTAAACTATTGATAAGATCGGTTTTAAGAACTATTTTGTTAATTTTTTTTCTAGATTTAAAACCATGCTTTGGCATTCTCATATGCAACGGCATTTGACCTCCTTCAAAACCATTGATCGAAACTCCGGTTCTGGATTTTTGTCCCTTAACACCTCTTCCACCTGTTTTTCCTTTTCCAGAGCCAATTCCTCTACCAATTCTTTTACGTTTTTTTAATTTGAACTCTGTTTTTATTTCATTAAGTTTCATAGCTATTTCACCTCATCAACTTTTATTAAGTGTTTTACTTTATTTATCATTCCAAGAATTGCGGAGTTACTTTCTAAAATTCTCTCTCTATTAATTTTGTTCAAACCTAAACTGATTAAAATCTCCCTTTGTTTGTTATTTCTTCCTATTGGACTTTTTAATTGTTTTATCTTAATTTTTGGCACCGTCAACTCCGCCCTGAGATATTTTTCTTCTTTTTGTGATATCATTTATTTTTAATCCCCTTCTTGCAGCAATAATTTTTGGTGAGGATGCAGATTTCAGAGCTTCAAAAGTAGCTCTAACCATATTATGAGGATTTGATGTCCCAACTGACTTAGCAACGATGTCTTGAATTCCAAGCGCCTCAAAAACTGCTCTCATCGGCCCACCTGCAATAACTCCAGTTCCAGAAGGAGCACTCCTTAAGTAAACTTTACCTGAATCAAATCTACCTTTGATATCGTGATGCAAGGTTCTACCTTGCCTTAAAGGAACTCTCATCAATCTCGTTTTCGCCTCATCAGTAGCTTTTTTTATTGCTTCAGGTACTTCTTTTGCTTTTCCTTTTCCATGCCCAACCATTCCGTTCCCATCACCAACAACAACTAATGCAGCAAAGCTGAATCTTCTTCCTCCTTTGACAACCTTGGCAACTCTGTTGATACTTACAAGTTTTTCTATATATTCGGGTTGTTCATTGATTTTGTTATTTGATTCTGTTTGATTAAACTTTGCATCATTTTGCTTATTATCAGAATTATTTACTTTTTTTATCTTATTTGTAGATGCAGTCAGTGTTTTTGCTACTTTTGTATCGGATTTTTTTACGCCGGTATCTTTTACTTTTTTTGTTTCAGAAATTTTCTGTTCGGTGTTTTTGACTTTTTGACTAGATTCACTGGGAGTATTTTCAATTTTCTTTTCCCTTGAATCTTTAAAATCTTTGGTTTTATCATCATTCACTTTTTTCTCAGATTTAGCAGGTATATTTTCTTGTTTATCATTTGTTGTTTTAGATTCTGACATTTTTTTTGGGCTAGCATCAGTGGTCGAATCTAATTTATTTTCATTAGATGAATTTTTAGCTTTATTTGATTTGTTTAATTCGATGTTATCTTCACTCATATTTACTCCTAGAACTTAATACCTTTAGACCTAATTCCCATTGCTAGCTCTTTAATTCTTCCATGATATAGATATCCTCCTCTATCGAAAGTAAAGTTATCTCTAATTTTTTTTTCATTTATCAAATCTCCAATCTTTTCTCCTACTTTAAAAGCAACTTCTTTAGGTTTAACTTTATTTTTTTTTAATGAATCGTCATGGGATGATGCTGAAAGAATTGTTTGTCCATTTTTATCATCAATTACTTGTATATAAATATGTTTTGAAGATCTAAAAGCACAAAGCCTAAGGTTTGATGATTTTTTTACCTTTGAACGTATTCTCAGAGATCTTTTACTTTTTAGGACTTTTTTTGAAATCATTTCTTTTTACCTTCTTTTCTTTTTATAATCTCGTCTTTGTATTTGACACCTTTACCTTTATATGGTTCCGGTTTTCTAAAAGATCTAATATTTGCTGCAATTTGACCTACTCTTTGTTTGTCAATCCCTGAGATTTTAATTTGGGTTGGTTTCGGAACCTCTATTTTTAGGTCATCTGGAACATCAAAATTAATAGGATGTGAATAACCAAGCAGAAGTTCTAAGATTTTACCTTTCTGAGTTGCCTTGTACCCAACACCATTTAGTTCCAATTCTTTAACATAACCTACCGTAACACCATCAACAATATTTCTGATTCTTGACCTAACGGTTCCCCACATTTTTTGTTGCGAGATAGAATCTCCAGATTTATTGACATGAATAGCTTTATCCTTAATCTCAACCTTAGCATTAGATTTGAAATCGTAGGATAGTTCTCCGAGCTTACCTTTAGCAAAAATGACATTATTTTCAATTTTTATCTCAGTATTCTCTGGAATATTTATTGGTATTCTTCCACTTCTAGACACTAATATCTCCTTAAAAAACCTTACACAAAATTTCGCCACCAACGTTTTCATCCCGAGCTTCGCTATCAGAAAGAACACCCTTTGATGTCGATAAGATTGATATTCCAAGCCCGTCAAAATTTCTTTGAAGGTCTCCAATTTTTGAATAAACTCTTCTACCAGGTGTGGATATTCTCGAAATTTCTTTAATTACGGGTTCTCCATCGACATATTTTAATTCGATCTGAAAATTGTTTTTGTGATTTTCTAACTCAATTTTTTTAAATCCCCTGATATAACCTTCTCTATGCAGAACATCAAGAACGTTACCTCTGAACCTTGACGCAGGCATAAGTACGGAATCTTTTCTTCGCAATTGACCGTTTCTAATCCTTGTTAACATATCACCCAATGGGTCTGACAAACTCATATTATAAATCCTTTCTTATTTACCAGCTTGATTTAGTTATTCCTGGGATTTGACCGATGGCAGCTAATTCTCTAAAAGCTATCCTCGATAATTTAAATTTTCTATAGACACCACGCGATCTTCCTGTAAGTGCACACCTGTTTCTGATTCTTACTTTTGATGCATTCCTAGGGATTTTTGATAATTGCAATCTTGCTTTAAACTGTTCATCAGGAGTAAGTTTCTTATTATTCGCAACTTTCAAAAGTTTGTTTCGTTTTGCTTTGTATTTATTATACATTTTCATTCTCTTTTTATTTCTCTCTATAATACTTAATTTAGACATAAATACTCCTTAATCTTTAAACGGTAAGTTGAAACCTTTTAATAGCTCGAACGCATGTTCCTGGTTAGTAGTTGTAGTTGTAATAGTGATATCCATACCTCTTATTTTATCAATTTTATCGTAGTCAATTTCAGGGAAAATGATTTGTTCTTTTATACCAATTGAGTAGTTACCATTCCCATCAAAAGATTTTTTAGAAAGACCTTTGAAGTCTCTTACTCTTGGTAAAGCAATGAATATGAGTCGATCTAGAAATTCAAACATACGTTTTTTGCGCAAGGTGACTTTGCATCCAATGTTGAGACCTTTTCTCAATTTAAATCCTGCAATAGATTTTTTTGCCTTAGTAACTATTGGTTTTTGTCCAGTTATTAAGGAGAGATCTTCAATTGCCTTGTTAATAATTTTTGAATCGGTAACTGCTTCCCCAACTCCCATATTTACTACAATTTTATCTAATTTTGGGACCTCAAATATGTTTTTAAAGCTAAACATTTTTTTTAAATGGTCTCTTATTTCTGACTCGTATTTTTCTGCTAATCTTGCCATATTTAACCTAATTTAATGTTTCTCCTGATTTCTTAAAGAATCTAACTTTTTTTCCATCTTTTAAGAATTTAAACCCCACCCTCGAAGCTTTTGTTGTTTTTGGATCAATCAGTGACAACTTACATATATGCATTGGCATTTCTATACTTTCGATACCACCTTTTTGAGTTGCTGATTGTTTTGTATGTTTTTTAACAATATTTGCTCCTTCGACAATTGCTTTTATAGGCTTATCTTTTCCTTTAATTATCTTCAAAATTTTACCAGTCTTACCTTTATCTTTACCTGACAAAACAATCACATTATCGCCTTTTTTAATCTTAGCTGACATTTACAGGACCTCGGGTGCTAAAGATATTATTTTCATATATTTTTTGGCTCTTAATTCTCTTGTTACAGGACCAAATATTCTTGTTCCGAGTGGTTCACCATTGTTGTTGATTAAAACAGCAGCATTTCTATCGAATCTTATAGAAGATCCATCTGATCTATAAACCTCTTTTGCAGTTCTCACAATAACTGCTTTGTGGATTTCTCCTTTTTTGACTTTGCCTCTTGGGATAGCATCCTTAACCGTAATAACAATTACATCTCCAACAGAGGCAAATCTCCTTTTTGAACCACCCAACACCTTGATACATTGGACCTTTTTCGCTCCTGAATTGTCTGCTACTAATAAATTTGATTGCATTTGTATCATTTTAAATCCTTAATTTACCACTATCCATTTTTTGGTTTTTGAAATAGGTTTGTTTTCCTGAATCGAAACAAGCTGTCCATTTTTATATTTATTTTCCTCATCATGGACAGAATATTTTTTAGATCGATTTATGTACTTTTTATAAACAGGATGCATTACCTTGCGGCTAACTTTAACAGTAATAGTTTTCTCTGCCTTATCAGATACCACCACTCCTTTTAAAATTCTTTTTGGCATATCTTATTTTTTACCTTTCATGTTTTTGTTAAAATTAATTGCTGTTTTAATCCTCGCAATTTGTTTTTTTACAGCTGAGATTCTTGCTGTCTTCTCGAGTTGACCAGAACTTTTTTGAAATCTTAAATTAAGTGATTCCTTTCTCAAAAAACTCATTTTCTCCTTAAGAGCATTTGAATCAAGTTTAATTAGCTCAGAAAATTTTTCCATCACGAACCTAACCTTGTTACGAACTTTGTCTTATTTGGCAATTTGGCTGAAGCAAGATCAAAAGCTTCTTCAGCTAAATTCTTTGAAACACCATCGATTTCAAATAAAATCTTTCCAGGTTTTACTTTTGCTGCCCAAAATTCAACTGCACCTTTACCTTTACCTTGTCTAACTTCAGCAGGCTTTTTTGAAACAGGCACATCGGGGAAAATACGAATCCAAACACGTCCCGATCTCTTCAAATGCCTTGAAATACATCTTCTAGCCGATTCAATTTGTCTAGATGTTATCCTTGCAGGTGTTAACGCTTTCAACCCAAACGCTCCAAAATTAAGAAAATTGCCTCCTTTTGAAACTCCATGCATTCTACCTTTAAATTGTTTTCTGAATTTTGGTTTTTTTGGTTGTAACATTTTTTAACTATCGACTTTCTTTAGTTCATCATTTGGAACTTTATCTGAATTATTCTGATCATTTATTTCTCTATCAAATTTTTCACCTTTAAAAATCCATACCTTCACACCGCAAATTCCATAAGTAGTGTTTGCTCTTGCAACACCGTAATCCACGTCTGCTCTAAGTGTATGCAGAGGAACTCTTCCCTCTCTATACCACTCTGTTCTTGCGATTTCTGCACCACCAAGTCTACCACTACAATTAACTCTTATTCCTTCTGCACCCAATCTCATAGCAGATTGAACAGCCCTTTTCATAGCTCTTCTAAAGGCGACTCTCTTTTCAAGCTGTTGAGCAATATTATCTGCAACTAACTGTGAATCAAGTTCTGGTTTCTTTATCTCAACAATATTTATATTTACATCTCCGCTTACCATTTTGGTTACTGATTTTTTAAGTTTCTCAATGTCGGAGCCTTTTTTACCAATAATAACTCCAGGTCTAGACGTATAAAGTGTAATATTGGCTAGCTTTGCCGGTCTTTCTATAACAATTTTGGAAATTCCTGCGGAACTCAATTTTTTTGTTAGGAATTTTCTAAGATTAATGTCTTCTTGAAGGAGTTCAGAATAATTCTTTTCTGAGAACCATCTTGACTCCCATGACTTTATTATGCCCAACCTCAGACCAATTGGATTAGTTTTTTGTCCCATTATCTTCCTTTGTTTTCTTAATTTTCGTTTGTTTTTTTTCTGAAGACTCGTCTCTTTCTTGAACGAGTATTCTAATTCTGGAAAAAGTCTTTAAGATTTTTCCAGCTCTTCCTCGAGCTCGAGGTCTAAACCTCTTAAGAACCATTGATTTTCCAACACTTGCTTCCTTTACAATTAACTTATCTATATCGAGTTGATGGTTATTTTCAGCATTAGAGATTGCAGATTTAAGGATTTTCAAAATGTCGCCAGAAATTCTTCTTTTTGAAAAAATTAGGTTGTTAATGGCTTTTTCAACTTTAAGACCTCTGATTAATCCCAAGACTAAATTTGTCTTTTGAGGACTAGATTTCAAAGATTTTCCAATTGCTTTTACAACCAAACTTTCTTCCTTCTCTATTTTATTTGCCATACTCTTTTAATATCCTATGATGTTTTCTTATCAGCATTATGCCCTTTGTATGTTCTGGTGGGAGAAAACTCTCCGAACTTATGACCTACCATATTTTCACTTACAGTCACTGGAATATGTTTTTTACCATTGTGAACACCAAACGTTAAACCAACAAACTCTGGCAGAATAGTTGATCTTCTAGACCAGGTCTTTATCACGTCATTTCTTCCGGAACTCTTAACGGCCTCAGCTTTCTTTATTAAATAAACGTCAACAAATGGACCTTTCCATACTGATCTAGACATTATTTTTTACCTCTTCTAATTATATATTTATCGGTTCGTTTATTATTTCTCGTTTTCTTTCCCTTAGCTGAAAAACCTTTTCTTGAAACAGGATTTCTTCCACCTGAGGTTCTTCCTTCTCCACCACCGTGAGGATGATCTACAGGATTCATAGCAACACCTCGGACTACAGGACGGATGCCCATCCAACGTTTTCTTCCAGCTTTACCAAGCTTTATGTTTTTATTATCTGGATTTGAAACCATTCCAATTGTAGCACAGCATTCTATTCTAACCATTCTAATTTCACCGGATGAGAGTTTTATTTGTGCGTATTCTGAGTCTTTTCCAATCAGCTGACTATAGGTTCCCGCAGATCTATTAAGTTGTCCCCCTTTACCTGGCTTCATTTCAATGTTGTGAATTAAAGTGTCAGTTGGTATATTTTTAAGTTGCATACAATTTCCTACTTTTATATCGGCTTTGTCTGATGAAATAATTTTATCGCCTATTTTTAATTTTTGAGGTGAAATTATGTATGAAAACTTCTCATCCTCATATTTTATAAGTGCAATATTGGCTGTCCTATTAGGATCGTATTCTATTCTTTCTACAGTAGCGAAAATATCTTTTATATTTCTTTTAAAATCCACCAATCTATATTTTCTTTTATGACCACCCCCCTGTCTTCTTGAAGTAAGGTGACCAAAATTGTTTCTACCTCCATTTTTAGTTAATCCTTTTGTTAATTTCTTAAAAGGTTTGCCTTTATGTAAGTCATTATTGTCGGTTAGTACAAGTCCTCTTTGACCCGCAGTATTCGGTTTGAATTGTTTTAAAGCCATACTTATTTTATCTCCACTGTTGTGTCTATAGAATTTCCTTCAGCCAGCTTTACAAATGCCTTCTTGAAATCAGGTCGTTTTCCAGAAATATTTCGAAATTTTTTAATTTTTCCATTTTGGTTTAAAGTATTTACTGACAATACTTTTACATCAAATAACTTTTCCACTGCTTGCTTAATTTGAGGTTTAGTTGACTTAGTAGAAACTTTAAAAACGTAATAATTAAACTGTGAAACATAAGTAGATTTTTCTGAGATCAAAGGGTTTCTGATAACTTCATACAACTTCTGGTTTGAAATTTTTTTCATTTATTTAACCTTTCATGAATTCCAGTTACTGCGCTTGATGAAAAAATCAAATAATCTCTTTTCAAGATATCGTATACGTTTAATCCCACCAATGGCAAAATATCAATTTTTGGAACATTTTTAGCTGCTAAGTAAAAATTTTTATCTATATCTTTATTTTCAACAAACAATGCAGAATCTATTTTCAGAGTAGAAAGCTTATTTTTAAATAGGCTAGTCTTTGGTTTTGATATTTTCAACTCATCAATTATTTTAAATTTCCCATCTTTTAGTTTTTTGGATAAAACCATTTTAAGAGCTAATCTTTTTATTTTTTTTGGAAGTTTATGCGCATGCGATCTGACCTGAGGACCAAAAATAACTGCACCACCTCTCATTTGCGGCGACCTTTTACTACCTTGCCTTGCACTTCCAGTTCCTTTTTGTTTGAAAGGTTTTTTTGTTGTTCCAGAGATCTCAGAAATCCCTTTCGTTTTGTGGTTACCGCTTCTTCTTTTGGAAAGCTGATATCTAACCATTCTGTAAATGATTTCATCTTTTATATCAATTGAAAATATTGACTTGTCAAGATCAATCTCTTTCAAAATTTTATTATCTAGTGTATTGATTTTTTCTTTCATCGTTTTAAATGTTTAAATTTTATTTACCTTTTTGTGATCTTAATTAAATAATTATTCCTCTTCTTAAACTTTATCGTTCTCAATATCTTTTTGTTTTTTTTCACTTTCACTATTTTCAGCAGCAGACGCCTCAACTTTTTCAGAAACATTTGTTTTTTTGTCTTGAGGGTTCTCAAGTGGAGAATCTTCATTAATATTTTTATTATTGTCTTCATTTATTGAGATTTTTTGATTTTTCTTAACTGCATCAACAATCTTAATGATTGAACCTTTGTGACCAGGAACAGCTCCTTTTAGTATTATCAGATTATTCTCAACATCAATATTTAATATTTTTAAATTCTGAATTGTAACTTTTTTGTTGCCAAGTCGCCCTGCCATTTTTTTTCCTTTAAAAACCTTTCCAGGATCTTGGCATTGACCTGTTGATCCGTGGGATCTATGCGATATTGATACACCGTGCGTAGCTCTGTTTCCTGAAAAGTTGTGCCTTTTCATTCCGCCGGCAAAACCCTTACCAATTGAGTTTGACGTCACATCGACAAACTGTCCAATCATAAAGTTTGATACTTTTACTTTGTCTCCAACTTTAAAACGACTTGGTTCTGACAACTTAAACTCTTTAGAAAAGGAAAAGGCATTTAGTTTATTTTTTTTCAAAAACTCTTTAAAAGGTTTACCAACGGATTTTGAATAATTTCCATGAGATAGCGTCACAGCATTGTATCCGTCTTTGTCGAGGCTTTTAAGAGAAACAACTTGACATTCTTTTACTTGAAGAATTGTGACGGAATGATTGATTTTATCATTATCATAGAACCGAGACATTCCAACTTTTTCTGCTAATAACCCTTCCCTCATCATAAATTCACCTACAGTTTAATTTCTATGTCAACTCCTGCAGCCAGTTCTAGTTTTTGCAGTGCATCAACGGTTTGCGGCGTCCACTCAGTAATATCCATCATTCTCTTATGAGTCCGCATCTCAAGTTGATCACGAGATTTTTTATCAACGTGAGGAGATTTCAGTATTGTAAATTTCTCAATAATAGTGGGCAGGGGTATTGGACCTTTAACATTTGCTCCAGTCCTTTTAGCAGTGTTCACAATTTCGAGTGTTGTCTGGTCTAACACCCTGTGATCAAATGCTTTAAGTCTAATGCGAATATTTTGATTAGCCATTTTTCCAAGTCCTATCTAAAAATTACTCGACAATCTCAGCAACAACACCAGCTCCCACTGTTCTTCCACCTTCTCTGATAGCAAACTTCAGACCTTTGTCCATTGCTATTGGAGTTAACAATTCAACAGATACTGAAACGTTATCGCCTGGCATTACCATTTCTGTTCCTGATGGCAACTCTATTGTTCCAGTAACATCGGTTGTTCTAAAATAGAATTGAGGTCTATAATTTTTGAAGAATGGAGTATGCCTTCCTCCCTCATCTTTATTTAATATATATGCCTCTGCTTTAAACTTTTTATGCGGTTTTATTGATCCGGGTTTTGCTAAAACTTGACCTCTTTCAACTTCTTCTCTTTTAGTCCCTCTAAGAAGAACTCCTACATTGTCACCGGCCTCTCCTCTATCCAGGAGTTTTCTAAACATTTCAACACCAGTACATACAGTTTTCTGAGTTTCTTTGATTCCCGTAATCTCTATTTCATCATTTACATTTACAACACCTCTTTCAACTCTTCCAGTTACAACAGTACCTCTTCCTGAAATTGAGAAAACATCCTCGATTGGCATTAAGAAGTCTTGGTCGAGTGGTCTGGCTGGCTGAGGAATATGTTCGTCAACTTTTTGCATGAGTTCAAGGATTGCCTTTTTACCAGTATCTTCATTTGTATTTTCAATCGCCGCAAGCGCCGATCCTTTTACAATTGGAATGTTATCTCCGTCAAACTCATATTTTGATAATAGCTCTCGAACCTCCATTTCGACTAAATCCAGTAGTTCGGGATCATCTACCTGATCTACTTTGTTCATAAAAACAACGATGGATGGAACACCAACTTGACGAGCTAAAAGAATATGCTCTTTAGTTTGAGGCATCGGACCGTCAGCTGCTGAAACGACAAGTATTGCACCATCCATCTGAGCTGCACCTGTAATCATATTCTTAACGTAGTCTGCATGACCAGGACAGTCAACATGAGCATAATGTCTTTTATCTGTTTGATATTCAACGTGTGCAGTAGAAATTGTTATTCCTCTTTCTTTTTCTTCAGGTGCTTTGTCTATTTGCGCATAATCCATAGCAGTGGCTCCGCCAGTTTCAGATAAGACTTTTGTAATTGCTGCTGTTAATGTTGTTTTTCCATGATCAACGTGACCAATTGTACCGATGTTACAATGTGGTTTACTTCTGTCGAATTTTTCTTTTGCCATTTTAATTACTCCTTATTTAAAAAATTAACCAGAAACTTTTTCCTTAACTTCTTCGGCCACGTTATGAGGAACTTCCTCATAGTGATCAAAAGTCATAGTATAGCTCGCCCTACCCTGGCTCATAGAACGTAAATTGTTAACGTATCCAAACATATTAGCTAAAGGAACCATTCCGTTAACAACGTGATTGACTCCTCTCTGCTCCATGCCTGAAACTTGACCCCTTCTAGAATTTAAATCACCAATTATATCACCCATATACTCTTCCGGAGTTACAACTTCTACTTTCATCATTGGCTCCAAAAGTACAGCTTTTGCTTTTTGCATTGCTTCTCTAAAAGCTGCCCTAGCAGCAATTTCAAACGCCATTACACTTGAGTCCACGTCGTGAAATGCCCCGTCAACTAATTTGCATTTAAAATCAATAACTGGAAAACCGGCTAAAAATCCAGTTTCGATAGATGCCTTCAAGCCTTTTTCGACACCGGGTATATACTCCTTAGGAACTCTACCTCCTACGATTTTACTTTCAAAAATAAAACCGCCACCTTTTTCAAGCGGTTCAAATTCCATTACAACCTTAGCAAATTGTCCTGCGCCGCCAGATTGCTTTTTGTGTGTATAATCAACTGATGTTGGTTGAGTTATTGTTTCTCTGTAGGCAACTTGAGGTGCACCAACTGTTGCGTCGACTTTGAACTCTCTAAGCATTCTATCAACTAAAATTTCTAGATGAAGTTCTCCCATGCCTTTCATAACTGTTTGCCCAGATTCATGATCAATGCTGACTTTAAAAGAAGGATCTTCGGCTGCAAGACGCTGAAGTGCAATCCCCATTTTTTCCTGATCTGCCTTTGTTTTTGGTTCAACTGCAACCTCAATAACTGGGTCTGGAAATTCCATTCTCTCGAGAATAACTGCATTTTCAGGGTTACATAATGTATCCCCTGTTGTTGTATCTTTTAGACCAGCAACAGCTATAATATCACCCGCATATGCTGTCTTGATGTCTTCTCTTGAATTAGAGTGCATTTGAAGCATTCTTCCAAATCGTTCTCTTTTATCTTTTACCGAGTTTAAAACAGAACTACCGGCTTCAATTTTTCCAGAATATACTCTCATGAAAGTTAAAGAGCCAACAAACGGATCATTCATGATTTTAAAAGCTAAAGCTGAAAAAGGTTCTTCATCGGAACTTTTTCTAGTTACAGGTTCATCCTCTTTTTGATATTTGACCCCTTTTATTGCTGGCACATCTAATGGAGATGGAAGAAAATCCACAACCGCATCTAACATTGGCTGAACACCTTTATTTTTGAATGCGCTTCCACAGAGAACGGGGACGAATTTACCTCCAATAGTACCTATCCTAACTAATTTCTTGACTTCCTCTTCAGTTGGCGAGGTACCATCAAGATATTTTTCCATAATTTCATCATCTAGTTCAACAACTGTTTCAATAAGTTTCTCTCTATATTTATTAGCTTCCTCTAACATATCCGATGGAATGTCTTCGTCAGCAAATTTGGCTCCTAGAGTCTCTTCTTGCCAAACAACAGCCTTCATTCTGACCAAATCAATAATCCCTTTAAAATTGGATTCAGCCCCTAAAGGTAATTGCAATACCAACGGAACTGCTCCAAGTCTTTCAACAATCATATCAACACATCTATAGAAATTAGCTCCAATCCTATCCATCTTGTTTATAAAACACATTCTTGGGACACCATATTTATCCGCTTGTCTCCATACTGTTTCAGATTGAGGTTCAACTCCCGCAACAGAATCAAAAACACAAACGCTTCCATCAAGAACTCTCAGGGATCTTTCAACTTCAATTGTAAAGTCAACATGTCCAGGTGTGTCGATTATATTAATTCTTTTATCATTCCAAAAACATGTTGTAGCGGCTGACGTAATTGTGATACCTCTCTCTTGTTCTTGCTCCATCCAATCCATTGTGGCAGCTCCATCATGAACCTCACCTATTTTGTGGGAAACCCCGGTATAATATAAAATTCTCTCGGTTGTTGTTGTTTTTCCTGCATCTATGTGAGCCATTATTCCAATGTTTCTATAGTTATCTAAATTTGTTTGTCTAGTCATTTTATCACCATCTGTAATGAGCAAAGGCTCTGTTTGCTTCAGCCATTTTATGAGTGTCTTCTCTTTTCTTTATCGAAGTACCTTTGTTCTCATGGGCGTCAGCTAATTCTTGAGCAAGTCTATCAACCATAGATTTTTCATTTCGTTTTCTGGATGCATCAACAATCCAACGGATAGCTAAAGCTTGAGCTCTTTCATTTCTAACCTCAACGGGAACTTGATAAGTAGCTCCCCCCACTCTCCTAGATCTGACTTCAATTCCAGGTTTAACGTTGTTTAATGCTGTTTTAAAGAGATCTATAGGTTTTGAGATTTTAAGTTTTTTTGAAGCGATATCAAGTGCGTCGTAAACTATCTTTTCAGATTTTGATTTTTTTCCGTCACACATAACGATATTTATGAACTTGGATAATACTTTATCATTGTACTTAGTATCAGGAATTATTTCCCTTTTATCTGCTTTTCTTCTTCTTGACATAATTCTTTACTTTGGTCTTTTGGCTCCGTATTTGGATCTTCTTTGTTTTCTATTTTTAACACCTTCAGTGTCAAGAATACCTCTCAGTACATGATATCTAACTCCTGGAAGATCTTTTACCCTGCCACCTCTTATTAAGACAACTGAATGCTCTTGAAGATTGTGCCCCTCACCTGGGATATAACTTGTGACCTCAAAGCCATTTGTAAGCTTAACTCTTGCGACTTTTCTTAAAGCTGAATTAGGTTTTTTTGGCGTAGTTGTGTATACTCTTGTGCAAACACCCCTTTTTTGAGGACATCTTTCGAGAGCTGGAACCTTATTCCTTTTTAATTGTTTAGATCTAGGCGATCTAATTAACTGGTTAATAGTCGGCATTTTTCCCCTTAATAAGTGTTTAGAAATTGTGTTTGGCTATTAGCCACTACCAATTATTCGTTGAAAGTTAACACATCTTCAATGACTGTCAACAATAGAAAAAAAAAAGTATTAGGAAACTTTTTCTTCGTTTTGTGTTGCTTTACTAAGCAACTCTTTATCCTTTTGATTTGCTTCAATTTTTACCTGAGACATAAACGATCCTGTACCGCAAGGAACCAATCTACCAACGATAACGTTTTCTTTAAGTCCCATCAAACTATCAACTTTGCCAGACACAGATGCTTCCGTTAATACTCTTGTTGTTTCCTGGAAAGAGGCCGCGGAGACGAAACTGTCTGTTTGTAGAGATGCTTTAGTTATTCCTAGAAGAATTTGATATCCTTTAGCTGGTTTTCTTTTTTCTTTTTCAGCTTTGATGTTTTGTTCCAAAAATTCTTTCCTACTAACTTGTTCGCCAGCTAAAAGTGTAGTTTCACCTGGATCAGTGACTTCTATCTTTTGCATCATCTGTCTTACTATTACCTCTATGTGTTTGTCATTTATCTTAACACCTTGAAGTCTGTAAACATCTTGAACTTCTTTTGTAAGGTACGTTGATAGCGCCTCAACTCCTTTAATTCTCAAAATATCATGTGGTACGGAATTACCATCTACCAAAACATCGCCAATTTCTACAAAATCGCCTTCTTGAACTGTTAAGTGTTTAGACTTTGAGATCACATATTCTACAGGTTCTAAATTAGAATCATCAGGGACTATTGAAATTTTTCTTTTCATTTTATAGTCTTTTCCAAACTCAACCTTTCCTGAAACTTCTGCTATGATTGCATGATCTTTTGGTTTTCTTGCTTCGAAAAGCTCGGCAACACGTGGTAATCCCCCAGTAATGTCTTTAGTTTTACTTGATTCTTTCGGCACCCTTGCAATAACATCTCCCTGCTGAATACTCTGATCATTATTGACACTTATAATTGAATCTACAGTGAGAGGATAGTTAGCCATGCTACCATTTTCTAAAACTAACACTTCACCATCGGACTTTTTGTCATGAATTTCGAGCCGCGGAACAAGATCTTGGTTTTTTGTTTGTTGCTTCCAGTCCATTACTATATTGCTGGACAAACCTGTTGATTCGTCAATTATCTCTCTGGTGGTAATGCCTTCTTCGAGATCTTTGAACTTTATTATACCGCTAATCTGCGCAATAATAGGCAAGGTAAACGGATCCCATTCTGCAATTATATCGTTTGATTTAACATCTTGGTTATCTGTAAAATTAATTTTACAGCCAAAAGGCAATCTGTGTTTAGCTTTTTCTTTTTTGTTCTCGTCTAAAATTAAAAGAGAAGCATTTCTCGACATATTTATTTGATTCCCAGAACTATCTGTAGCTGACTTTAAATTCAGGTATTTAACTTTACCCTTTACCTTTGATTCTATATTAGAAACCTCAGTTCCTTTTTGAGCCGCTCCTCCAATATGAAATGTCCTCATCGTTAATTGCGTACCTGGTTCACCAATCGATTGTGCTGCTATCACTCCAACAGCTTCTCCAATATTTACCGGCGTTCCTCTGGCAAGGTCTCTTCCATAACATTTAGCACAAACGCCGAACTCAGCTTCGCAAGTTAGCACTGACCTAACTTTGATTTGTTCAAATCCAACTTTATCAATGAGGGGTAAATGTTCTTCTGAGATAATGTCACCAGATTTCGCAATGATTTTATTATCTTTATCAATTAAATCTTCAGACAAAGTTCTTCCTAAAACCCTTTCTGATAATGGTTCAACAATTTCACCACCTTCAACTAACTCACTTAGAGTTATATATTTTGATGTGAAACAATCATCAACTGTTATTATTGAATCCTGCGCAACATCTACTAATCGTCTAGTTAGATACCCAGAATTTGCAGTTTTTAGAGCAGTATCAGCTAAACCTTTTCGTGCGCCATGACTTGAATTAAAATACTCTAAAACTGTAAGCCCCTCTTTAAAATTTGCAACAATTGGCGTCTCAATAATTTCTCCTGAAGGTTTTGCCATCAAACCTCTCATTCCTGATAATTGCTTTAATTGAGCAGCTGATCCTCTTGCGCCAGAATCAGCCATCATATAAACAGAATTAAAATTTTCTACCTTATCAGATTCTTTAGGAACGAGAATTTTCATCATTTCATCAGCAACTGAATCTGAACATTTTGCCCAGGCATCAACAACTTTATTATATTTTTCGCCCCTTGTAATTAAGCCTTCAGAATATTGTTTTTCATAAGATTTTACCTTATTTTCTGTATCATCTAATAAATTAGTCTTTTCTGGTGGAATTAGTAGATCGTCTTTTCCAAAAGATATTCCAGCTTTACAAGCTTCTCTAAAGCCAATTTCCATTAACTTATCAGCAAATATTACTGTTTTTTTCTGACCACAATGCCTGTATACTAGATCGATTGCATTACTTATTTCTTTTTTTGTAAGAACTTTATTAATTATCTCAAAACTAACTTTAGGATGTTTTGGAAGAATTTCACTTATTAACATTCTTCCAGGAGTCGTTGTAACTGTTTTTCTTACAGTTTCAAAGTTTTCATTTACAGTTTCAAATCTACACGTAACTTTAGAGTGTAATGATACATTTTTTTGGTCGATTGCAATTAGAAGTTCTTCTACAGAAGAGAAAATCATCCCTTCACCTAAACCGCCTGGACTCATCAAACTTAAATAATATAAACCTAAAATCATATCTTGAGATGGAACAATTATAGGCTTTCCATTGGCAGGAGATAAAATATTATTAGTTGACATCATTAGCACACGTGCCTCGAGTTGAGATTCAAGCGATAGTGGTACGTGTACAGCCATTTGATCACCATCAAAGTCTGCGTTAAAGGCAGTACAAACTAAAGGGTGAAGTTGAATTGCTTTTCCTTCGATTAAAATTGGTTCGAATGCTTGGATTCCCAATCTATGCAAAGTCGGGGCTCTATTTAGAAGCACAGGATGTTCTCTAATGACCTCTGCAAGAATATCCCAGACTTCTGGTCTTTCTTTTTCAACCATTTTTTTTGCTGCTTTTACTGTTGTTGCTAAATTATATTTTTCTAACTTCGAATAAATAAATGGTTTGAAGAGTTCTATTGCCATTTTCTTTGGAATTCCACATTGATGAAGTTTAAGTTCAGGCCCAACAACTATCACTGATCTTCCTGAATAATCAACACGTTTACCTAAAAGATTTTGCCTAAACCTACCTTGTTTTCCTTTAAGCATATCGGACAAAGATTTTAGTGGTCTTTTATTTGTACCAGTTATAACTCTTCCTCTTCTTCCATTATCAAATAAGGCATCACAAGCTTCCTGAAGCATTCTTTTCTCATTCCTAACAATTATATCAGGGGCTTTCAGCGTTAATAATCGTTGTAATCTATTGTTCCTATTAATAACTCTTCTATATAAATCATTTAGGTCAGAAGTTGCAAACCTTCCACCATCTAGAGGAACGAGTGGTCTTAATTCAGGGGGAATAACAGGAATGACATTTAAAATCATCCATTCTGGTTTTAGTTTAGAACTAAGGAAAGCTTCAATAAGTTTCAGTCTTTTTACTAATTTTTTCTTTTTAGTTTCAGATGAAGTTGAACTTAGCTCTTCCCTCACTATTTTTTGTTCATCTTGAAGATTTATCTCTGAAAGTAACTTTTGGATTGCTTCTGCGCCTATCATACTTTGAAAACTCTCTCCAAATTCTTCTTTTAATTCAGTATTCTCTTCGTCAGACAAAATCTGGAATTTTTTAAGAGATTTGACCATTCCAGGTTCTGTGACAATAAAACTTTCGAAATAAAGAACTTTTTCTAAATCTTTTAATGCTAAGTCCAACAGCAATCCAATTCTACTTGGAAGAGATTTTAAAAACCAAATGTGAGCAACAGGCGCAGCAAGGGGAATATGCCCCATTCTCTCTCTCCTAACTTTTGTTAATGTTACTTCAACTCCACATTTTTCACAGATTATACCTTTGAATTTCATCCTTTTATATTTGCCACAAACACATTCGTAATCCTTTATTGGACCAAATATACGGGCGCAAAATAATCCACTCCTTTCAGGCTTGAAAGTCCTATAATTTATAGTTTCTGGCTTTTTAATTTCTCCGTGTGACCATGATATGATTTCGTCAGGACTTGCAATTGATATTCTTAAGTGATCAAAATTTACAAAGCTGGGTTTTTCGATAAGTTTTATAAGTTCATTCATACATCACCTTTAATTTACATTTCTTTCTAGAAGTTCAACATTTAGACCAAGAGATTTCAATTCCATGATTAAGACATTAAATGATTCAGGAATTCCTGATTCAATATTATCATCGCCTCTTACAATTGTTTCGTATGCCTTGGTTCGTCCAGATACATCGTCGGACTTTACAGTTAACATTTCTTGCAAAGTATAAGAAGCTCCATATGCTTCTAGAGCCCATACTTCCATTTCACCAAATCTTTGGCCGCCAAATTGCGCTTTACCTCCCAAAGGTTGCTGTGTTACAAGACTATATGGTCCAATTGACCTTGCATGAATTTTATCATCTACAAGATGGTTAAGCTTTAACATATATATTTGTCCAACTGTAATAGGTCTGTCAAAATAATTTCCCGTTCTTCCATCAATTAATCTTTGTTGACCACTTGTGTGACTAGATGCGAGGCTAAAGTAACTGTTAATATCTAATTCTTTCGCACCATCGAAGACTGGTGTAGCGAAAGGAACTCCAGTCCTTAATTGTAAAGCTCTTTCGATTATTTCACTATCAGAAAGTTTAGAGAATCTATCATTAAAGATGTCATCGCCATAAACATCTTTAAATAATTTCTTCAGTTTTACAACATTTGATTTGTCATTATTCGAGCTCAGTGCAAGAGTATGAAACTTTTTACCTAAATCAACTGAAGCCCCTCCCAAATGCGTTTCTAGAATCTGCCCAACATTCATTCTTGAAGGAACTCCAAGAGGGTTAAGGACAATATCTACTGGCGTACCGTCTTCCATGTAAGGCATATCTTCAACTGGAATAATTCTTGATATAACACCTTTATTTCCATGTCTTCCAGCCATTTTATCTCCCGGTGCAAGTTGTCTTTTTACAGCAACAAATACTTTTACAAGCTTCATAACACCTGGCATTAATTCGTCACCAGATTGAACTTTATCAACTTTAGATTGAAAAGTTTTATTTAATAGATCAAGACTCTGATTAAAAGCATCATTGAGTGATTCTATTTTTTTCATAATTGAATCAGATTTAACAGAAATCTTTTTTAATTGGGCAAGTTTTGATTCGTCTAAAAGCTCTTTAGTCAATTTAGTGTTTTTTGGTTTTTTTTCTAGTCCGCTCTCATATTCTTGGTTGAGAAGGATAGATTTAAGATTACTTTCATAACTTGATTCAAGAATGAATTTTTCATCCTCCATATCAATATGAAGTTGTTCTATTTGAGTTCTTTCATTAGATAAAGATCTCTCATCTTTATCAATACCTCTTCTTGAGAATACTCTAACCTCGACTACCGTCCCTGCTACTCCAGGAGGAAGTCTTAAAGAGGTATCTTTTACGTCAGCTGCTTTTTCTCCAAAAATTGCTCTAAGCAGTTTTTCTTCGGGCGTCATTGGAGATTCTCCTTTTGGTGTTACTTTACCTACTAAAATGTCTCCTGGATTAACTTTAGCACCAATATGCACAATTCCAGCCTCATCAAGATTGGTCAAGGACTCTTCACCAATATTTGGGATATCTCTTGTAATTTCTTCTTGTCCGAGCTTTGTATCTCTGGCAAGAACTTCAAATTCTTGAATGTGAATTGAGGTAAAAACATCGTCAACAACAAGTTTTTCTGAAATCAAAATAGAATCTTCATAGTTGTAGCCATTCCATGGCATGAAAGCAACAGTAACATTTTTACCCAAGGCAAGTTCTCCTGTCTTTGATGCAGGACCATCAGCTATGATGTCTCCTTCTTCAACAAAATCTCCTTTTTTTACTAATGGAGTCTGGTTAATGCATGTATCTTGATTTGATCTTTGAAACTTACTTAATCTATAGATATCAACACCAGTATCTTTATCACTTTTCTGCGATGCGCTTATAACAATTCTAGATGAGTCTACTTGATTTACAAAACCAGATCTTTTTGCAACTACTACCACTCCTGAATCTCTTGCAACAACAGATTCCATTCCAGTGCCAACAAAGGGTGATTCACTTTTGAGAAGTGGGACTGCCTGGCGCATCATGTTTGAACCCATTAAAGCTCTATTAGCATCATCATTTTCAAGAAATGGAATTAAAGCTGCTGCGACAGACACACATTGTTTTGGAGAAACATCGATAAAGTCTACATCTTTTGGATCCAACATTAAAAAATCTCCACTTTTTCTACAAGAAATAAAATTCCTTTCGAAAGAGCCATTATTTTTTAATGGTTCGTTGGCTTGAGCTATTGCAAATTTCTCCTCTTCCATGGCTGAAAGATAGACTATTTCAGAAGTAACTTTTGAATTAACAACTTTTCTGTACGGAGTTTCTATGAATCCATATGTATTCACTTTAGAATATGTTGCTAAAGAGTTAATTAATCCAATATTTGGTCCTTCAGGGGTTTCAATAGGACATATTCTTCCATAATGAGATGGATGAACGTCCCTAACTTCAAATCCTGCACGTTCTCTTGAAAGTCCACCAGGACCTAAAGCAGAAAGCCTTCTTTTATGTGTAATTTCAGATAATGGATTTGTTTGATCCATAAATTGAGAAAGTTGACTTTGTCCAAAAAATTCTCTTACAGCGGCAGAAGCTGGTTTAGGGTTTACAAGATCATTAGGCATCACCGTCTCAATATCAGGAGCATTTGTCATTCTTTCTTTTATTGCTCTTTCCATTCTGATCACGCCAAGAGTGTATTGATTTTCTAACAATTCTCCAACAGATCTTACTCTTCTGTTTCCAAGATGATCAATATCATCAATGTGGCCATTTCCGTCTTTAAGTCCAGCTAAGTAACTTACAATTTTTATTATGTCACTGTTCTGTAGCACTCTTAAATTTAAATCTGTGTCAAGGTTTAGTCTTGTATTTATTTTTAGCCTTCCCACAGGTGAGAGATCATATCGCTCTCTGTCAAAAAAGAGACTTCTAAAAAGCTTATCCGCTGCCTCAACTGTTGGAGGTTCACCAGGTCTAAGAATTTTATAAATTTCTGTAATAGCATCGTTTCTATTTTTATTTTTATCTGCAAAAAAAGTATCTCTTACATATGAACCTTGTTGATTAGAATTTATGTGCAACACTTCAAATTCATTAATGTTTTTTTCTTCCAAATATTTTAGTGTATTTTCGGAAATCTGATCTCCAGCTTCAAAGTAAATAATTCCAGTATTGCTATCGAATATATCATTTGCTAAAAATTTTTCGTGAATCGTTGAGTTATCAAGAAATAAATTTTTGACAGAATTCTCGGATAACTTTTTTTGTAATACGATGTTAAATTTTTCTCCGGCTTTTGCGAATATTTTTCCCGAGTCTGAATCGATCAAATCAAACTCAAGCTTCGTGCCAATGAAATCTTCTTTATTGTAATTTATCTGCCATCCTTTATTTTTTCTTTTCAAGGTAGAGGTTTTATAAAAAAATTTAAATAATTCCGCGTGACTCATACCGTTAATCTTGTTGTAGTCGATCTCTTTGCCATCTTTCTTACAATTTTCTCTGTATTCTGAAGATTTCTTATTGTCTAATGCCAATAGCAGAGAAGAGGCTAATAGTTTTCTTCTTTTATCAATTCTTACATAGAGTAAGTCTTTTGGATCAAACTCAAAATCTATCCATGAACCGTTGTAAGGTATTAATCTTGATGCAAAGAGAAATTTTCCAGATGAATGACTTTTACCTTTATCATGATCAAAGAAAACCCCAGGAGACCGATGCATTTGAGAAACAACTACCCTTGTAGTTCCATTGAAAACAAAAGTACCTTTTGATGTCATTAATGGCATATCTCCAAGATACACATCCTGTTCTTTAATATCTTTTACAGAGGAAATGCCTGTTTCTTCGTCAATCTCTCTTATAATTAAGTTTAATGTAACCTTAAGAAGAGAACCATATGTTCCTCCTCTTTGTATGCACTCTTCAACATCGTATTTTGGATCCTCAAGTTCGTATCTAACAAAGCGAAGTTCAGCAACACCCGAAAAATCAGTTATTGGAAAAACTTTGTTAAATACTGCCTGAAGTCCAATATCTTCTCTTTCTTCTGGTTTTATATCTTTTTGGAGAAAAAGATCATATGAATTTTTCTGGATTTCCAAAAGATTTGGCATATTTACCAGATCTGGAATTTTTCCGAAACTTTTTCTAATATTTTGTTTGTCAGTGAATGATTTTTTCATATGATGCTACTTAAGTTCTACAGTTGCGCCAGCTTCTTCAAGCTGTTTTTTGAACTTTTCAGCATCTTCCTTATTTACACCATCTTTTAACTTACTTGGAGCTCCTTCTACTAAATCTTTAGCTTCTTTTAATCCAAGCCCTGTGATCGTTCTGACTTCTTTGATAACATTTATTTTCTTGTCTCCGGAGGCAGCTAAGTGAATTTCAAACTCAGTTTTTTCTTCAGCTGCTGCTGCTTCAGCAGGTGCTCCTCCAGCTGCAGCCGCAACAGCAACAGGAGCCGCAGCAGAAACACCCCATTTTTCCTCTAAAATTTTAGTTAATTCTGAAGCTTCGAGGACAGTTAACGTAGATAAATCTTCAGCAATTTTTTGGACATCAGCCATATTTTTACTCCTTAAAATTAATTATTGGTTTTATATTTCTCATTGATAACTCTAACGATATTAGATTGGTTTTTTTGTAGTATGGAAACAATGTTGGTTTGCGTTGAAACAATAAGCCCAACTATCTTTGCTCTAATCTCCTCTAGTGATGGAAGCGATGCAAGATTTTTAATTTCATCTATGGTTAACTCTTTGTCACCCATAACCCCACCTAAAATTTTAAATTTTTCGTTTTCTTTCTCAAACTTGACTAAAATTTTAGAAGTTGAAACAGGATCTTTAGAGTAAGCAACAGAAGTAGGACCCACAAATAATTTTTCAGCAACTTTAAAATTAGTGTCTTTTATAGCTCTTTTCACAAGTGTGTTCTTGGCTACTCTGAAATAAGAATCCGAATTACTTTTAATTTCTCTACGTAAGCTCGATATTTCTGAAACATTTAGTCCTTTATAATCCGCTATCAAAAGAAACTCTGAATCTTTTAAAGCTTTATTAAATTCAGAAACAAATTCTTGTTTATCAGATCTTTGCATTTAAAAATAACCCTCCAAAAAACTGTCTGAGCAAAAATCTTTTTACAAATCTATTCAGGTATTTAATGCTTAAAGCAACCTGAAGTCTCTGACAGAATCAATTTTTTTATATTACATAACACTTGTTGGGTCAACTTGCAACCCCGGACCCATTGTTGAATTAATAAAAAATTTTTTGATGAAAATCCCCTTAGAAGTTTCTGGTTTCTTCTTTTTAATTTCCTCTAATAAAAATTCTATATTTTTTTTTAATTCAGCTCCTGAGAAACTTACTTTTCCTACAGAAACATGAATGATACCTGCTTTATCAGTTTTATATTCGACTTGACCTAATTTTATGTTTTTAATTGCATTCGCTACATCATTTGTTACTGTGCCAAGCTTTGGATTGGGCATTAAACCTTTCGGACCTAGAATCTGTCCTAATGAACTTACCTTAACCATCATCTTTGGCGTTGAAATACATTTATCAAAATTCAGTTCACCTTTTTTCACAGAGTCGATCAACTCTTCACCACCTGCAATTTCTGCTCCTGCTTCTTTAGCTTTTTTTATATCATCTCCGTCAGCGAAAACTGCAATCTTTACATTTTTTTTAGGCATTTTTGGAAGACTTGTTACTCCTCTGATCTGCTGATCAGATTTCTTTGCATCGATACCCAAAATTATTGAAATATCCAGTGATTCATCAAATTTCTTTGATGCAAACTTTTTTGAAATGTCAAGAGCTTCCTCTAGTTTATGAACAGTTTTTTCTTTAATTGCTTCTTTAATAAGTTTGAGTTTTTTTGAATTTTTCATTTTTCAACCTTAATCCCCATAGACCTTGCGGTCCCAGCTACCATATTCTTAGCAGATTCTATATTATCTGTATTTAAGTCATTCATTTTATCTTGCGCAATTTGTTTTATATCTTTTTCTGTAATAGATGCAATAACTTCTTTTCCAGGAGTTTTGGAAGCTTTCTTTAATTTTAATGCTTTTTTAATAAAAAATGAAACGGGTGGCGACTTTGTTTCGAATGTAAAACTTTTATCTTGAAAAACAGTTATGACTACAGGTATAGGCATTCCTTGCTCTAACTTTTGAGTAGAGGCATTAAAGGCTTTACAAAATTCCATTATATTGACTCCTTTTTGTCCTAAAGCTGGACCCACAGGAGGAGATGGATTAGCCTGACCCGCTGGGATTTGAAGTTTGATGTATCCATCTATTTTCTTTGCCATAATTATATCTCCTAAGAACTAAATTTTTTCAACTTGTGAATAATCTAAATTAACCGGTGTTGATCTTCCAA
>CACFSX010000008.1 GCA_902569095.1 uncultured Alphaproteobacteria bacterium
TTTGAAAGTTCAATATAAAGATCACAAAAATCATTCCATATAAATTGATATAACTCAGAAATCATTAAATTAAATTTGAAATTCTCTAAATTTTTAATCACTTTATTTTGTGTTTCAAAAAATCTAGATAAAATCCAATTATTTACTTGTAATTCACAAAATTGTGGAATGAAATCCTTATCATATTTAAAATTATTAAACTGACTAAACCTAGCAACATTCCAAATTTTTGTAATAAAATTTCTGCTATTTTCGACTAATTTATCAGAAAGTTTAATATCTCTTCCCTGAGTTGACAAATTTGTTAAAGTAAATCTTAGAGCATCTGAACCATATTTTTCAATCAAATCTAATGGATCAATAACGTTTCCTTTTGATTTTGACATTTTTTGTCCTTTTTCATCCTTGACTAAAGGATGGATATAAATATTCTTAAACGGAATTTCATTCATAAACTCAAGACCCATCATTACCATCCTCGCAACCCAAAAGAAAATAATATCAAATCCTGTTACTAAAACATTTGATGGATAAAAATTCTTCAACAATTTTTTATTTTCTGGCCATCCTAAAGTCGAAAAAGGCCAAAGAGAAGATGAAAACCAAGTATCTAATACATCTTCATCTTGACGTAAAATCTTATCTGTTTTGTCTTTAACTTCTAAGATGTTAATTGCCTCCTCTTTTGATTTTGCAGCAATATTAAGTCCATTTTTAGAATACCAAATTGGTATTCTATGCCCCCACCAAATCTGTCTAGAAATACACCAAGGTTCGATATTATCTATCCAATACTTAAAAGTATTCATCCAGGAGTTTGGATAAAATACAATCTTTTTTTCATTGATTGCTTTTTTAACTTTAACGCTTATCTTCTTGGAGTCCAAAAACCATTGGAAAGTTAACATTGGTTCTATAATTTCATCACTTCTATCTCCTACAGGAAAAACCATTTTATTATTAACAATTTTTAGAATTTTATTGTTTTTTTTAAGTTCATCAATCAACTTTTTTCTTGCAACAAATCTGTTAAGACCTTGATACTCAACGGGTGCGTTTTTATTAAGATTAGCTTTTTTATCGAAAATATTAACAAATTCTAAATCATATTTTTTTCCTATTTCAAAATCATTAAAATCATGTGCTGGAGTAATTTTGACTGCACCAGAACCTTTTTCCGGATCAGCATATTCATCTGTAAAAATTGGTATACTTTTGTTGAGAACTGGAATGAGTGCTTTTTTACCAACGAAGTGATTAAGTTTTTTGTTTTTTGGATGAATTGCAATACCTACATCGCCAAACATAGTTTCAGGTCTGGTTGTTCCAACAACTATATCATCTTCACTATTTTCAATTTGATACCTAATAAACCACATTTTACCAACTTTTTCAATTTGGTTTACTTCAAGGTCTGAAAGGGCAGTTTCAAGTTTTGGATCCCAATTGACTAATCTTTTATCTCTATAAATCAAACCGCGGTTATAAAGATCTATGAAAACTTTTTTTACTGATTCACTCAGTCCTTCGTCCATTGTAAATCGAGAAATCTTCCAATCAACTGATGTACCTAATCTTTTCATTTGATTGATTATTTTATCACCAGATTCCTCTTTCCAATTCCATATTTTTTCAACAAATTTATTTCGTCCCAATTCAACTTTTGATAATTTGTTTTCTAATTTAAGTTTTTTTTCAACTACTATTTCAGTTGCAATTCCGGCATGATCTGTTCCAGGTTGCCATAAAACATTTTTATTAAGTTTTTTATTAAATCTTATTAAAATGTCCTGGAGAGTAAAAGTAAGAGCATGCCCAATGTGTAAACTACCAGTTACGTTTGGGGGCGGCATCATAATACAGAATGGTTTTTTCTTTTCCTCATTTTTAAAAGAGAATGTTTTATTTTCAGACCAATGGTCTAAGCATTTTGCTTCAATTTCTGAAAAATTAAATCTTTTATCTATCATTATTATTCAATTATATCTAGCCACTTGAATTTGACGTCGTCATAATTTTTTGTATTGTCATAATACTTTACATTCAATCCTAAATCTTTAGGGTTGAGACCACCCATGTAAAATATCGTTTCATAATAAGAATTAAATAGATCTCTGTAAGACTTTACTAGATCAAGTTGTGATTTTAATAATTCTTGCTCTCCATCAAGTAAATCAAGCATTGTACGCTCTCCAAGTTGCATTTCTTGTCTTAACCCCTCCAAATAAATCTTGTTTGACTCAATTTGTTTTTTGTATGCTTTTATTTTAGAATAGGAATGATCATAAGAGGATATAGATGAAGTGATGTTAAATTCAATTTCATCTTTTACTTGTCTTAATAATTGATTCAAAGCAAATAGCTGACTTTTAACTTCTCTGATTTTTGATGAAGCTGCACCGGACTGGTATAAAGGAATATCAATCACAGCAAAAGCAGAGAGAACCTCTCTTTTACTATCAGTTCTAAAATAACCTTCATTAATATATGCATCTGCTTCTAATTTAACACTTGGTAGTTTTTTTCTCTTTAAGGTCTTAATTTTATATTCTAGTGATTTAATTTGATAGATCAAATCATTAACTTTAGGGTTTTTTTTTAGCCCTAAAGATTTTATTTCATCAACATTTTTTTTGAACTCAAGGACCGCCAAGTCAATTTTGGGAGAGATTGGTTTGGTTCCAAATAAATACAAAAAGTTAGCAGTTAAAGATTCAAGATTTTTCTCTGACTCTATTAAATCCGATTTTGCTAATGATAACCTTGCATCAGCTATTGAGACGTCTGTGAGTGTGACCTCTCCGATATCAAATTGTTCCTTGGTTAATTCAAATCTGTTTTTAAGCACTTCTACATTTTTTTTTCTTAATTTGTAGTTCGACTGCTCAGTTGCAAATTCTGAATAAGTTCTTATCGCATCAATAAATATCTCTTGCTCCTTATCTTGTAAAATATATCGTTCTGAAACAATAGTGTTTTTAGCGACCTTTAAATTACTTAGGCTACTTCCTCCGTCAAAAATATCCTGTGTAATGGTTATCCCTTTATTCGTTTCTGTTCTTATTCCATCTGAAGTGATATTGAATCCATGAGAATTTGTATGTACTTTACCTTTTTGGTAAAAACCTTTAATCTCTGGTCTAAATTCTGAATATGCTTGGGGCATTAATTCGTCTTTTGATTTCAAAATATCTCTATGATACTTAATTTTTGGATTAAATTCATAGAGTTTTTCGAGAGACAGTTTAAGATCATTGTTAACTATCTGGTTACACAATAAGTGCTGCGGTAATAAAACAAACAGAATTAACCAGAATTTTTTAAAGGCTTTTTTCATAATCATTTTCCTGGATTATGAAATCTGTCAATTCGTATAAATTTGTATTGAAAAGTTTGGTGAATGAAATTATCGAATCAACTTTCTGACCTCTAACAAACTCACCAATATAATCATCTTCTTTAAGAACCGTGTAGATTTCACCATTATCTTTCAATTGTTTTACTAAAACTTTTGGTATTGATTTAACAGCCCCTTCAATGAAAATCTTATCATAAGGAGAGTTTTTATTATTACCTAAAATTAAATTTGACTTAAAAAAAACTGAAGTATTTAAACATCCCATACTTGATAAAATTGAATTTGCTTGCTCAACTAATTTTTTACAATTTTCAACACCAAATACATAGCTGACTAAGTTTGAGATTATCGCTACAGAGTAACCAGTTAAACAGCCAATTACTAAAACTGAATCATCTTTTGAAAAACTACAATGTTCAAACATTTTTGCCAATACAAATGACCTTACTAAATAGCGATTTTTTGAAATCAAAATATCAGAATCACTATATACAACTTCCTTCTCAGAGTCTGGAACAAATAATTCTTTCTTTGTATTGTCAAATGATTCAATCAAATCTAAATTTTTCACCCCGTTTGGAAGAAGTTGGTTATTGACCATATTAGCTCGCGCTTTATCAAAAAAATTACTATTCATTATATTGGGCTGTTAATCTGTCAAACTTTAATATATAAGTATTAATATTTATTACAATATTTAAGAATTAAATGAGGTGCGGTGGCGGAGAGGCTACGCACCGGCCTGCAAAGCCGTGTACACCGGTTCGAATCCGGTCCGCACCTCCAAGTTTTTATAAATGTTTTACAATTAAGAAAATTTAACTATTATAACCATAATTCCGGCGTAGCTCAGTTGGTAGAGCAAGCGACTGTTAATCGCTGGGTCACAGGTTCGAGTCCTGTCGCCGGAGCCATTTTTTATGAAGATATTTATTAGTGGAATTGCTGGATTTCTTGGAAGTCACTTAGCCGACGCATTTATTGAAGATGGTCATGATGTTGTTGGTTGTGACAATTTAATCGGCGGCGAATTGGATAATGTTCCACCAGAGGCAGAGTTTTATCAATACGATTGTTGTTTTCGTAATTCAATGCTTAAAATTACAAAAGGGTGTGATTTAGTATATCATACAGCAGCAACTGCATATGAGGGATTGTCAGTTTTCTCTCCCCATCTGATTACGCAAAATATTGTTACAGGATCGGTATCTCTGTTTAGTGCAGCGATAGAAAATAAGGTAAAAAGAATCATTTTTTGCTCATCTATGGCTAGATACGGAACTAATGAAATACCTTTTAAGGAGGAATTTATTCCAAATCCTCAAGATCCATATGGCATAGCAAAGGTTGCAGCAGAAGATATACTTAAAAATTTATGTGAAGTTCACGGAGTAGAATTTGTTGTTGCTGTGCCTCACAACATAATTGGACCTAGACAAAAGTATGACGATCCATATCGAAATGTAGCTTCAATTATGATTAATTTAATGTTACAAAACAGACAACCTTATATATATGGAGATGGCAAACAAAAAAGATGTTTCTCTTATATTGATGATGACTTATTTTGCCTTAAAGAAATGGCTACCAACCAAGATGTCAAAGGTCAAGTTATTAATATTGGTCCAGATGAAGAATTTATAACGATAAATACCTTGGCCAATAAAATTGCTAATCAATTACAATTTAATCTTAACCCAAGGTATATAGAAGGTAGACCTCAAGAGGTTTTGAAAGCAACCTGCAGTGCAGATAAAGCTCGCAAACTTCTGAATTACAAAACCGATACCACTCTAGATGATGGATTGAAAAAAATGATTGATTATATCAAAAAAAAAGGTGCAAAAAAGTTTAGATACCATCTTGATCTTGAAATTATTAATTCTAAAACACCAAAAACGTGGAAAGAAAAACTGTTCTAAAATGACAAAAATAAGTTTTGTTTGTCCAATATTTAACAAAAAAAAATACTTAAACCTTGTACTTTCTTCGATCAAAAAACAAACTGGAAGCTTTGAAAAAGAATATATTTTTATTAATGATGGGTCTACAGATGGTTCACTTGAATATTTAAAAAATAAAACACAAAAGTGGAAGAATACTTCAATATTGAGTCAAAAAAACAGAGGTCCATCAATTGCAACTCAATCAGGCATTGATGTGGCTACCGGTGATTATATAAAACTTGTTGGTGGAGATGATGTCATGTCACCAAATTGCTGTGAGATTTTATTAAAAACAATCTTAAAAAAAAAATCAGTGGCAGCGTTTAGCTCCTACAAGTTGTTACAAAATTACAGTAATATTCCATTTGAAAAAAAATTAATCAAGAACTATAGATTTTTAGAGGACCCTCTTAAAGCTACAATCTCCTCATGTTTTTCAGGAACAACTCCTAATCTTTATTGTAATAAAACAATTCAGAAATATGGCGGGTGTAATAAGAAACTTTTTGTTGAAGATTTTTCTTTAGTTTTAAGTTTAGCGCGTTTTGGAAATTTTTGTTTTATAGATAATATTACGTCATTCGGACCGAAGGATGACAAAAATAGAATTATGATTGGAAAAAAAACACAACTTATACACGACTATAACGCTGCTTTGTATTACTTCATAAAAAAAAATAAGTTAGATGAATCAGTATTAAAAATTGCATGCAGAAAGTCAATTGGAAGAGCAGAAAAATGGTTCAGAAGAGAAAAAAAAAAAACTAAGTTTAATAAAATGAGTTTTCTAAGGATGTGTTTATTTTTGGGAAGTAAAAATTACTTGAACTTGATAAAGGAATCTTGCTTTTTTATTTACAAGCATTCTAAAAACAAATCCATAAGATATAAAATTAAAGACTATTCTCCCTGATTAAAAAGAATTCCTCTTTTTCTTGCAACAAAAATCATTTTCAAAAAAAATAATGTACTTGCTGTTAAATAAAATATATTAAGTGCAACAATAATAATAAAATTAGATAAAATTAATTTATTTTCAATTAAGAGAAATCTCATAGATTCAAAAATATGTACAGTCGGCAAAATAAGTGCTATACCTTGAACCATCTCGGGCAAAGAATTCAATGGATAATATACACATGAAAATGGAAGAATAATAAAGATTATAGCCCAAGCTAATTCTTCAAAGGCTTGGCCGTACCTTAATACAAGACCAGAAACAATAAACCCAATAGACCACCCAACAACTATTAAGTTAAAAAAAAGAAATATTAGATATAGTCCTAATTCAAAGAGATGGAAATTAAAGAAATAGTTTGCAAAAAATACAGCAGGAGTAACACCGATCAATGTTCTTATGAAACTTGTAAGTATCAAACCATAAACCAATTCAATATCTTTTAACGGTGTTATGAATAAATTTGGTAAATTTCTTGACCATAACTCCTCAAAAAAAGACATTGTTAAACCAAGTTGTCCTCGAAATAAAACATCCCATAAAACTACCGCAGAAAGAATTATGTTCAAAGTACTCCAAATTCCAAAGCTTTCATTAGACATAAAAAAATTGGTAAAATATCCCCAGAAAAGAATTTGAACTGTTGGCCAATAGAAAATACTTAGAAGTCTAGGAACTGATCCAAAAGAAATATTCTTATATCTAATTAGTAAAGCTAAAATTCTATTAATCATCTTTCAAAAAAATTTCTTTAAGTGAAGAAGATTTATTTTGTTTAATAAGTTCATTTTTTTTTCCATCAAATTTAATTTTTCCATCTTTTAATAAAATAATATGAGAACACATCTTTTCAATTTCTTCTAAATCATGAGACGTTATTAAGATCGTTGAACTATTTTTTTTTTGAAAGCTTATTATATATTTTCTAATAAATTCTGATGTTGAAACGTCTAATGATGCTGTTGGTTCGTCTAAAAGAAGCAACTTTGGATTATTTAATAAAGCTTTACACAAATTTACTCTAGTTTTTTGACCAGAGGATAGAGTACCGTAAATGTTATCTAGTAAATCTTTAATAAATAAGTCTTCTGATAATTTCAAAATTTTTTTTTTTGGATCCTCAACGTCATATAGTCTTGCATAAAAAATTAAGTTTTGCATAACTGTAATCTTTTTTGGAAGGTCAACATACGGACTCTGAAAATTTATTTTTTTTAATATTTCATATTTGTTAAATTCAAGTGATTTATCAAAAATGAAAATTTCTCCGTCAGAAGGAGTTATTAATCCCATTAACATTGCTAAAAAAGTTGTTTTTCCTGCACCATTTTTTCCCAAAACTCCAATTATTCCTCCATATGGTAAATTTATCGAAACATTATCAATCACTGTTTTCTTATCATATATCTTTGATAAGTTATTTGTTTTAATTGATGTTTTAGGCACTTATTAGTATTGAAATGCTGTTAGATTATTATTTTTCATCATTGGAATTAAAATTAGATTTTTGTGCATTAATATCTCAAGATCGGCAGCCCCTTTATTAACTTTAAAGGAATTCGTAACTATGCCTTTTTTATTGATTGAAAAAAGTTTTCCGTTAATCCAATCAGTTGATAAATAACCATTATCTTTATTAAAAACGATACCATCCAAGTTTCCAATTGGCCGATTGCTGAAAAATTTCTTAATTTCTCTTGTTTTTAAATTTACTTTAATTAGTTTTCCTTTTACTTCTGTTTCAAAGCCTGTTTTAATTTTACCCCAACTAGCTATTATAAGATTATTTCCTTCAATTAATAATCCATTTGGTGAATCAAGAAGTTTGCTTTGTTTCCATATGGTAATATCTTCATTTTTTAACTTATATATTCTATTTTTAAACATGTCTGATGCATATATAATACCGTTTTTATCTGCGACTACATCATTTAAAAAACCAGCATCATTTACTGGAATTTTTTTTTTATTCTTATTTAAAATATTAATTTTCCAAATTTTATTCAAATCTGAAATAAACAGATAATCTTTAAAAATTGCCATACCTTTTGGTGCATCTAATCCAGTAACCCACTTCTTTTCTAAAATTTGACCATCTACACTGATTTTGCTGACGTATCCATTCTTATCCAAATTTAACGGATCTCCGTTAATGTTTGAAATATAAATGGCGTTACTATTTTTATCAAAAACAGCTGATTCTGGCTCGTTTAATCCGTCAACAACCCATTTTATCTCTAAAGAATATATTGGAGAAGAGATAAAAAAAATAAAAATGAAAGTTTTAATAAAAATATTTAGCATTTTTTTGTGAAATTCTTAAACTAAACTATTGTTAACTTTTTGTATACGATTTAACAAAAAAAAGTTTAAGATCATTTAAAAAATGAAATTTTATTTTAAAAAAAATTTTTCAGAATGTATTGGAAATACTCCAATAATCAAACTAAAAGTCGCATCAGAAATTTCTGGTTGTGAAATATATGGTAAATGTGAATTTCTTAATCCAGGTGGATCAGTGAAAGACAGACCTGCATTGCAAATAATAAAAGACGCAATTAAAAAAAAACAAATCGAAAAAGGAGGTACAATTGTTGAAGGAACTGCAGGAAACACAGGAATAGGTCTATGTTTAGTTGGAAATTCAATTGGGTTGAATTCAATCATAGTGATGCCAAGAACCCAAAGTAATGAAAAAAAAAAAATGTTAAAATTGTGTGGAGCAGAATTAAAACTTGTTGATGCACTCCCATATAAAAATCCTGGAAATTACATTCGTTACTCAGAAACTTTAGCAAAATCCATTGTAAATGAGCATGGTGTTCTATGGGCTAATCAATTTGATAATTTATCTAATAAAAAATCACATTATTTAACTACCGGTCCTGAAATATATAAACAACTTTCCCAAAAGGTTGACGCTTTTGTATGTTCAATAGGCACAGGAGGAACTATTTCTGGTGTTTCTGATTTTTTAAAAGAAAAAAATAAAAATATTGTTATTGGTTTAGCAGATCCTATGGGTTCAGCTATGCACAATTTTTATAAAAATGGGAAACTCAAATCGACTGGTTCTTCTATAACTGAAGGAATTGGACAAGGAAGAATAACTAGAAATTTAGAAAATACTGTTATTGACGAATCATTTCAAATAACAGATACAGAAGCTTTAAATATAGTATATGAGATGGTAAGAAAAGAAGGGCTAATTTTAGGAGGATCATCAGGAGTAAATATTATGGGAGCTGTGAAATTAGGAAAATTAATTGGTCCCAACAAAAAAATTGTAACCATCTTGTGTGATTATGGTACAAAATACCAAAGTAAAATTTTTAATAAAAAATTTCTTAAAGACAAAGAACTTCCAATTCCAGAATGGCTTTGATAAATTTAATTTCAAAATTTGTGATTAACTGTGGGGAGCTTTTTACTTTAAAAAACTCTTCTAATGTAAGAATTATTGATTGTAGATGGTATTTAAATAAACCTAATAGAGGAAGATTAGAGTATAAAAACTCTCATATTGAAAATGCAATCTATTTCGATATTGAGAAGTTATCGGATAATTCAATTGATTTACCCCATATGTTTCCATCAAATGAACAAATCCAAAATTTTATCATATTAAATGGTATTAATATTAATCACGAAATAATAATATATGATCAGATAGGGTTTTTTTGTTCAGGAAGAGTTTGGTTTATTTTTAAAGTTCTTGGATTTAAAAAGATAAGAATACTTAATGGTGGTTATTCAGAGTGGACTAAAAATAATCTTCCAGTAACAAATAAGATTAAAAAAGCAGAAAAATCTAGTTTTGTATGTAATTCATTTGAATCAAAGAGAATAGTGAATAAAAAAGAATTAGAAAAGATTATCGTTAAAAATGATTGTAATACAAAAGTAATTGACGCAAGACCTAAGAACAGGTTTTTGGCAATTGAAAAAGAACCGAGACCTAATTTAAAAAAAGGTAGAATTAAGAATAGTATTAATATTCCGTTTGAGGTAATAACTGAAAATATGCTAATTAAAAATTTTGATGAATTAAGGCATTTAATCTTCAATCAAAAGAAAATAAAAAAAACAGATAGTATAATATGCTATTGTGGATCTGGAGTTACAGCTTGCAATATTATATTTGTTCTTACATTATTAGGTATTAAAGAAGTAAAACTGTATGACGGATCGTGGGCAGAATGGGGAAAAATAAAATAAATTCTGAGTTAATTAAACTAGGTAGTGATCCTAATTTACATCATGGGTCTTTAAGCGATCCCATATATAAAACCTCGACAATAATTTTTAACAACTATAAAAGCTTTTTAGACGCTAAAAAAAATAAATTCAAGAAACCTTACTATGGAAGATTTGGAAACTATTCAGTAAAAAGATTTGAAGAACTAATTTGTCAATTATATAAAAGTCAAGATGCAATCGTTACAAGTTCTGGATTGTCAGCAATAACAATTACTTTATTGTCATTTTTATCCAAAGGGGACGAAGTAGTAATTACGGAGAATTGTTATGAACCGGTTTATAATTTTTGCACCAATGAATTAAAAAAGTTTGGTGTAAAAACGTATTTTTACAAAAATAATAACCCTTCTTTTTTAAATAAACTAATTAACAACAAAACAAAATTAATTTACATCGAATCACCAGGGTCGCTCAATTATGAAGTGGAAGATATCGAGAAAATTGTAAAGATTGCAAGAAAAAATAAAATTATAACTGTTATGGATAATACTTGGGCTACTTTCATTGGTCTCAATCCTTTAGAATGGGGCGTAGATGTGGCAATTGAATCTTGTACTAAATATTTTTCAGGTCATTCTGATAATTTTTGTGGAGTCATAGCATGTAGCAATGAGCATTTCATAAAAATTAAGCAAACAGCCGTTCGAGTGGGAGATTTTGTTTCTGCAGAGGCATGTTTCAACGCAATAAAAGGGATGAGAACTCTGAGTACAAGACTAGAAAAACATCAAGAAAATTCTTTAAAAGTTTTTGAGTATTTAGAGACAAAAAAGCTTGTTAAAGAAATTTATTTCTTACCCGATAAAAAAAATATTCACCACAAACTTTGGAAAAAATACTTTAATCTTAGCAATGGACTTATTACTTTTTCAGTTACAAAAATAAATCAAATTGAATCGTTCATTGATCATTTAAATTTTTTTAAAATTGGATTTAGCTGGGGAGGATATGAAAGTTTGATTTTGCCATTAAATGAAATAAAGCCCTCTTTAAAAAATTATAAAAAGTCTGTATATTGGTTTAGAATTCATATTGGTTTAGAATCAGCAGATGATTTGATTAAAGATCTTGAGCAAGGATTTACAAACTATGAAAAAAAATAAATTTTTGATATTCAAACCCACAAAGTCTGCAATGCAGTCTGGAGCAAATAACTTACGCAAATGGTGTCTATCAAATAATGAAATTAATGAATCATTTATAAATAGTAAGTTTTGCTGGAACGGGTCTTCGAATCCTGAAAAACAAATTAAGTTATTTTTTGATGATTTAGAATCAGCTATCAACTTTGCAAAAAAAAATAAATATGATTATGAAGTACAAATGCCAAATAAAAGGTCATTGATAAAAAAATCCTATGCTGAGAATTTTTTGAAGAAAGGCTAAAAATGGGTAAGGAAAGATTTTGTCCAGATTGGTTATTTAAAATTATTATTTCTCAAACTGTTTATGACTATATAGTAAGAGATGTAGCTTTATTTATTAGTGCAAGAAAATTTATATCTTTTTTTTCAAAATATTACGATGAACTTACCCCAGACGATATAGAAGCAACATCGGTAGCATTCATTGAATTTTTAGGCGAAGTAAAGTCGAAAGATCCTTTTCTTCTTTTAAATCATTATACTTACAGTATAATAATGAATGTTAAGCCAAATGAAAAAGGTATTTTTAAAAAAGATCCATACGATAATGATTCTGAAAAAAAGTACTCTCCGCATGATGCAGTAAAAGATTTTAAAGTATTTTCATATTCATGCAGATCTGGGCTTACTAAAAAAGCTCCTTGCGGTTGGGATATTAAGAATGAAAAAGATTTAGGTTTAATTACTGATGCAATACATAAACAATTTTCTATAGACGATATGATAGATAGTGTAACGTAAATTATGAAGGCTTTACTATATTCTTTAATTTTAGCAACATTGTTAATTTTTAATAAAATTGAGGCAAATACTGACTTAATTAGAGAGGCCGTCGAAAATTCTCACAGAAAAGAGCAAAACAAAAAAAGAGACGTATATAGAAACCCCTACGAAACTCTAAATTTCTTTGAATTGGATAGATCAAAAAAAGTTTTAGAAATAATTCCAGGTAGAGGTTGGTATACAGAGATAATTAGTACCTACATGAATGATACTAATAACTTCTATGTTGCAGTTTATAAAGAACCAAGTTACGCGATTGAGATCATCACAAAAATCCAGAATGAATTCTTTGAATATTTTCAAAAAAATAAAAATAAATTTGGAGAAATTAAAAAAGTTTTTATCAATAAAGATTTCAAAGTTGAAAGTAATGAAAATTATTTTGATTTAATATTAACATTTAGAAATACACATAATTTTTTAGATCAAAAAAAATCAGAAAATATTTATAAATCATTGCATAAATCTCTTAAAAAAAATGGAATACTTGGAGTTGTTCAACACAGAGCTGAAGAATCTGCAACATATAATTTTAAAAAGGGTTATGTAAAAGAATCATTCTTGATAAGACATATTGAAGAACAAGGATTTAAATTATTAGAAAAAACTGAAATTAATTCTAACCCTAAAGATCTCAAAAATTACAATAAAGGTGTGTGGACCTTACCTCCAAGATATGCGGAAGGTGATAAAAATAAATCTATTTACGAAAACATAGGAGAAAGTGATCGCATGACTCTAAAATTCATAAAAAAATAAATGATTCATTTTGTAGTTGCGACAAACTCAGAAGCAAGACCACTAATTGATCTATTCAAGCTAAAAAAAATCAAAGATTTTAAACAAGCTTTTATTTACGCAAATCAGAACATCAGCTTGATCATTTCAGGTATTGGTAAAGTTAATGCTGCTATCGGAGTAACTCAAACATATTATCATTATAATCAAAAAAATAATAATATATGGATAAATATTGGATTAGCAGGACATAAATATTTAAAGGTTGGAGATATTTGTACAATAAATAAAATTACTGACAATGAAACCAAAAAGATTTTTTTTCCTTTTATAAATAAATTTAAAATGCAGAATCAAGAATGTTTATCTGTAGGAATACAAAAGAAAAGCTACAGCTCAAAAGTTTATGACATGGAATCATTTGGTTTTTATCAATCAGCGTGTAAATACTCTTCAAAAGAACTTTTACAAATTGTCAAAATCATCTCTGACAACCAATTTGAATCAATTGATTTTAAAAATAAAGAAATTGTATATAATATTATTTTAAATCACAAAAAGTTAATAAATGAACTTTGCTCATTTATGTTGAATTTAAAAAAACAATTTTATCCAACTAGTGACGAAATTATTGAAAATGAATTCAATGATTTATTTACAAAAATAAAATTTACATTTACGGAACGCGAACAAATGAAAGCACTTCTAAATTTATATTTCACGAAGCATAGATCTCTTCATGATGATATGATTAATTTCAGTGAAAATGCAGCATACAATATAAAAAAACTTAAAGAATTTCTAAAAGTATGAAAATCAATACAATATACATTGAAAATGCTGCAAAATCGCATCCCAATACGTATGATATTATCAAAAGAATTAAATACAAAAATATTATTTATTGTAATTCCTACTCTGAAGTTTTTAATTCAAATAACCAAAACTTTAGGATTCAAAAAGAATCACCTTCGTTAATATTAGCATATAAAAAGAAAAACTTTATACTCAAAGCACCTGAAAAGTTTACTATTGGATTTAAAAATAATTATTATTTTTCTCATCTTCTTAATTGTCCTTATGATTGTAAATATTGTTTTCTTCAGGGAATGTTTAACTCGGCTAATTATGTGTTATTTGTAAATTACGAAGACTTCTATTCTAATATAAAGAAAATAGCTGAAAACAATAAAGAATATTCATGTTTTTTTTCAGGTTACGACTCCGACAGTTTGGCACTTGAAAATGTTACAAACTTTCTTAGAGAATTCATAAAATATTTTGAAGGAATAAAAAAAGGGGTATTAGAAATACGTTCAAAAAGTATAAATATCAAAGTCTTTGAAAAAATTAAACCATTGGTTAATGTGATACCTGCTTTTAGTCTTAATCCTGAACATGTGGTAAAAGAATTTGAAGATAAAACACCAAGTCTCTCAAAAAGGTTAAAGGCAATAATCAAACTGCAAAATTTAGGCTGGTCAATTGGCTTAAGGTTCGATCCATTAATTTACTGTGAACAAAAAGGAGGCTATGAAGAATTTTTTAATAATGTATTTGAATTAATTGATAAAAATAAAGTTCACTCGGTTACCCTAGGAAAATTTAGGATGCCGGATAGATATTTAAAAAAAATTTCAAAAGTAAGACCTGATAATAATTTAATACAATTTGAAAATGTAAAAAGAATGTTTCCAAAGTTAGATCAAAACTATGATGAATTTCAACAAACTTTTCTTATAAGATTATTAACTAATTTCATAGAGAGAGAGAAGATATTTGCAAATTAAAATTTTCTGTCTTTAAAAGCAAATTTCCTACAATTAAAAATTAATGAATTAGTTTTGTGACTGTCCTCACGTTTAAAATTAAGTACTAAATCACCTGAATATCTTCCGAGAATTCCTGAGACAGATCCGTTAGACTCTGGATAGAGCTCGATGTTTTTTGAAAACCATGAAATATTAGATTTTGTCACTAAAATATTTTCAGCTTGAAAAGATAAACCACCTAAATCAATTTTTTTATTATCAGTATTTAACAAAAGAAAAATATCTTTTACATCGACATCCTTTGCAAGAGCATTGCTGTTGGTGCATATTAAATTAAGCTCAAGTGAAAAGATCAATTTTGGAATTAAAAAAATAAATAATAAGTACATAAAAAGATAATTTCAAAAAAATAAAAATTGTCAATTCTAATTTTTAAGCAATTATTTTTTTTAAATTAGCAAATATAATTTTTGTATTTAAATAAATAAAAACTTTTTGATATATTACTTACAGTCAAATTATTAAAAATTAAGATAAAAGAAAGTGTGGAAAAAAAAATTATATATCAAAGACAATCTTACGCCATTTTCAATAAATCGATCAAAAATTGATTTATTTTTTGATTGTAGTAGATGTTTTTACTTAGACCAAAAACATGGAATAAAACGTCCCCACGGCACACCCTTGGTTATAAACAACTTTGTTGTCAGTCATTTCAAAAATACTTTAAATAAATACAGAAAGGCTGGTGAGATTATACCAGAAACAAAAACTATTAATAAAAACTTAATACCAAGCAATAATGAATTACTTGATGATTGGACACATCCATTTAAAGGAATAAGTTTTATTGATAAAAAAACAAACCTTAAAATTAGAGCTAATCTTGATGATATTTGGCTATGCAGAAAGACTAACAATAATTATCCAATTATTATTAAGAGTACATCACGTAAAAAAAATCTAAGTTCTGAAAATATTTGGCCAGGTTATTGGAAACAACTCTCATTATATTCGTTTCTTTTAAAAAAAAACTCGGTGAAGGTAGGCTCAACTGGGATACTTGTTTATTTAAATGCTTCTGAGAATCTTCCCAACTCGTCACAAATAATTGATTTTCAATTATTAATTTTTGAGAGGGAACTTGATCAAACCTGGATTGAACCAACCCTTGACAGAATATATCAAACTTTAAATTACGAGCAGGTGCCAGTAAGTGGTAATAGTTGCAAATATTGTAAATATCAAATAAATATTCAAAATATACTTGATGAAAAATTTTAGAATAATTCAAAAACTTGAGTCTACAAGCTCAAGACTATCAAAAGAAGGAATAATCCTCAATGAAATGAAAAGTAGAAACGATATTTTTTTCAAAGGAATGAGCTTGGCTTACGACAAACTTTTGACTTTCGGTATAAAACAAGTTCCTGAATCAGAATCAAATGGAGATGGTTTGGGATGGGAAGAATTTCTTCAATTAGCTGATAAATTAATTTCAAGAAAGCTAACTGGTCATGCAGCAAGGGATGAAATTTTAAAATTAATGAGAAAATCAAATATAGACGAATGGAATTTTTTTTATAAAAGGATTTTACAAAAAGATATGAGATGTGGACTCTCAGAGAAAACTATTAACAATGTTGCAAAAAAAAATAGCTATAATGAATATATAATTCCGGTTTTTGCATGTCAATTAGCACAAGATTCAGAGTTACATCAGAAAAAACTGACTGGAGAAAAGTTTCTTGAGGTAAAGTTAGACGGAGTAAGAGTAATTACTATTTTATATCCTAGTGGAAAAGTGGATATGTTCAGCAGAAATGGAAAAGAATTGAATAACTTTAATAACTTGCAAGAAGAACTAAAAGAAAAAATTAAGTTAAACCCCATAGATGATGCATTAGTAGTTGATGGGGAAGTTGTAAGTAAAAATTTTCAGGAACTAATGAAACAGATTCATAGAAAAGAAGTTGTTCAAAATCTAGACGCAACACTTTTTTTGTTTGATTTTCTTCCATTTGAAAAATTTAAATCTGGTTTTTATGAAAAACCATATAGACTTAGAACGTTAGATTTAGAAAAATGGTATAATAAGTTTATTCAAAATTCAGATAAAATTAAATTGATTGAAAAAAAATTAATAAATTTGAACAGTTCTGAGGGTTTGTCCATTTTCAAGAATTTTAATAATGATTCTATCATTCAGGGTTATGAAGGAATTATGATAAAGGATTCAGAATCGTTTTACGAATGTAAAAGATCAACAACGTGGTTAAAATTAAAACCAGTCATAGAAATATCTCTTCAAGTGAAGGGTGTTGAAGAAGGAACTGGAAGAAATTCAGGTAAATTAGGTGCAATAATAGCTGAAGGTGTTGATAATGATAAGTTTTTTCGATTGAATATTGGTTCTGGATTTTCAGATGAACAAAGAGAATCTTTTTGGAAAGATAAAGATAAATTAATTGGTCAAATAGTTGAGATAAAGGCAGATTCTATAAGTAAAAGTCAAGACAGTGAACACTGGAGTTTAAGGTTTCCTAGATTTAAATGTTTTAGAGGCTTCGATATAAATGAAAAGTTGTAGTTTATTTTTAATTTATTAAGTTAGATTAATGAAAAAATTTAAAATTTTAACATTCTCTTTAATTTTATTAATTATTTCATGTGAAAATACGAATGATAAAAAGGTTATTGGTCAGATTATTGGTGCCGCAGTAGGAGGATATGTTGGGTCCAAGATTGGTTCTGGTGCGACAAAAGACATTTCTGTTATTTTAGGAGGAGCTGCAGGATATATTTTAGGTGGGAAAATCATAGAAATTTTGAACAAAAAAGAAAGAGATGAATTTAATAATGTAATTGAAAGTTCTCTTAATTTTTCTCCAGATAATCAGAGTAGATCCTGGCAAAGTGACGAGAATCAGGATATCAATGGTGAAGTTATTCCACTTAATAATTACAAAATAAAAAATAAGGATTGTAGAGATTTTAAAAAAGTTATACGAAAAAATAATGAAACATTTGAAGAAAGTTCAACGGCTTGTAGAAACGAACAAGGCAATTGGGAAATTATCTAATCTTTAAAAATTTAATCCAAATTGGTAATAAAATTAGACTGGTTATCAATGTATTTGATAATGAGATAAACAACAAAAGACCCATTGATGATGTTCCATCATGTGAAGAAAAAAATAAAGTACTAAATGAAAGAATTGTTGTTAAACCGCTGAATAAAATTGCTAAAGGAGTGTTAGAGGAAAACAATTTTTTCAAGTCGCCAAGTTCATCAAATCGTTTAATTAGATAAATTGGGTAACTAACTCCTAAACTAAAAAGTAAAGGTATTGCAATCATATTTGCAAAGTTAAAATTTAGTTTAAAAACAATCATTAAAAAGATTGTTAAAATAAATGCACACAATAATGAGCTTAAACAAATTAACACATAATTCATATTTTTGAAAATTACAAATAAAAATATAATTAAAAAAATTAAGGAAATTAATAAAGCTTTTTTAAATGAATCAACAACTACCTTTCCAGCATTAAATTGTACTATAGGCATACCTGTAGCACTTGGGAAAAAACGCTCAATAATATTTACAAACTGTTCTAAATCTCCTGGTTTTGATAAATCTCTACTCGGAAAAATTTCGATACGATATAGATTATTATCAGAGAGATATCTCTGACTATAATATTGAGGCATTTGTGTAGATAAATTATCTGGAATAGAATTTAAATTCAAAACAAATGATATAAGATCATCAAATCTTCCAAAGAAATATTCTTCAACTTTAGAGTTTGAAATTCCATCACTTTGAGACAATAGTATATTTTCTTTTAAGAGTTTGGCATTTAATGATACTTCACCTAAATCTCTTTGAATATATTTGTCAAGAAGAGAATTTAATCTTGACATTTGGTCAACTCCATCAGATTTTTTCTGAAATTTTTTATTTGAAAGCAAAAATTTAAGATAGTCTAAGTCTTCTGATTCATACTTCTCAAATATTTTGTTATAAGAAAAATATCCACTGACAATATCATTCTGAAAAACCGGATGGTCGTAATTAAAATTTTTTAACTCTTCTGCTGTAAAAATTACTGAAGCGACATAATCTGAAGTCGGATTATTCTCAATCAACTCTTTAGCAAGCTTTACAGATTGTAAATTTTGATCTTTTAGATTCAAAGCATCTGGATCAAAAGTTATCTTATTTAGATTAAAAAATGAAAAAACACAAATAAAAGAAAATATTATTAATATTCTATTTTTATTTGTAAATAACAACTTTTCATAATAAGTAGAGTTTAATTTAATGAAATTATATTTTTTTTTTTTAAAAAATAATCCAAGTAGGCATGGCAAAAAGAAAGTATTTAAGATCAGTCCAACCAACAAACCTATAGCTGAAATGATACCAAGTTCTGACAAACCAATATAATCAGTAGGTATGAAAGCCAAAAAACCAACGATTGATGGAATTGAAGCTAAAAAAAGTGTTTTTCCAATTGACTCAATTATTTTTGTTTTTTCTTTGATTATTTCATTTGTAAAAAAATTTTTTTCTTTTATTCTTGAACAAATTTGAATCCCATAATCAACAGAAAGACCTATAAAAAGTACAGCGAAAGCAACTGATATTAAGTTTAGCGAACCTACTGTAAGCGAAGTTATCCCTAAAGTAATAATTAAACCCAAAATAATAGTAAAAACTATCGAAAACAATAAGAACAGGTCTTTGAATGCGAACCAAAGCAAAATTCCAACTAATATAAAACTTAGTAAACCAGAAAATGAAGCGCCTGAAGATACTGAAGAAATTTCTTCGTAGTCAATTAACAAACCTCCAGTATAATCAAATTTAATTCCAGGATTTATATCCGTCTTGAAACTAATAAGTAATTCATATATATCTTTAAAGGATTCTTTTTTAAGGAATTCATCAGATAGTCCAAAAAGTATGAAAAACTCATTGTCTTGAGAAGATAGTATATTGCTCCAATCAACTTTTTTTTGTTGTAAAAGTGATTTATTAAGAACTTTAAATATATTAGAAAACCTTTCTATGTCCTCCTTAGACTCTGACTTTAATGATAAATTTAAAATATTATTAAAACCCTCCAACTTGTTTTCATGATTGTTTATTTGAGACAAAAAAGGTTGCGATTCATATAATTTTTGTATTAAATTCTCCTTTTCATGATCATTGAGAAAAACAAAAAAATTGTTTTTCATATCTTTATCTAGATTAGGTGAGAAAATGAAAGATACTCCATTCATATTCTTAATTTTTTCCACAAGATTTTCACTTGCTAATTTTGTTTCATTGTAATTTTCACCTTTTATTCTTACTAAAATATTATTATTTAAAACTTTAAAAAAAACTTTAAGTTGTTTGTGATTCTTTTTAAAATCCAAATTTTCATTTATTAATGAATCAGTGGATGTATTTATTTTAAGATCAGAGATAAGCGTCAATGAAATCAATGAGATAAATATAAATAAGCAAACAGTTATTTTTGAATTTTTTAGAGCTATGATTAATAATTTATTCATTGTAAATTATTAATCATTCTATTAATTAATTAAACAAGTTAATACATTTTTTTATGGATTTTATAATAAATAAAATAGTACAGAAAGTTTCTGATAATAAAATTAATAGAATTCGATATAAAGTGAAGAGATTGAAAACAATTTCTGGAATCACACACGTCGTAATTTCAGAAATAAACGATGAAAAATCAGAAATGTTGGTTGCATTATCAGTTTTAGGAGATAAAAATAAGTTTAAGATTTTATAATTTATTAAGGGGGATTAATTATGTCTTATTTCAAAAATACAATAACTCTTTTCGTCATCTTTTTAATCTCAAACCCAATTTATGGACATGGACCGTCAAGACAAAAAGTTTCAGAATCGATCGAGATAAATGCTTCTACGGACGAAGTTTGGAAAGTTGTTCGTGATTTTAATAACTTTAACTGGAATAAAAGTGTAGAGAAGATAAGTACGAGTTCAAATGAAATTGGAGCAGAAAGAACAATTATTTTCAAATCAGGTGAAAGTATAAAACAAAAGCTAGAAAAAATAGATGAAAATAAAAAGATGGTCAATTGGAGAATAATTGAAACAGATAATAAAGTTTTACCAGTTAACAGTTACTCCGCAAAAATTTTTGTCAAATCTAGTGATAACAAAACTAAAGTAGTCTACAAAAGCGGCTTTTATAGAGGTTTCATGGGCAATGATCCTCCACCTGAGTTAAATGATGAAAATTCTAAGAAAAAAGTAAAAATCTTTATTGTTGAAAATCTCAATGGACTTAAAGAAATTTTTGAAAAAAATTAAATATTTTTTTTGCCTCTTAATTATTAGCTGTTTCGGTCCACTAATCCCCAGAGAGTTAGCATTTATTACTAATCAGGAAAGCAACATGCTAGATGTGATTGATTTAACAATAAAAAGAAAAATAAAAGAAATTGAATTAGGAAAGAAACCTGCGGCAATATTTATAGATTCAGAGTCAAGGCAAATTTTTGTTTCAAATCCTGAAAGTAATAATATCTCAGTTTTAAATTTGTCTGATAACTCACATTTTTTTATTGAAGCGGGAAATAGTCCGCTTGGAATTTCATTTGATAGTTCTAGAAATAATATTTTTGTATCCAATTGGTATGATGATGTTATTTCAGTAATAGATTTAGTAACAAAGAAAAAAAAATACGAAATTAAAGTAGGAAAATCACCTGCTGGTATTTATTTTGATAAAAATAGTAAAAAACTCTATGTTGCAAACAGAGAAAGTAATAATATTTCTTTGGTTGATACAGAAAAATTTGAGGTTTTAAAGTCTTTAAATGTTGAGAATGCTCCTTTTGGAGTCTATTCAGAAGATTATTTAGATTATATTGTAGTCACAAACGTTCAATCGAATTCAATCTCAATTATTGAGAAGAAGAGCTTGAATTTATTGAAAAATATAAAAGTTGGGAAATGGCCTTACTCTGCAGTCCACGATAAAAGAAATAATTTTTTATATGTTACGAACCAAAGAGATGACACCATCTCAATTGTTGATATGAATAAAAAAGAAAACATTAAAACATTATTAGATGTTTGTGAATATCCAGAGGGAATTGATATAAGCTACGTTCAAAATTTAATTGTTGTTGCGTGTTGGTTTGAAGATAATATTATTTTAATTGATTTAAATAACTTTATTGTAAAAGAAAAGATAGAAACCTCAGGTGGACCAAGGGCATTTGGGAATTTTATAATAAATAACTGAAATGAAAATATCTGAAAAAGAAAAATTACAATGCATGTCTAATGCAATAAGAGGTCTCTCCATTGATGCTGTGGAAAAAGCAAATTCTGGTCATCCAGGCATGCCCCTTGGCATGTCAGATGTTGCTACAGTTTTATTCTCAAAATATTTAAAATTTGATCCTCACAAGCCAGACTGGTTAAATAGAGATAGATTTGTATTATCTGCTGGTCATGGATCGATGCTACTTTATGCTCTTTCTTATTTAGTTGGTTATAAAGATTGTAGTCTCAGTCAGTTGAAAAATTTCAGACAACTTGGTAGTAGAACTGCTGGGCACCCAGAATATGGTTTATTAAAAAGTATTGAAACCACGACAGGGCCGCTTGGGCAAGGATTAGCAAATGGAGTTGGTATGGCCCTAGCAGAAAAAATTTTAAATAAGAAATATGGTAAATTGATCGATCATAAAACATGGGTTATTGTTGGTGATGGTTGCTTAATGGAGGGAATTTCCCAGGAGGCAATCTCATTCGCAGGACACAAAAAATTAAATAAATTAATAGTTTTATTTGATGACAATAAAATTTCTATTGATGGATCCACTAAAATAACTTGTTCCGATGATCAAGAAAAAAGGTTTAAAGCCAGTAATTGGAATACAATCAAAATAAATGGTCATGATTTTACTGAGATAAATAATGCAATTAAGGAAGCAAATAAATCTTCCAAACCAACACTTGTTTGTTGTAGAACAGTTATAGGCTATGGTTCCCCGAATAAGTCTGGTAAAGAGAGTTCGCATGGGGCCCCACTTGGAAATATTGAAGCAAAACTGACAAAAAAAAATCTCAATTTAATGGAAAAAAATTTTGTAGTCCCACATCATGTTTTAAATAGTTGGCGTAGTTTAAAAAAAAAAGGAAAAAAAAGCAGAGAAAATTGGGAGATAAAATTCAAAAAATCGCAACAGCGAAAAGATCTTTTGAAACAAATGAAACATAAAATAATCAAAAGAGCCAAAGATACTTACTTATTTTTGGAGGATATATCCAAAAATGCAAATAAAGAAGCAACTAGAAAATCTTCGCAGAACTCATTAGAGTTTTTTAATAAGAAAATTGGAAATCTTCTTGGTGGTTCAGCTGATCTTACTGGATCAAATCTTACAAAAATTTCCTCATCTAATTTGCACGGAAAAAATACGAATTATATTCATTATGGAGTCAGAGAACACTTAATGTCTGGGGCAATGAACGGAATAGCTGTTCACGGAGGATTCATTCCCTACGGAGGTACATTCTTAGTTTTCTCCGACTACTGCAAAAATTCTATTCGTCTATCTGCTATGATGAAACAACAAGTTATATACGTGTTTACACATGATTCAATTGGTCTTGGTGAAGACGGACCCACACATCAGCCAATTGAACACTTACCGGGATTAAGAGCAATTCCAAATCTTAATGTGTTTAGACCATGTGATGCGATTGAAACCTTCGAAGCATGGGAGATAGCTCTAAATTCCAAACAAACCCCGACAGTACTTGCTTTATCAAGACAGAAACTTCCTTTACTTCGAATGAATTTTAAAAAAAATATGTCCATGAGGGGGGGATATATATTAAACGAGCAAAAAAATAATCAAATAACATTAATTACCACAGGTTCTGAAGTATCGTTGGGATATAGTATTCAAAATGAATTGCAAAAAATAAAAATTAAATCAAATTTAGTCTCCATTCCATGCCTAGAGTTGTTTGATAAACAAAATAAAAAATATAGAGAAAAAGTTCTCGGAAATAAAACTAGGGTTATCATTGAGGCATCAAGCACTCAAAGTTGGTATAAATATACTAGAGATAATGATTTAATATTTGGAATCGATACATTTGGAGAATCTGGCAAAGCAGACGATCTTTTTGATTTTTTTGGATTAACTACTGAAAAACTAATAAATAGAATTCTGGAAAAAGCCAAACTATGATTACCCTAAAGAAAAAATTTTCAGACTCATATAATTTTGTTTTTAACAAAACAGTTTTGATGAGAGTTGATTTAAACGTCCCGATAAGTGATCACAAAATTACTGATTCAACCAGAATTTCTAAGATAGTGCCCACGATTTTAAGACTTCTTGAACAAAAAGCGAAAATTATCATTATTTCTCATCTGGGAAGACCAAAGGGTGACTGGAATGAAAGTTTCTCTCTCAGTGTTTTAGTAAATGAAATTGAGATACTTACTAAAAAAAAAGTTTTTTTTTTAAAAAACAATATTAAAAGTATAAAAAGAGATGACGTTGAAGAAAAATTTAAAGATCACGATTTGATTTTGTTTGAAAATATCAGATTTTACCCTGAAGAGGAGAAAAATGAAGACAAGTTTGTAAAGAAATTATCTTCATTTGCTGATATTTTCATCAATGAATGTTTTTCTTGCAGTCATAGGGCGCATGCATCGATTTCAGGAATTCCTAAATTCCTCCCTTCTTTTCCTGGAGAACTTCTTGAAAATGAGATCTTAAACCTAAAAAATCTATTCTTAGTTAAAAATGAAAATGAAGGAGTAGCTATACTTGGTGGTTCAAAAATTTCAACGAAAATTAAACTTATAGAGTTTTATGCTAAAAAATTTTCCAAAGTATTAGTTGGGGGAGCAATGGCAAATACAATCCTATACTCAAAAGGCATTGACATTGGAACATCTTTACATGAAAAACGAATGACTCAATTTTGTGTCGATTTAATAACTAAATATAAAGATAAAATTTTATTACCGATTGATGTTATTGTAGTTGATAAAAAATTTAAAACATCACCCAAAGTAAAGCTAATTGAAAAAATTGCCAAAAACGAAATGATTGTCGATATTGGTCCTCAATCTAGAATGCTTTTTTATAACGAAATATTAAAAACAAGTGTATTGTTGTGGAATGGGCCTCTTGGGCTTTGTGAACAAAAACCGTTTGATGAAGGAACAAATTACGTTCTAGGTGCAATTAAATCTAATAAAAATAAAAATTTCTTTTCTGTGGCAGGTGGAGGTGATACTATATCACTACTGAATCAACTTAATTGTTTTAATGATTTTTCATTTGTTTCAACGGGTGGTGGAGCTTTTCTAGAGTTTGTGCAAGGTTCGTCCATGCCTGGTCTCACAAGCTTGAACCATTGAATATATGAACGATAATAAACTAAATAAAATAGCTATTACACTTTCAGAACCACCAAGGGGTATCTTAGCTGCAGACGAGAGCACCAACACGATCACAAAAAGGTTCGATGGTATTGATGTTGATTCTTCATTCGAAAATAGAAGAAAATATAGAGAATTACTCTTTAAAACTCCTGATTTAAATAAATTTATAAGTGGTGTAATTTTATTTGATGAAACAATCCGTCAATCAACAAGTGAAGGCATACCATTCGCTGAGTTTCTCAAAAATTTAGGAATTTCCGTAGGAATAAAAGTTGATACTGGAGCTTTACAGTTGTCTCCTGGTTCCCCTGAAAAAATTACTGAGGGTCTTGATGGGTTAGATAAAAGACTTGAGGAATATAAAAAATTAGGAGCAATTTTTACTAAATGGCGAGCAATAATTGATATCAACGAAGAAAACTCTATTCCATCTGACTACGCCATAGATTTAAATTGTTTTAACTTGGCTAGATATGCTAGGATAGTCCAAAACCATGGTTTAGTTCCAATTGTAGAACCAGAGGTAATAATGGACGGAAATCACAACATTCACTCCTGTTATGATATTACTTCAAAAACACAAAAAAGCCTATTTCAACATCTTAAAACGCACTCTGTAGACTTGAGTGGCATACTTCTTAAACCAAATATGGTTATTTCAGGAAAGAATTGCTCTGAACAAGCTTCTGTAGATGAAGTGGCTTCTTTAACTGTTAAGTGTTTGAAAGAAAACGTACCGAGCCAAGTTCCAGGCATTGTTTTTTTATCTGGAGGTCAATCAAATGAATTGGCAACACAGCATTTGAACCAAATGAATAAATCCTCTGAGATCTTTTCCTGGAATTTAAGCTTTTCTTATGGAAGAGCTTTACAGCAACCTGCATTGAATGCATGGCAAGGAGAAGAAAAAAATATACGAAAGTCTCAAGAAGCTCTTTATAAGAGGAGTAATCTAAATTCTAGTGCTACCTTAGGTAAGTATTCAATAGATTTAGAGAACCTTCAAACATGAATCCAAAGGTGAAAATCGCACCATCAATTCTTTCAGCTGATTTTTCAAACTTAGGTAAAGAAATATCTGATTTAGATAAAACAAATTGTGATTATATTCATATTGATGTTATGGACGGACATTTTGTTCCAAATTTAACAATAGGACCAGATGTCATAAAATCGATCAGAAATTTTACCAACAAAATGTTTGATGTTCACTTAATGATTGATCCTGTAAAAAAATATATACCTGAATTTGCAAAAGCAGGTGCAGATATAATCACTATTCATCAAGAAATAAGTGAAAAATTAATGGATTCACTTTCACTTATTAAAAAATTAAATAAAAAAGTTGGAATTTCTATCAAACCTAAAACATCCCCAAAATTGCTTGAAAAATACCTGGACCATGTTGATTTAATATTAGTTATGACAGTTGAACCAGGTTTTGGAGGACAAAACTTCATGCACAGCCAATTAAAAAAAATATCCACCGTAAAAAAAATGATAGAAGGTAGGAATATTGAACTTGAAGTAGATGGGGGGATTAATCTTGATACCGGAAGAGAGGCAATAAATGCAGGAGCAAACGTTTTAGTTTCAGGGTCTACAATTTTTAAATCCAAAAAGTATAATAACATTATTGAAGCCCTAAGGAACTTATGACTTTTTATTTATTTAAACTCCTTGTTTTATGTTTGGTTTTATTGAATAAAGTTTCTGCACAAAATCAAATTGTTGTAGGTGCTCAAGAGCCTATAGTTAAACAAATTTCAGATACTCTTGAACTTCCTGGTTCTGTATTAGCTAATGAGAGTGTCAAGATAACAAGCGTAGTATCAGAAAAAATTCACAGAATACTTTTTGAAGAGGGAGTATTTGTCAAAAAGAATCAGTTATTAATTGAGTTGTTAGATAACGAAGAAAAAGCGATTCTAAATCAAGTTAGTGCTGAGCTTGAAGAAGCTAGTATAAACTATAAAAGAGCTCTAAAATTATCTGAAAGAGGCAATATTTCGCAATCAATTTTAGATAACAGGCTTATGATAAAGAAAAAATTATCAGGAAAAATTAATGAAATTTCTGCTCAATTAGAAGATCATAAGATTAAAGCTCCATTTGATGGATTTACAGGAATAAGAAATTTTAGCGAAGGTTCATTTGTTAAACCAGGTGATGTTATTACAGAGCTACATGATATAAAAACACTAAAAGTCCAAGCTTATGTTCCAGAAAGTTTTTCTAATAAAATTGAAAAAGGTGATGTTTTTTTAGTGGATATTAGTGACAATATACTCCAAAATATAAGTGGTAAAATTTACGTAATTGATCCTATAATCGATAAAAACACAAGGTCATTTAGGGTTATCGGTAAGATTGAAAATCCAAAAAATAAAATAAAACCAGGAATGATGGTTAATTTGAGAATTCCATTAGATGATAGAAACTCATTTGTTGTAAGAGAAAACGCGATAATTAATGAAGACGATATATCTTACGTTTTTCTTGTTGATAAAGATAATAAGATAATTAAAAAAAAAGTCGAGTTAGGCATTAGAAATAATGGTGTAGTCGAGATAATTAAAGGACTTAAATCTAATGATATGGTTGTTTATGAAGGAATAAATAAAATACAAGAAGGCTCTTTGGTAGAAGTAAAATGAACATTTCAGAGTTTTTTATTAAGAAACCAGTATTTTGCTCAGTTCTCGCAATTTTTTTAGTTATACTTGGTTTTCTATCATTAAAGGAACTCCCCCTTAGACAATTTCCAGATATAGAAAGATCTGAAATAACCATCGACACGTTGTATCCTGGAGCGGCATCTGAAGTTATTGAAACAAAAATAACGGAAATAATTGAAGGACAGATTAGTGGTATTGATGGAATTGATTCAATTTCTTCAGTTAGTAGAGACGGTAGATCTAAAATTACAATAGAGTTTAAAGTTGATAAAGAAATTAATGAGGCCGCAAATGATGTAAGAGATGCAGTCGCAAGAATTTCAGATAACCTCCCAAAAGATTCTGATCCGCCTGAAATTTCAAAGATTGACTCAGATTCAAATGCAATAATGTGGCTTAATTTAACATCCAATGACATAAATCAACTTGAGTTAACTGACTACGCTGAAAGGTTTTTAATTGACAGACTTTCAGTTATTCCTGGAGTTGCCAAAGTTAGAATATCTGGTGGTAAAAAAAAATCTTTAAGAGTTTGGGTTGATCCTATCAGATTGTCACAATATGGCATATCTGTAAATGAAATAGAACAAAAGATATTAAGCGAAAACGTTGAAATTCCTGCAGGAAGAATAGAGTCAAAATATAGAGATTACACTGTCAAGTTAGAAAGCGGATACAAAACTGCGAATGACTTTAGAGATCTAGTCATAAAAAAAGTTGATGACTTTTCATTTGTTCGTTTGCGAGATGTTGCAAAGATTGAAATAGGCCCGGAGGAGACTAGGCAAATTTTCAGAGGAAATGCAGAGGAGATGATTGGCCTTGGTATTTTAAAACAAAAAAATGCTAATTTGATTGAGGTTACGGACAAAATTAAAGAAGAATTCCAAAAAATTCAAAGTGAGCTTCCAAAGAATATAAAAATTTACCAGAGCTACGACACCTCTCTTTTTGTATCTGAAGCACTTCAAGAAGTCATTTTTACTCTTTGTTTTGCAATGTTTTTAGTGACAATAATTATTTTAATATTCCTGAAAAATATTAAAAGTACATTAATTCCTGTTATTACAGTACCAATTTCAATTGTATCAACATTTATTTTTCTAAATTTATTCGGTTTTTCTTTAAATTTAATAACATTATTGGCATTAGTTTTATGTACTGGATTGGTAATAGATGACTCCATTGTAATGCTAGAAAATATTCATAAGAAAATTGAAGCAGGAGAATCTAAGTTTCAAGCATCTATTAATGGTTCAAAAGAAGTATTATTTGCAATATTATCTACCTCTGTTGCTCTCATAAGTATTTTTATGCCTATTATTTTTTTAGAGGGAGATACTGCAAAGTTATTTTTAGAATTATCAATAACTATAATCTCTGCTGTTTTTTTTTCTACAATCATTTCAATAACTCTAACACCAATGCTTTGCTCAAAAATTTTAAATCATTCAGCACGGGAAAAACAATCTAAGCCTTTCTTAGACTTTTATTTAAATTTACTAAAATTTCTTCTCAAGAATAAATTTATTTATTATTTAATAATTTTTCTGATAATTTTCATTTCTTATCATCTTTATAAAAACATTTCTAAAGAGTTTGCTCCTCAGGAAGACAGAGGAGTTTTTATAATGGTAATGGAATCTCCAGAAGGAAGTACTTTCGAAAACACAGTAAATCAAATGCTTAAATTAGAAGAAAAGTTGATCGAATTCAATAAAAACAATGAAGCAAAAAGAATTTTATTAAGAGTACCTAGGAGTTTTTCTGGCACTGAAAACTTTAGTGATGGTCTTGGAATTATAGTGCTTAATCACTGGGACGAAAGAAGAAATATTTGGGAAATAATTAGGGATTTCAGGCTTATTTCAAAGGATATTACCGATTCAAATGTTATAATTTTTCCTCCAAGAGGATTGGGTCAGAGAAGATCAGGCCAACAACTTCAATTTGTAATATCTGGGGATAATTATTCAGACATAAATGAAAATATGAACATAATCCTAGATCAATTAAAAAAAAATGAAAACTTTCTTTTTACAAGAATTGACTACAAAAAGAATAGACCTCAACTTAAAGTAAAAATTGATAGGAATAAATCTTCAGATTTAAAAGTAACAAATAGCGAAATAGGAAGAACACTCGAAATACTTCTAGCAGGAAGAAAAATCAATACGTTCATAGAAAATGGGGAAGAATACTACGTTATCGTACAATCGAAAAAAGAAAACAGAGAAAATATAAAAGATATAGGAGCATTTGAAGTAAAAAATTTAGACGGAAGGTACATAAGATTGGATAATTTACTGGAGTTTAAGGAAGTAACCGAGGCAAAAGAACTGAATAGGTACAATAAAATGAGGTCTATTACTCTTAGTGCTGGTCTCAAAAAAGGATATTCACTAGGAGACGCAATCGAATTTCTTGAAGAAACCTCAAAAAATAAACTAAAAGGAAATTACAAAATTGATTTTAAGGGTCAAAGTAAAGAATACAAAAAATCGATGAATCAATTTTACTTTTTATTTTTAGTCTCAATTTTATTCGTTTATCTTGTTCTGTGCGCTCAATTTGAAAGTTATAAATTTCCATTGATAATAATGCTGTCTGTTCCACTGACATTAATAGCTCCACTAGCTTCCATAACTTTTTTTGAAAATTCGCTTAATATCTTTAGCCAAATTGGATTAATAATATTAATTGGTATATCTGCTAAGAACGGTATTTTAATTGTTGAATTTGCCAGACAAATGAAAATAAAGGGGAAAAGTTCATACAATTCAATAATTAATGCATGCAAAATGAGGTTTAGACCAATAATTATGACTGGATTTTCGACCGTAATTGGGGTAGCGCCTCTTCTTATTGGATCTGGTGCTGGATATGAATCTAGACTGACAATTGGAATAGTATTAGTTACAGGTATAATCTTCTCAATCTTGCTGACGTTGTTCTTCACTCCATTTTTTTTTAATGTCTTAGATAAGGACTAGCTATAAACCTACTGAGTAATTTCTTGGAAATTGTTTTCAGAAAAAAAGCTTTCATCAATTTCAAATTCATCTAGGCTTAAAGCATAGTATTTATTAAACCACTCTTTAATTTTATTATGAATTTTAACATCGTAATTTAAATTTAAACACTTTGTAACTGTTTTCATATGCCTTAAAACCTTTCCTTTCTTGACAATTAAATTACCATTTTTAAAAACATACTCTGCATTTTTGAACATTCCATCAATAGATTTGCTAGGATTGTAAATAGATATGTCAGCTACTGATCCCGGTCTTAAAGAACCTCTGTCCTTTAAACCTAAAATTCGTGCAGGTGCAGACCTAGTCATTATGACTATTTCATATAAGTTATAAGTCCTCTTAATTGATTTTATATTGCCAATCTCTTTTGCATTAATATTTATCTTATCTATCTCTGAGTTTCTAAAATCTAAATCCATAAGTAGTCTAATTAATTCAGGATACGATGTAAAAGGTGCGCCGTTAGGATGATCCGTTGTCAAAAAAACCCTCCATGGATCTTTTATCATTAAGAAGAGTTCGAGCCCAATGGACCATTGAAGCGCATTTACAAAATTTTTTTGCTTATATTCATATGGTATTATTCCTCCTCCTCCATCTTCAACCTCAGAAATTACCCACTTTTTTGGATTGGCATTCGATTTAGCTTGATTTTGTTTCCAAATATCGGACGATATTGTAATAGTTGGTTTGAACATAACCTGTCCAATATCTACCGAAATATTTTCATTTTGGTTAATTTTTTCTGCTAATTTCAAAGCTCCAGATGAAAAACCTCTTTTCCCATCTTCTGCGTAACTATAAAATTGTATATGTGCTAGATGCATTCTCCTTCCTTGAGCTGCATCAATAGTATCTATAATTGAATTCACATTTCCTGCCATTCCAAGATTATTACAATGTACGTGTATAGGATGTGGAATTTTTAAATTTTCATTTGAAATATTTAGGGCTTCAAGAATTTTTCTTGAGCTAACACCATATTGCGGTACTACGTCATCTAAACCAAAACTTTCGGATTCTCCTTTATATTTAAATAATTCTGTTCCACCTGCGTTAATTACCTTGAGGCCAATACTTTTTGAAGAATTAACATTCCATGCTACGTAATCGTCTATGTAAGATTGACCTTTTTGTTTGTTTAAAGCATCAAGTAAAAAATTGTCATTTCCAACTATTGCAAGACAACCTTTGTCAATCATAGGGATTTTTTCTAATTCTAGTTGAGTTAAAAAGGAATTAATGGGTGTGACTGCGGGTTCTATAACTGTTGTAAAACCCATTTCAGCATATCTATAACCGGTTCCTTCAGAAGTCCATCTAGAATTAAATCCAGGTAATATTTTTTTTCTTTTTAGATTGGTTTCTAAAAAGTTAGAATGAATTTCTGGAGATAGTAGTCTTGCATTGTTCACATTCCCACCTGCGATATGAGAGTGAATATCGATTCCACCAGCCATCACAATCATCCCTTTTACATCATAAATAATATTATATTTTGAAGCTTCTGATTTAGAAGGTTTTGTGATAAATCCGTTGTCAACGAATAAATCCTGAACTTTGCCATTTAATTTTTGTGTAGGATCAAAAACTTTACCATTTATGATTTTAAATTTCATTTTGCAAATTCAGATATTAAGTAGTATTAAATATATTACTTTAAATTTTTTTTTTAAACACAAGATAAAATAATAATATTATATTAAGGCAAAAGAAAGAAATTATGGATTCAGACTCACCTAAAAATGTTAAAATAGCACTTCAAAATAAAGTGACAAGAAAAGAAGCTGAAAAAGCGGTGGAAACTCTTATTAAATGGGCTGGTGACGATCCTGAAAGGGAAGGGCTAAAGGATACACCAAGAAGAGTTATCAGTGCGTATGAAGAATTTTTTTCTGGATACAAAGAGTCAGCTGAAAAGTATCTTTCCAAAACTTTTGAAGATGTCCAAGGTTATCAAGACATGGTTATGCTAAAAGACATTCCTTTTAACTCTCACTGTGAACACCATATGGTACCAATTATTGGTGTTGCACACATTGCCTACATACCAGTAAAAAAAGTAGTTGGTATTTCGAAGTTAGCAAGAACAGTTGAGATTTTCGCTAGAAGACTTCAAACACAAGAAACAATGACACAACAAATTGCTTCATCTATTAACAATGCTATGAAACCCAGAGGTGTTGCAGTTTTCATTAAAGCTATTCATCAATGTATGACAACAAGAGGCGTTGAAAAACCAAACGTTTCAACAATAACAAATACTTTCTTAGGGACTTTTAAAACAAACCAAGATCTTCAGAGACAATTTCTTAATTATCTATCGAATTCATGATTAAAGAATTCGATAAGAGAAATTCCGTTGAGGAAGTTGAAGAAGGTAAAATCTTGCAACCAAAATTCGATCAAAATAATTTGATTCCTGTAATTACTGTAGACCAGATAAATAACGAAATATTAATGCACGGCTATATGAACCAAGAGGCTTTCCGATTATCTATGAACACCAAAGAAGCGCATTATTGGTCACGAAGTAGAAAATGTATTTGGAAAAAGGGTGAGACTAGCGGATTAATTCAAAAAATCAAAGAAATAAAAATTGATGATGATCAAGATTGTGTAATTTTTGAAGTTGAATTATGTGGTTTACAAGCTAGCTGCCATGTTGGCTATAAATCATGCTTTTATAGAAAACTTACGTTTAGGGAAGGTCATTATACGGATAAACTTGAATTTACAGAAAAAGAAAAAGTATTTGATCCAAAAGAGATTTATGGCAACGCTCCTAATCCAACTAAGCTGTAATTTAATCCTATTTTATATTTAACAAATGTTGTAATTAACCACCACTGTGTTACATTTAACACATAGTTAATTATAACATTTATTGGAGGAAATAAAAAATGGATGCATCAATTCTTAATTATACAGTTAACGACAATGTTGCAAAGTTTTTAAACCAAACACATAAGCTTTATATAAATGGCAAGTGGGTTGATTCTAAATCAGGAAAAACTTTCGACGTTGAAGACCCTGCTTCTGGGAAGAAAATATCAACATGTGCAGCTGGAGATAAAAATGATATAGATTTAGCTGTTTCAGCTGCAAGAAAGTGTTTTGACTCAGGAAAATGGCACAGTATTCCACCTAACGAAAAAGGAAAAATAATATGGAAAATTGCTGAACTAATAGATGATCACACTGAAGAACTCGCTCAGTTAGAATCATTGGATAATGGTAAACCTGTTGCCATAGCGGCTGGTGCTGACGTTGCACTTTCCTCCGATATCTTTAGATATATGGCTGGGTGGGCAACTAAAATTGAAGGTGAAACCATACCAATTTCAGTGCCATACACTCCAGGAGCACAATATCATAGCTACACTCTAAGAGAACCTGTTGGTGTTGTTGGTCAAATAATACCCTGGAATTTTCCGCTACTAATGGCTGCTTGGAAATTGTCTGTTGCTCTAGCAGCAGGATGCACCATAGTTTTGAAACCAGCTGAGCAAACTCCCTTATCTGCATTAAGGCTGACTGAGATTATAAATGACGCGAACGTTCTGCCTGAAGGTGTTCTAAATGTTGTTACTGGTTTTGGTGAGGATGCAGGCGCTCCTTTAGCTGCTCATCCAAATGTCGACAAAGTGGCATTTACTGGTTCAACAGAAGTAGGAAAATTGATTACAAAAGCGTCTGCAGGAAACTTAAAAAAAGTTTCGCTTGAACTTGGCGGAAAATCACCAACGATAATCTTCCCAGATGCTGACATCGATGCAGCTATAGCAGGTGCTGCTAGTGCTATATTCTTTAATCATGGACAATGTTGTTGTGCTGGATCAAGGTTAATGGCTCACGAAAAAGTTTTTGATCAAGTAGCTGAAGGTATTTCGAAGATAGCATCTAACATCAAGGTTGGTCCGGGAATGGATTCATCATCGGAAATGGGACCATTAGTCTCAGATGAGCAGTTCAAAAAAGTTTCAGGATACATTGAATCAGGTAAATCCGAAGGTGGAGAAATTATCGCTGGAGGCAAATATGACAATTCTTCAGGAGGACACTTTGTTCACCCGACAGTTTTTGCAAAAACTGATAAGGATATGACCATAGTCAAAGAGGAAATCTTTGGTCCCGTACTTTGTGCACAACCATTTTCTGATCAAGACCTAGATAAGATCGCTGAAACTGCTAATAATACTACATATGGCTTAGCCGCAAGTGTGTGGAGTCAAAACATAAGTACGGCTCACAAGTTAGCTGCAAAAATAAGAGCAGGAACTGTTTGGGTAAATTGTCACAATATATTTGACGCGTCTCTTCCTTTCGGAGGTTATAAAGAATCTGGATGGGGAAGAGAAATGGGTCATGAAGTTTTAAAAAACTACACTGAACTAAAAGCAGTTACTGTAAACCTTTAAACTAAAAAAAGCCAAGCATCGAGATGCTTGGCTTTTTAACAAAGTTGATAGTTTGAATAAAAGAATACTTTACGATAGGTTTATTTTTTTAAATAAACTTATATCATTCACTTTCTCACTTCTAATCCTCTGTTTATATTTTTCATTTATTCTTATAATTGGCTTTAAACCACAATTATTAGGTATCCTACTTTATGATGGTTATATAACAGTTGGAATTGCTTTAGGACTCTCTATAATAATCTTTTCAATCCTTTTAACTCTAATTTACACCTTAATTTCTAATAATTTTCTCGATAAAGTTAGAGACAAGCTTAAAGAATGAACTTTTTTTCTTTAATAATTCTTACTGTATTTCCATCCATTACTTTAGCAAGTAATGAAGAAAGCAGCTACTTTGCAGCCACAATTTTTATTTTATTTGTTTTTGTTACTCTTTTGATCACTTACTTTGCATCAAAGAAGACAGATGTTAAAGAAAACTACTACGCAGCAGGAGGAAAAATTTCTGGATTTCAAAATGGTTTAGCAATAGCAGGTGACTACATGTCTGCAGCATCATTTTTGGGAATTTCTGGATTGGTTTTTTATTCAGGTTTTGATGGGTTAATTTATTCAATTGGTTTTTTAGTAGGATGGCCAATAATTCTTTTTTTAATTTCAGAAAGATTAAAAAATTTGGGTAAATTTACATTCGCGGATATTACATCAATTAGATTAGAGCAGTCAAAGATAAGAATACTCTCAGCTACAGGAACATTAGTTACTATTACTTTGTATTTAATAGCACAAATGGTTGGAGCAGGTTCCCTTATTCAAATATTATTTGGGTTGCCTTATGAAATTGCTGTATGGATTGTTGGGGTTTTGATGATAATTTATGTAAGCTTTGGGGGGATGATTGCCACTACGTGGGTTCAAATCATTAAAGCTTTTTTATTAATTTTTGGAGCATCAATATTAGCTTTTTTAGTTTTTAAAGAATTTTCTTTCAGTTTAAGTAGTTTATTAGAACAAGCTGTTAAGGTACATGAAAGTAAAATAGAAATATTATTTCCTGGAAAACTTATTGATGATCCAATATCAGCTATTTCTTTGGGTATTGCATTAATTCTAGGTACTGCAGGTTTACCTCATATTTTAATGAGATTTTTTACAGTACCTGACGCCAAAAGTGCGAGAATTTCAGCACTTTATGCAACTACATTTATAGGATATTTTTATATCTTAACTTTTGTAATAGGTTTTGGTGCAATTGTGTTCTTATCTGATAATTATCTTTATCTAAATGAGAACGGCAAATTAATAGGCTCAAATAATATGGCGGCAATACACCTATCACATTCCATTGGTGGAGATATTTTTCTTGGATTTATATCTGCAGTGGCTTTTGCAACAATTTTAGCAGTAGTTTCTGGCTTAACATTAGCAGGTGCATCAGCAATTGGAAGAGATTTATTTGTTTACGTAATAAAAAAGGGTGATGCAGACGAAAAAACTGAATTAAAAGTTTCAAAAGTTTCAAGCGTTGTTATAGGTGTGATTGCAATTCTTCTCGGAATATTTTTTGAGGGGCAAAACGTTGCGTTTATGGTTGGCTTAGCATTCGCAGTTGCAGCTAGTACAAACTTTCCAATTCTTTTTCTTACAATTATGTGGAAAAATTTAACTACGATGGGTGCTTACTATGGAGGAATGATTGGTCTTTTAACTACGATAACATTGGTTATATTAGGACCAACTATATGGGTAGAGGTATTTGGTTTTAAAGAAGCTATTTTTCCATATAAATACCCTGCAATCTTTACAGTTAGTATTTCATTCTTTGCGATTTTTTTAATTTCAATTATGGATAAAACAACTAATAAAACTGAGAATCATAAAAAATTTGAAAAGCTTACCAGAAAAGCTTATCTGGGGGAGTAACTAATTGCTTTTTCTTAATATCAATGAACCTACCCCAAGCGAAATTAGGGAATGGATGAAATTAAACAATTTAAATGTTAAGAATGCGTCAGATGTATTAGGGATTAGTAAAAGACAGTTTTCAAGAATCTTATCAGGAGAATCAAAAGCAAAGAGATTGCATGCACTTGCAATGCAAATGGTATGGCTCATAAATGAAAATAAAAAAAAGATTATAGATGAAAATCAAAACAAAACCTTATCAAAACAAACTATAAAAATTCCAATTCGTTGAATAAATCAATCTTTGAAGAAGAGAAAATTCATTCTTTTATTCTCGTATCTTACTTTTTTGATGATATCTAAAATAAGACCTGAGAAAAAACTCAGAAAACAGAGTATCATTAGAAAACCGGCTAATATTGCTGAAGGTATCTTTTCCACAAGACCTGAATAATAAAATTCTGTTATAACTGGAACACCCACAAATAATGATAAAGAAAAAAAAATCAGGCTCAAAATACTGAAAAAGAAAAATGGTTTTTCATCTTTAACAAGAATTAAGATTAGTTTAAGTATTTTTACTCCATCTTTAATTGTATTTAGTTTACTAAAGGAACCCTCAACTCTTGCGCTGTATTTACATTCAAATTCAAACACATCTAGTTTTTGTTCCAATGCATGAATTGTAAGTTCAGCTTCAATTTCAAATTCATTGGAGTAAAAAGGAAATGTTTTAACAAATCTTTTTGAAAAAATTCTAAATCCAGAAAATATATCAGTTATATCTTTACCAAAGAATAAGTTTACGAAATTTGAAAAAAATTTATTGCCGATAATGTGACCTTTTCTGTATGCTTGCGAATCCTTGTGAACTCTTTTTCCAACAATCATGTCGTAATTAAATTGTTCCATTAATTCTAACATTTTGTTTAATTTTGATACATCGTAAGTATTGTCTCCATCTATCATTACAAAATAATCAGCGTCAATTTGATCAGAAAACATTCTTCTTACGACATTTCCTTTTCCCTTCTTACTAATAAATTTGACTTCAGCTCCATTTTTTTTAGCAATCTGAACAGAT
>CACFSX010000009.1 GCA_902569095.1 uncultured Alphaproteobacteria bacterium
ACATGTACCTCCCAGGAGAGATCCCTCTGCTATTCCAGTTTTTATTCCAAGCGACGACGCGTAACGTGCTGCTCTGACACCACCCGATCCGCCACCAATTACAAATAAATCAAATTTTGAATTCATATAATTTTATTATTTTATAAATTGAATTAACTTAATCTTATGTTTTTTTTTAAATATATTCATTAGGAATAGAAAAAAAAAGGGGTGTTAACACCCCTTTTTTGCAGTTAATGGAAAGCAAGCTTGCAATTTTATTAACGACTTAAAAAAAAATTATTTACCACTTTTCTAAATATTTTTACAAAAACTATCCAAAACAGATGAAAATTCTTCTTTTTCAATTTCTTTAGATTTAGTCTGAATCAGAGATTTACCAAAAACTTTAGATCCAAGGTAGTTTAACTGTATTGTAAATCCCTCTATAAAATTTTTTCCGTTACCACCAGATGAGGTACATATTAATGAGGGTTTATCTTTAAAACCCTCTTTCCAATCCTCAGTAGCTCTACTAATCCATGCTATTGCGTTCGTGACAATAGGTGAGATTCCCCCATTATACTCAGGACTACACCATATAATTGCATTTGAGGAGCAAATTAAATTTTTAGATTTCTCAATATTTTGTGGAAAAGATTTATTTTCTTTAAACTTTTTTTCTAGTGTTGGAGTGTAAAGTGGTAATTCAAAATCTTCTAGCGAGATGACTTCACAATTCAAATCTTTTGTTTCTGTAATGTAATCCTTAATGGTACTAGATAATTCAAAGTTTGAGTTTTTGGTAGATGAAATGATTAACAGTTTTGACATCTCAAGATAATAATTTTAGTTTAAATCTATTGCAAACTTTTTTAATATTTTGACGTCAATTATTTTTAAAACATCAATATGTGTTGCTTCAAGAATAATTTGTGTTTCACAAGATTGATTGTACGCTTCTATCCACCTTCCAGCACATACACACCACCTATCTTGTGGCTTCAATCCAGGAAAATTGATTTCTTTTCTTGGGGTTATTAAGTCATTTCCTTTGGAAAATTGATATTCTAAAAACTTTTTATTTAAAACAGCACAAATTAGATGTTTCCCTGTATCATTATTATAAGATTCACAACACCCATTTCTTTTAAATCCAGTTAATGGATTTTTGGAGCAAGTAATTAATTTACCGCCTAAAACATTTAATTGATTATTCTCTTTCATTTACAACTTTCTTATCAATTTTTTATGATCACCTAATAGATTTATGTTGAAGGATCTACCAATAACTCTAAAATTGTTTTTTTTATAAAAATCAATTACGTTGATTCTGGAATTACACCAAATAAAATTTATTTTTTTTTTTTTTAATTTAAGACTTACTTTTTCAATAAGAAGAGAACCATAGCCTTTTTTTAATTCGTTTTGCACAGTGAACATACCTCTTAATTGAGCTGACTTATCCTCTTTATTTGTTGAACTCTCAATAATTGTTAGAGCTGAAACCAAGTTTTTGTTTTTGAAAATGGCATAATGTTTAGTATTTTGATAATCATCCTCTTTGTAATCTGCCAAGTAACTTGGAAGGTCTTTATATAAATTTTTTTGTCTTGGTTTTTTAATCTGCAAAGATGTTATTTTCCTAAATTCTATATTTTCCTTAACTGGATCAAAACCACTTTTACCAAAAGGCTGACAATCCTTGATTCTCATGAGGCTATGATAAATTCCTTTGAAAAAACCAAATCTTTGTAAAGATTCTAAACAATATTGTGAGCATGTCGGATAAAATCTGCAATTTTTTGAAAGAAGAGGAGAAATAAATGTTTGATAAATCCTTATTAAAATAATAAGTATCGAAATTAAAGGGTTTTTTATTTTAACTTTGTCCATACTGTTCCTTCTTTTGTGTCTTCTATTTCGATATTTTTCTTTTTTAAGTTTTGACGAATTTCATCAGCTCTAGCAAAGTTTTTGAGTTTTCTTGCTACATTTCTCTCGTTTATTAACTTTTCAATTAAACTATCATCAAAATGTATATTTCTTTTGTTGTTGCTATACAAACCAAGTAAATTTAATGCTTCAAATGTAGCATGAGCAATTTTTTGTTTGTCTTCTTGATTTTTTGTAGTAACGTGATTTAAGTTTTTTCCAATAATACTAAGTGCTCTGGGAGTATTCAAATCATCGAAAAGGGATTCAAGAAACTCTATATAGAATTCATTTTTTTTTATGTCAAATGCCTCAAAATCATTAACTTTAATTTTTTCATAATTTTTATGAATTCTTAACAATGTTTTTTTTGATTGTTCAAGTATATCCTTGGTCCAGTTTAACGGTTGTCTGTAGTGTGCACTTAAGAGACTTAGTCTTATAGTTTCTCCGCTGTATTTATTTAGTAAATCATTTACTAATTGAATATTTCCTACTGATTTTGACATTTTTTCTCCATTTAATGTGACAAATCCGTTGTGAAACCAATATTTGCTGAAATGTTCGGGCTCAGAATTAGGTTCAATCGCAGAACAACTTTGAGCAATTTCATTTTCATGATGGGGAAATGTTAAGTCAACGCCTCCACAATGAATGTCAAAAGGAGTATCAAGGCATTTTTTTGACATGGCACTGCATTCAATGTGCCAACCAGGTCTTCCCCTTCCCCATGGTGAATTCCATCCTGGTTGTTGATCTTTACTTGGTTTCCATAAAATAAAATCTCCAGCATTTTTTTTATAATCTGCAATCTCAATTCTTGATCCCTCTAATTGTTCTTCAAGTGTTCTTCTTGAGAGTGTTCCGTAGTGTTTGTAACTTTTAACATTGAACATGACATGATTATTCATTACATAAGCACATTTATTTTTTATCAATTTTTCTATCATCAAAATCATTTCATCTATATGTTCGGTTGCCTTTGGTTGTATGTCTGGGGTATTCACATTTAAAGATGACATTTCTTTATTATAAATTTTGGAAAACTTATCAGTTAATTCTTTGAAAGGAATTTTCAACTTTTCCGACTCATTTATAATTTTATCATCGATATCAGTTATATTTGAAACAAATAAAACCTTTTTATACTTTTTTTTTAGGACTCTAACCAAAAGATCGGTTACCACTGCCATTCTAGCATTACCAATATGTGCATAATCATAGACTGTAGGTCCACATGCATAAATTCGCACTTTATTAGCATCAATTGGAATGAACTCTTGTTTCTTTCTTGAAAGACTATCAAAGATTAAAATACGCATCAAAATTACTTTATTCTAAACTTTTTAATTTTTTCTCTAAATAAATCATCAATTTGGAAATAAAATCCATTTTCTTCATGAATTGACTTTCCACAAGAGTGATACTTATTTATGTGATCAATAAACTTGTCTATATCTTTTATTAAGTAGAATCTATTATTTAAATCTTTTACTTTTATACTTTTACTCATTCTTTTTTAAAATATATCTAAACCTAGAACTTTTTCCATCTTTGTTGGTATTATTTTCTCCCATATCAATTACCTCGATTAATTCAAAGCCCTCTTTTCCTAAATCATTTAAAAATTCTTCTACTTTAGTATTATTATGATGTTCAATATTAACATAATCTATGATCTTATATTGTAATCTGTTTATCATTTTTCTTTGAAAAAACTCTTCTTAAAATTATATTATCATTTGCACTTACCAATTAAAGAATGAAGTGTTTTATTGTTACTTTCATTTCTTGTAAATTCCTCAAATTTAGATGAATACATGAAATTTCCATTAAAATCCAAACTAAGAACTTTGTCATTTTCGGGAAGACTAATGCAATTAAAATTTTTATCCTCAATGTTTGAAAATCTTACATCATAAACCCAGGAACATTGCATTGGAATAGGGTAGCCAGAGGACTTTATTATGACAATCTCAAAAAAATGTGAGGTTTTTGGGGAATGATTTTTATTTAAGTTATTTTTTTCTTGTAAAATTATATCACTTCGATTTCTTGAAAGCCTTATTTTAAATTCTTTCAAATGTAAATAACTTAATATCTTTTCATAATCTTTACCAAAGAAATTTAAACCTATGTGACTATTTGTATTGCAGTCTAAAATTTCTTTTGAAAAAGCCAGTGAAGAAAATAATATGAAAGGAATTAAAAATTTCATAAATCAAAATTAAATTCTGTTTTTTTCTTTCCTGTCTTTTTTGATACTTAGAATCTTTTCTTGAAATAAAATAAGTGGATCTCCAAACACAATTTTACATTGTTTATTTCCTAAAACTAGTCTTGATCTATTAATAACGTATTCGATTTTGCTATTTTTACTTATTATTATATTTCTGATGTTTGTTCTGTACTCCCTACTGTATTGATATATCTCATAGATTAATTTATTTAATGAATACATCATAACTTTATTATTTTTTAAAAACTTAATCCCCCAATCTTCAACACTTAAAGAATCATTATAACAAATTAAATTTTTTCCTGTTAAATCATCATCGTGTGGATCTTTGGGATTATCCTTGGCATTTGGGATGCTAAAAAGAAAAGTAATAAATATTAGTAGTATCAATGATTTCATAATTATATAATTTATTTATTTTTTTTTCATGTCAAGTTTTCTCATTATTGTTTGATAAAACTACGAACTTATTTTAATGTCGTAAATATGAAAAAATTAACTGTACTTTCTTTCTTATTATGTTTTTTAAACCCGCTTTTCTTGAATGCAGAGTGGATTAAGCTTTTTACAATAAGTGAAGGTGATTTATTTTTAGATAGTTCGTCAATAACAAGGAAAAAGAACCTGATTTTTTTTAGTCAATTAGTAAATTATAATAAAAGAAAATCGAATAATGTTTTATCTTTTATTTCACATTCAGAGCTTGATTGTAACAATTTGATGACAAGAGACCTAAACTATGAACTTTACAGTAAAAAAATGGGACAAGGTCAAAATTTTTATACTGGAACTCCAAGTAAGAAATGGAAAAAATTTAAAAATGGGACCAGTGCCCACCTTGTAAATAAATTGCTTTGTGAGAGAGTTTACAGAAAATAACTAATTTTTAATATTCTTATTTTTCCTTTTTAGCTAAATGACACAAATTCATCTTGCAGATTTAGTTTTAATTTTTCATTTTGGAATAGTGATCTTTGTTACATGTCTATTTCTAATTATTCCTCTAGGATATAAATTTAAATGGAAGTGGATTAAAAATAGAAAAATTAGACTGACTCATTTTTTTTTAATTTTTTTTGTCACAATAGAAACTACTTTTGGTTTAACTTGTCCGTTAACATTAATTGAATTTAATTTACGAGGTGTTATTTTTTCTGATTCATTTATTAGTATTTGGTTGCAAAATTTACTTTATTGGAATTTTCCAAAGGAATACTTTTTAATAAGTTATATTGCTTGTTTAATTTGGACAATTTTCATGTGGTACAAATTTCCCCCAAACAATAAGGATAAAGATAAAATTAATAGCTAAAATACAGTTGAATAAGTCAAGATTTATTTTTCCTTTTTCAATATTGGCTGTTCCATTCTATAAATTTTCTTTTTGGTACTGCTATAGATTCCGTAAAATAACAATATGAGGATAATTATTAATGGTAAAAACTTTTTCATTTTGATAATTTATTTTCATTATTACTTAAACTTTGTCCTTTAAAAACAAAAAAAAGAAATTATTCTCTACCTATGAACAATAAAATCGCATTAGATAAATTTTGTGATATTCTGGCTAAGATTAATTCAGATTTTACTGACTATATTCTTGAGGATTGGGAATCTGAAGAAAAAGGAAACACAAAGCTCGAAGGATTAACAGAAAAAGAATGGTTAGATTTATATATAAGCTATGTAAAAGAAAGATAGGTAAAATACAATTTCCACAATCCTTAATGTTTGTAAATTACTTTATAATGACCCTTCTAAAATATATTTTAAAATTCTAACAACTTGATGTTGATCTCCAGCAACTGCAGAAGCGGAGGCATCAACTTCTTTGAGAGCATGCTGATGTTCATCATTATGGATAACGATTATAGACTTATTTAAAGCAGATGCATATCCTGCGTCAAACGCAGCATTCCATTGTTTATATTTTTCACCGAATTTTACAACAACAACATCACAGTCTTTAATTGATTTTTTTGTTTTAATAGAGTTAATTTTGGCACCTTTATTGTCTTTCCAAAAGTTTTTCTCTTCAGAACCTAAAATTTCAACGCCGCAATTATCTGAAGCATCATGATTAGTCACAGGTGATGAAAAATTTATTTTTAAATCTTCTTTCTGACAAAGATCTATTATTTCTTCACGCCAGTTTGTATGGATTTCCCCTGATAGATAAACACTTAACATTTAATAAGCCTTTCTTATAAGTATTAAAACTTATTGATTTTATTTTATAATTAATAAAAAACTTACTTTATTCAATCAAATTTTTCTTTATAAAAGGAAATTATGCAACATATAAATATTATGTTTACTAAAATAACTCTATACCTCTGTTTATTAAATATTTTTATTTTATTTATTTTTAAATTCTCATATTTGCTCGCAAATGATGATGATGGTGAATACAAATTAAATGACATTACTTTACAATGTAAAAATTCTTTGGAATGGTACGACGACCATCCAGGTTATATTGGAGAATTTAATCGAGTTCTTGAATATTGTAAAAAATACGCCAAAGATGTAAGTCCAAAAGGATTTGAAGTTAACCCAATACTTTCGGATTTCGGAAGTATGAGTGGTGTAAATACTCGTCCTAGAGATAACATCCATCAAGGAATAGATATTATTGGTTTTAAAAATCAACCTATCATTGCAATAGCGGATGGACGAGTTCTAGAAACAACAGTTGAAGATTGTTGGGGAGCTACAATTATTATTGATCACGGCAAGGCGGCTGATGGAAAAAATCTAATTGCAATTTACGGGCATGTTGGGGAATTTCAAGTTAATGAAAACGATAATGTAAAACGAGGTGATATCATTGCGAAATTACCAACAAAAGTAAAATACCGTTGTATGGCAAGAGTCAGACATTTGCATCTTCAAATTGGTCAAGAGTATTGCGAAAAAAAAGACAATTGGGGATGTAAGTATTTTATCAAAGACTTTTATAGATCGTTAAATCCTCATAGTTATTGGGCTAATGGACCAAATAATATTGCATGCTTTGAGAAAAATAAATCATTCAAAGAAGGATCTATTACATTCCCTTTTGAATGCAAGAAAAAAGTAAAAAATTAATTAAGGTAACATTCTAAATCAACTTTGCTTTGTAATGATAAGTAGATTATTATCTTTCAAATTATTTTTCGCAAGCAACTCCACAAAATAAAAGTTAAATGTTTTATCTTGAAAAAAGTTGATATATTTCTCTTTGTCTTTATAAAAAACATCCTCGATTATATAAAATCCATTTTCACTTAAAAATTCAATTGAATTCAAAAAAAAATTTATTGTTCCCTCAAATTGGTGACAACCGTCGTCAATTATTAAATCAAAATTTTTAAATTTAATTTTCTTCCACATTTTCTTAATACTTTTGGAATCATATTGATCTACATGAAAAGTTTGAATTCTTTTTTCTCTGAACAATGTATTTTCGTCTATATCTGCTCCAAAGATTTTCGCCTTAATAAAGAATTCTTTCCAAACCCTCAAAGAAGCTCCTGGAAGTGATTTTCTTCTAAGCTCATCTCTAAATACCTTGTTTGTTCCGATTCCAAGTTCAAAGACTTTTCTTATATTCAATCTTTGGTTAGAAAAAAGAAAATAATAAAGGTCAGTGTATGTATGAGGCATCCATGAAAAATATCTCAAAGAATCTTTAAAATAACCCTTATCACAACCAAACTTCTCACAAAGTTTATTAAGTAGATTTTCTTTTGATTTATAAGTGAAAGAAAATGATTCTAATGAATGTTTTTGTTTAAAAAATTTAATCATATAAAATTATCTAACTTCTTTTTCATCAAGATTAAGAAGTTCACATATTACCTTCTTGATTTTTTTTGTCATTAATATCTTCAGAGTCATTTTATTCTAAAAACTTAAATTCTTTATAATCTATTAAGTTTTATAACCAAAATAACTCATTATGTAATTTAATCAAATGCAGTTGTAGAAACTGAAGATTTCTCTACTGTCATCCAATTAACCAACTCTGTAAGTTGATTGTTAAAGATTATCACAAATATCAGTGGGTTAAAAACTAATAAAATTCCTTAACTCTTTATATATTTCTTGTTCTGTTGGTAGAAAAATACAAGTGTATTACCTACCCCCTTTGGTATGAATTAAAATTAGATTACTCTTCTCTCTTTTTTTCAACATATTTTATTTCAATAAAATTTGGTTCAATATCTTTATAATTAAGATTATGAAATTTTACTAAATTTTCTTCAGATATAAAAAAACTTTTTACGTTCGTTTCATTTTCAAAAAAAAAGAAGAACAGGTAACCCCTTATAGTTTATTTCTGTGTTTCACACTTGATTGATTGTCCTATTATTTCAATGCTAAAACAGGGGTTAAAGAAAAAGGTAAAAATCAGTATCAGTATTAGTTTTTTCATTATTTTGATTCAATGTTTATTTTAACGTTTTTTAAATTTTCTTTTTAAATTCAAATTTTTATTCTTAATTCTTTTATTTATTTCATTTTTGTCTTCACTACTAAAAAAACATGTTCTACTTCTAACACCTCTTGTTCTTTCGAAAGAATTTTTTGGTGACTTACATTCGTAAAATACTCCATCAATATTAATTTTTTTTTTTCCGTGAGATAAATCATAAAAAATGATAATTATAACAATCAAAATATAATTTAAATTCATTCGACAGTAATCTTTTTAGTCAAACTTCTAGGTTGATCATCTATTTTCATTACTCACTTCTTATCAATATTTGTAATAAAATATACACAAAAGTTTTATAATATAATTATTAATAAAGGTTTCAATGAATAAAATTATTGTTGTACTATTCATGGTTTTAGTTACTTCATGTGAAGAAGAACAGGTAAAGGATTGGACTGATGATCCTAAATATGATCCTAAACCAAACTCTTTATTAAGGTTCTAAAAAAAATAAAAAAGAAACATCATGGTGGATAAATCCCAAGAGGATTATTTAACTTCAAAGAAATTATCACTTATGTGTCATAAAATTTAAACAATTTTTTTTATTAAATATAAATCCTTTCCTTATAAATCCTCTGAATTAATATTCAGAGGATTTCCTAAATTACCTTTCATTTTTTATAAACTAAACAAGTACCCTCGTTACCTGTCAAATGTAACTTATACATTTTGTCATCATTATAAAAATACAAATGAAGGTCACCTGATTTCCTATTGATTGTTGAGTTTACTATTTTGGTATCATTATCTTCAAATTCTTTCATACACTTTTCATAATCAATAAGTTTTGTTATTGATTTTTTATCTTTTGACTTCACTTCAAAAGAGACAAACAAACAAATCAATATCAATAATAGTTTTTTCATACAAAAATCCATAATGATCCAAATATAAGGATATCGATTAAAATAACTTTTGTAAAACTACTCATAAACCAACTCACTACTTATTATTTCACCTAACTTACTTTTATTCTTTTCTAAATGTCTATTATGTTTCTTTATTAACTCAAACACTAAACTTGAAGAAAACCTTTTTCCTCTATAACTCAGTATATTAATCTGATTAAAATTTTGACTTATAATTTTATAAGTATGACCACATTTTCTTAAGAAGATAATCTTATCGATTAACTTTTTTTGGTATTCAGAGTATGGATACGGGTTAAGTTTTATGTTTGATATCCTATAGTGAATTTTGAGAGTAAGTTTTGTGATGTTTTTATTTTTATACAGACAATTGAAACTCATTCCACAGTTACTGATTTAGCTAAATTTCTTGGTTGGTCAACATCAGTTCCTTTGAGAACCCCAACATAATATGATAGAAGTTGTACCGGTAAAGTAAAAATTATTGGTTGGACAAACTCTTGGAGATTTTTTAAAACTAACCTATTAAGATTTTTATCATCAATTTGGTTGTTTCCATTTTTGTCAGTAATTAATATGACTTTTCCACCTCTAGCCAATATCTCTTGCATATTAGAAATATTTTTTTCAAACAAACTATCTTTTGGTGCCAATACAATTACAGGAACTTTATCATCAACTAAAGCAATTGGACCATGCTTCATCTCTCCAGAAGCATATCCTTCGGCATGTATGTAAGAAATTTCTTTTAATTTCAGTGCTCCCTCTAGTGCAATTGGAAACAAATGCCCCCTTCCCAAAAATAATACACTCTTGGCATTTACTATCTGCTTGCTTAACTTTTTGACTTCTCCTACTAAATCGAAAACCGAAGACATATTTGAAGGAATTTCCAAAAGTTTTTCGGTTAATTTTTGCTCTTCAGAACTATTAATTGTTTTTCTTTCTCTTCCACCTATCAAACATAAACAAGCTAAAACACTTAGCTGAGCAGTGAAAGCTTTAGTTGATGCAACACCTATTTCTGGACCTGCTTCAATGTTTATGAAATTATGCGATTCTCTTGCAATACTACTCTCTGAATTATTCACAATGCTAAATATTTTGCTTCCATTTTTTTTGGCAAATTTTAAAGCTGCTAAAGTATCAGCAGTTTCGCCTGATTGTGAAATAAATATTGATAAAGTGTTGTTTTCCTTCACGTACGTTTTATATCTAAATTCGGACGCAAGATAAGAGTTTGCATTTAAATTTAAATATTTTTCAAACCAATATGTAGCAGTTTGACATGCAAAATAGGATGTTCCACATGCTATAAGATCTATTTTTGAAATTTTTTTCCAATTAATTTTTAAGTCTAGAATATTTATTTTTTTTTTTATAGGATCTAAAAACCTTGATAAAGAGTCTCCGATAATTAAAGGTTGTTCAAAAATTTCTTTTTGCATATAATGATTGAAATTTCCTTTATCAAGGTTTGACCCGGTGAACGAGGATAATGTTATCTCTCTCTTAACTTTATTAAAATATTTATTGTAAATTTCAAACTTTTCTCTCTCAATTATTACACTATCGCCTTCATCCATAAATATAATCTTTTGCGTAAATGGCGCGAGAGCTAGCGAGTCAGAACCTAAATAAGTAGATTTATCTGATATACCAAGTGCTAAAGGACTTCCTCTTCTTGCTCCTGCTAATAAATTAAAGTTTTTGAAAAGTATAGCTATAGCAAATGCACCCTCTAGGTATTTCAAAGTATTTTTAATTGCGTTCTTTGGACTATTTACACGCAACTCGTAACTGAGTAAGTGCGCTATGACTTCGCTATCAGTTTGAGATCTAAAAAGAAAACCTTTATTTTTTAACATTTTCTTGAGTTGTGAGTAGTTTTCAATTATTCCATTATGAACAATTGAAACACTTTCTGAAACATGAGGATGCGCATTGTTAGTAGATGGTGCACCGTGAGTAGCCCATCTTGTATGACCAATTCCAATATTACCAAAGAGCTTCACAGTTTTAATTTTTTTATTGAGATTTTCCAACTTTCCTTTAGCTCGAACTGTTCTAATCGAATTGCTATTGTCAAGAACTGAGATGCCAGACGAATCATATCCGCGATATTCAAGCTTCGAGAGTCCCTTTAAAATTGAACTAATAACAGGGCTATTAGAAAGAATGCCGAAGATTCCACACATTATTTTTTCTTATTTTTTTTTATTAATTCAGATTTTCTGTAAACAACAGTTTCTATTGGAACATCCTTATTAACAACGGTCCCGGCTCCAATTATAGACCCTTTCTTTATATTTAAAGGGGCAACCAAAGAAGTATTCGATCCAACAAAGCAATTTTTACCAATTATTGTTTGATTTTTTCTAATACCGTCATAATTACATGTAATAGCACCAGCACCTATATTGCTGTCACTATTAATAATTGAATCGCCAATATAAGAAAGATGAGAAATTTTAACATTTTTATCAATTTTTGATTTTTTAATTTCAACAAAGTTTCCAATTTTTGAGTTTTCTTTAATTTCAACACCGTCTCTGATTCTAGCATAGGGACCAATCACAGAGTCGTTAGAAACTGTTACATTATCAAGATAACTAAAACTCCTTAAAATAACACCATTTCTGATTTTAACTGCTGGACCAAAATAAACATTGGGTTGAATAATTACATTTTTACCAATTTGTGTATCGTGACTAAAAAAAACAGTTTCGGGGGCCTCCATCACAACACCTTTTGATAAATAATAATTTCTTCTCATTCTCTGAAATTCAAAATTAACTCTTGCTAGATCTTTCATACAATTCACACCTAATGTTTCAGTGAACTCACAAGGAATATGATCAATAGAAAGTTTTCTTTCATTAAAAATTTCTACTAAATCTGTTAAAAAAAATTCTTTTTTTCTATTATTATTTTTAATTAGTTTTAGGTTCTCGATAAGTTTTTTTGTTTTAACAATCATTATTCCAGAATTACAGATATTGGAGTGTTCATTGCTAGAAATTTCATTATTTTCTGAAATACCAATAAGTCTTTTATTTATAAATTTTAATTTTCCATAAGAATTAACATGACTATCCGGGATCATTGAAATAACACATAAGTCTAAATTATCTTTATAAAATTTTTTTATAGATTTTTTTAATGTCTTTTTTGAAATTAATGGAGTATCTCCGCATAAAACTAAGGTCGTATTAGAGTTTTGAATGCTTTCATCCAATGCAGATTTTACAGCGTCAGCTGTACCGTTTTGTTTTAACTGTATTGAAAAAGTTACTTTTTTATATTTACTTTTTATTACTTTTTTATATTGTGAAAGGGAAGTAGAAATTACAATTCTTACTTTAGCATCTTTAATCGAATTTAATGAATCTAAAATATGGAATAGCATTGGATAGTTTCCAACCTCATTTAAAACTTTAGGTTTGGAGGATAGCATTCTTGAACCTTTTCCTGCTGCTAAAACAATTATAGATAAAGACATTAAATAAACTTGAAATTAAAATTAAAATAATATTATAACATTTTTTTTACAGAGAAAATTCTTTTTATGAATAAAACAATTAAATGTATTCTTATTGACCTAGATGGCACAATAATTAATAGCGGACCTGACCTTATTGACTCTTTAAATTTTGTTTTAGAAAATCAAAATATTAAAAAAATTGATAGAAGGATTATTGGTTCACTAGTAGGCGGGGGTGCAAAAGTAATGATAATGAGAGCTTACCAACATTTGAAACTAAAACCTCCTTCTAATATTGATTTATTAGTTGAGGAATTCTTAGATTTTTATCTCAAACATTGTAGTAATAAATCACATTTATATTTGGAAGTTTTTGATACTCTAAAAAAGCTAAAATCAAAATTTAAGCTTGCTCTTTGCACTAACAAAAAACAATTTATTACTGAAAAGATTCTTAAAGACTTTAGAATTAAAGAATTTTTCGACTATGTTTTAGGTTCAAGCCCAAAAACAAAACTTAAGCCACATACTGAAATGTTAGAACAGTGTTTGAATAAATGTAATGTCAAGGCTGAACATGCTGTTATGATTGGTGATAGCAATAATGATATTATACCTGCAAAACATTTATGTATGAAATCAATTTATGTTACATATGGTTACGGTAAAATCGAAAAATCAATTAAGCCTGATTATGCCATCGATAGCTTTGACGAAGTTCTAAAAGTTCTCAAATTTTAATTCTTTCAGTAAAAAAAAGATTAATTTCATTTAAGCCCTTACTAATTGTGAGAATAGCAATTACAAGAGCACAAATTGCAATCAAATATAAATATTTATGAAACCTTGGATCCATTTTTTTAGTATCCACATTAAATCATTAAATGTAAGTGAATTCTTATTAAAATTATAGATATTGAATATAAGCTTTAAAGTTATTTTATTTTTTCATATATTAGCCAAATGGGAAAAAATGTAATAAATGAATCTGAACAAGCACTAAAAAAAGCTTTGATATTACTTAAAAATCAGAAGTTAGTCGCTATTAAAACTGAAACTGTTTACGGATTAGCTTGCGATTCAAGTAGTGGTGCTGCAATAAAGAAAATCTTCAGCCTTAAGAAAAGACCATTGATTAATCCGTTAATCATTCATGTTGACTCTGTAGAACTAGCAGAAAAAATTTCTGTTATCAATAATGACTCAATAAAAATTATGAAAGAGTTCTGGCCAGGTCCTCTTACTTTGATTTTAAATAGGAAGAAAAATAACCTTGTTCATCAACTTGCCGTATCTGGACTTGAAACAATTGCTGTTAGAATTCCATCCTCAAAGTTTGTTTTAAGCTTGATTAGAAAACTCAACAAACCAATCGCTGCACCTAGTGCCAATGAAAGTGGTTATATCTCGGCTACAGACGCTGATCACGTAGTTGATTCATTTGGTGACAAAGTTGATTTGATTATCAACTCAGGAAGAACTGACCATGGAGTAGAGTCAACTATTTTAGACATGACAACTAATCCTTATGAAATTAAAAGATTAGGTGTTATAGATTTTGAAGCAATCAAAGAAAAACTAGGAAAAAATATAAAAATTCTAAATTTAAGTGATAAAAAAATATTTCGTCCAAATTCACCTGGACAAATGCTTAAACATTATGCTCCAAAAACTCCACTAAGTTTAAATATTGACAAACCAAATTCAGATGATGCTTTTTTGGATTTTGGTAACAAAAACCTGAGCTCACATCAGCCAACATTAAATCTCTCAAAATCTTCCAATTTAAAGGAAGCTGCATTCAACTTATTTTATTTCCTAAGAAAGCTAGATAAATATTCAAAAAAAAGAATTGTTGTTGCTCCTATTCCAGACAAAGGCATTGGTAAAACAATAAATGAAAGACTTAGAAGAGCTACATCATAATGAAAAAAGAAGATCGTATAAAACTTATAAGCAAACTCGATTCTACCGAGTATTCTCTTGAACCTGAGGTTTTAGAAAAACATTGTATCGACTGGAGAGGGGAATATATTGGCAAGTCGAAGTTGATAATTTTTCCTAAATCTGTAAAGAAGATCGCCGAAATTTTAAAATTTTGTCAAAAAAAAAAAGTTTCTGTTGTTCCACAGGGAGGTAACACAGGATTAGTAGGAGGAGCAGTTCCTAGAAAAAAAGGGAATGAAATAATAATTAATCTGTCTAATTTAAATAAAATTAGAGATATTGATCTTATTGGAAACTCTGTAACAGTTGAAGGTGGTTGTATCTTAGACGAAATTAAAAAAAAAGTAGAAAGTTATAATCTTGAATTTCCCTTATCTATGGGCTCAAGAGGAAATTGTCAAATTGGAGGGAATATTGCTACGAATGCTGGTGGTTTAAATGTTATAAAATATGGAACAATAAGGCAAAATATTCTAGGTTTAGAAGCGGTTCTTCCTGATGGTACAATTTATAGCTCTCTTAAGAATGTAAAGAAAAATAATACTGGTCTTGATTTAAAACATCTTTTAATTGGTTCAGAGGGGACACTGGGAATTATTACTGCTGCCACTATTCAATTATTTCCTTTACCCAGAGAAAAGACAGTTCTTTGGGCATCATTTAAAGATTTTTCTAAAGTCTTGAGCTTTTATAAAAATATAAATAATAAATTTAAAGATTTAATTACAAGTTTTGAATTCATGAATAAAGAATCAATTGAAGTTTTGGAAAAACATGAATGTCAGGTTATTAACTTAAAAAAAAATCAATGTTATTGTCTTGTTGAATTTTCAAATTTTCAGAAAATAAATGATTTTAATGATTTTATTCTTTCTAAATTAGATTTTAAAAATTTAGATACTGATGATCTTATTTTGTCAAAGTCTGAAAGTGAAAATAAAAAACTATGGAATTATAGGGAATCTATACCCCTTGCTGAAAAAAAGGAGGATTTCATAATTCCACACGATATTTCAATTCCATTAACAAATATTTCAGATTTTGTTAAAAAAACCACAAAAAGTATTAAAGAGTTTACAAATGGCTCTAAAATAATTAATTTTGGTCACTTAGGAGATAATAATTTACATTTCAACGTTTTAATTGAAAAACAACAAAATTTATCTAGAAAATTAATGTGTAAATCAGTAAACAAGATAGTTTTTGATAATGTTAAAATTTTTGGGGGTGTAATCAGTGCAGAGCACGGAATTGGTCAACTTAGAAAAGCAGAGTTACAAAGACATAAAAAAGTTTTTGAGTTAAACAAAATGAGAGAGATAAAGAAGATATTTGATCCTGAAAATATTCTGAATCCCGGTAAAGTTTTTTAATCTAAAAAATCACTATAAATGTCATTTGCTTTTCTGCAATTTTCTAAAATATCTGATTTAAAATAAAAAAATCCTTTTAGATACAACAAGAACCACGTTGAAAATAAACTAGATTTTTTAAATCTTTTAGCGAATCTCCATGCTCTTGCAGTCAACCTTCTTTGCGCATAAAGTTTGTACTTATCTTCTAATTCAGGATTGTCTTCGATAAAAAGTTCTAGAGCTTTTGAAACTCTATATATTTGATTATTTTTTTTTTCAGAAATTTGACCAGGAGCAACCAATGGAAGAATAGTTGTTGGAAAATTTAACTTTGCAAACTTTCCTAATATTGAAAGTTTTAATGTAAGAGAATATTCTTGACTAAATTTTATTCGTTCATCACAACCACCTACTTTTTGACAAAGATCAGTTCTAGCCAAAAATTGTGATGGATTAAACATTGAATTTCTCATTGCTTTTTTGATAGGGTTTTGAATGATTGAGTAATTACTTTTATCAAACTTTTCGTAAATATCTACATCATTAAGATCTTCTACTTTTCTTTGAAGTCCATACACCAAAACTAAATCTCTTTTGGTTTCAAGAATATTTATCAGAGCAGAAGTTGTTTCACTCAAAATAATGTCATCTGCATCTAGAAATTTCAAGTACTTCATTTTAGCCTTTTTTATCCCAGTATTTGTGGCATTAGCAGAGCCCATATTTTTTTGTCTTAAAATCTTCGTATTCTTTAAGTCTTTCGTCAAAGAGACAATGATTTCATATGAATTATCGGTTGATCCATCATCAATAAAGATAAATTCGCGCTCAAAATTACCTGACTGACTTTTGAGACATTTAATAACATGATTTAAAAAAGCAGACTTGTTATAAACAGGAATAATAAAAGATACAGAACTCATCTATTCAAAACTCATCAGATTTTTGGTTAAAGTCATATTACCAAAAGCTGATGCATTTGTATTTTCAGTTCGGATTTGCCTAACCAACCCAATTTTATTACATAGAATTTCATTATTTTTAACCTGAACGTCTATAGGTCCAGACCTTGTATCTCCTATAAATTTTGCATCTCCAGCACCCTCAATTTCAATACAGTCATTGTAAAATATGTTTTTAAGTTTTATTCTTTTATGTCTTTTTTTAATTTTGTAATTCATTTCCAATTGTGACCTCGGCTTTACATTTAATAATGGAGGCTGAAAACCTCTGACTAAAAATAGCTGTTCTCTTACTGTCCACTCTTTCTGTTTGAAATTAAGATCTGGATAAATGGTTTTTTTTACAGGTTCATCTATACCTTCTGAAAAAGTAAGTATGACTGACGTACGTTCTAACTTATTGTCTTTAATCTGATAGGAATAATAGCTTCCATCTGAATAAAGTTTTGAGAATTCTTCAGATTTATTGTTTTTTAATTGATGAAAATTAGTTATCATAACTCTTTTATTACTACTTTTACCTGTGTAAGAAGATTTTATTGCGACAGAGTATACCCATTTCAGTCCAAGTGTTGATGGAAAATAATCTTTTTGATTAAATTCACAAGACGGTATCCATATGAAAAGTGCAATAATGAGATATTTATAGTTTAACATAAATGATTGTGGTGCCCAGGGGAGGAATTGAACCACCGACACAGCGATTTTCAGTCGCTTGCTCTACCAACTGAGCTACCTGGGCGAAAAATTTATTAAATAATAAGATTATTTAGCATTATAATACATTTTTAGAAACAAAAATTATAACTCAGGATTTTTTAATATTTTATACAACTGTGGAATTGACATACCAATAACATTTGTGTAACAACCTCGAATTTTTTTTACAAAGCGAGAACCATAATTTTGAAGTGCATATCCACCGGCCTTTCCAATTCCATCTTCTAAAATTTGTTTTGAAATTTCGTAATCCAAGATTTTATTAAAGTAAACCTCTGTTTTTGAAAATTTTCTAAAAACTTTTCCAGAAGGTGACAAGACACACAAACCTCCATAAACAAAGTGTTTTTTTCCTGAAAGATTTTTTAAATAATTATTTATCTCACTTTTAGAATTTGTTTTATTAAAAATTTTTCCCGCACGAATTACAACAGTGTCACATGCAATAATAATTGAGTTTTTATTTTTTTTTGTCTTAATTGAACGGGCCTTAAGCTCTGCTAAATTTAAGATTGATTTGGAATAAGGTTTTTTCCATTTAAAAGCTTCTTCATCAATCTTGTGATTTTGGCATACAATATTCTTCAATCCTAAAAGATTAATAAGCTCAATTCTTCTCTCGGAAGAAGAGGCTAGGATTATTTCACGATTATCATTCAAAAAATTATTTGTGTCTAAATGTGATTCTTCCCTTTGTGAGATCGTAAGGTGTCATTTCTACTGTGACGCGATCACCCGCAAGAACTCTAATCCTAAATTTTCTCATTTTTCCAGCAGTGTGTGCAATTATTTCATGATTATTATCAAGAAGAACTCTAAACATAGCATTTGGTAACAGTTCTTTAACTGTTCCAGTAAATTCCATTAGTTCATCTTTAGCCATAAAATAATTATTTAATTATTCTGCATTCTATTGATAAAGCATGTGCTTGTAAACCCTCTTCATATGCAAGGTTAATTGCATCTTTTCCAATTCTTTTTAAATTTTTTTTGTTACATTCAACTACAGAAGACCTCTTAAAGTAGTCCAATAAATTTAATCCGGAAGAAAATCTGGCAGTTCTATCTGTAGGTAAAACATGGTTAGGTCCTGCAACATAATCACCAACAGCCTCTGGAGTATAGCGACCTAAAAAAATGGCTCCAGCATTCCTTATTTTTCTGAGAATTTTTTTTGGTTTTTGAACTGCTATTTCTAGATGTTCAGGAGCAATTTCATTTATTAATTCAAATGATTTACTAAGATCATCGCAAATAATAATAGCTCCAAAATTTTCCCAGCTTGATCTGGCAATTTTTCTTCTATCTAATTTCTCTAGAAAGTAATTAATACTCTTAATAACTTTATCAGAAAAGTCTCTGTTATCAGTAATTAATATTGATTGAGCCAACTCGTCATGTTCAGCTTGAGCTAGTAAATCTATGGCAATGTGGTCTGGGTTATTTTTTGAATCAGCAACAATCAATACCTCTGATGGGCCTGCAATCATGTCTATTCCGACAGTCCCAAAAAATTGTTTTTTGGCTGACGCAACATAAGCATTCCCTGGACCGAAAATTTTATCAACCTTTTTAATTGTTTGGGTTCCCATGGCTAGAGCTGATATTGCTTGTGCACCTCCAATCTTATAGACTTCGTTTATTTTTAGAATCTTACAACAAGCTAAAACTAGTGGGTTCGTTTCTCCATTTACAGCCGGAACAGTTACAACTATTCGCCTCACTCCCGCTACAATAGCAGGGACTGCATTCATTATCAAAGAAGACGGATATGCAGCAGTACCTCCTGGAACATAAAGACCAACTGATTCTATCGGATTCCAGATGCCCCCAAGAATCACCCCCTCTTTATCTTTATACATAGTGTCTTTCGGCATCTGTTTTTTATGATATGATTTAATCCTTCTTATGGCATTATTTAGAGATTTCCTAGTGCTAGACGTAAGATTATTAAAACATTTTTCAAATTCAGATTTTTTTACAATCAGATCCTGAATATTTTTAAAATTGGATTTGTCAAATTTATTAGTTAATCTTAGCAAAGCATTATCTGAGTTTTTTCCCACATCATTGATAATCTTTGACACAATTTTATCTATTTTTTTGTCATCCTTTTCGCGCTTTTTGAGTAAAATATTAAATTTTAATTTAAAATTGCTGTGTCTTGTGTTTAAAATTTTAACCATTTGTAATCCTTGCAAATTTTTCAATAATTTTTGAAATCTCTGAATTCAATATTTTGTAAGAAATTTTATTTACTATTAATTTAGAAGTAATTTCTAATAAAACGTCTGATTCTTTTAAATCATTCTCTTTCAATGTTCTACCTGTTGAGACTAAATCTACAATTGTTGAACAAATCCCTAATCTTGGAGCAAGTTCGATTGCGCCGTTCAATTTGATACATTCAGCTCTAACTCCTTTATTTGCAAAAAAATTGGTTACTGTATTTTTATACTTTGTGGCTACCATAATATGACCATTGCTTTGAAAATTTTCTTTATTAATATTAATTTTTTTTGCCACTGATAATCTACATTTACCAATCCCTAAATCTAACACCTTATAAATTTCACTATAATTAAACTCATTCAAAACATCATCACCCGCTATTCCAATTTGTGCTGCGCCTAACGCAACAAAGGTTGCGACATCGAACGCCCTAACTTTAATTATTGATAAGTTTTTTTTATTAGTTTGAAACATAAGTTTTCTACTTTTGTTATCAAAAAATTCTTTTTCGGGTTCAATTTCAACCTCTTTTAAAAGAGGAACAAGTTCCTTTAAAATCCTTCCTTTTGGAATTGCTAAAATTATATTCTTCAAGACCTCACCCTTTTTATTTGCGCACCGCATAATTTTAATTTTTTTTCCAAATTCTCATATCCTCTATCCAAATGATAAACTCTATTGATTGTTGTTTTTCCGTGAGCCATTAAGGCTGCTATTACCAGACATGATGAGGCTCTCAAATCTGTGGCCATCACTTCAGCTCCTTTAAGTTTTTTACAATTCTTTACAATAACTTTTGATCCGTTTTGCTTCAAGTTTGCTCCCATTCTAATTAATTCACCTATATGCATAAACCTATTTTCAAAAATATTTTCAACAATTTCTGAACGTCCTTTTGTTTTAAGCAATGAAGAAGTTAACTGAGCTTGAAGGTCCGTTGGGAAACCTGGGTATTCTTTTGTTCTTACAATCAATGAAATCTCAATATTTTTTTTCTTTTTTATTAATAAACCTGTACCATTATCAATTTTTTTCAGTTGAAGAGATTTAAGTTGTTTTAGAACTTTAATTAAATGATTGCAGACTTCATTATTCACATTTTCCAGTTTTACAGTTCCTCCACAACCAAAGACGCATAATGCATAAGTACCTGATTCAATTCTGTCAGGCATAATTTTATAAGAACAACTTTTAAGCTTTTCAACTCCATTTATTACGATTTTTTTTGTACCAAAGCCTTCTATGTTAGCTCCCATTTTAATCAGTAATTTTGATAAATCAGATATTTCTGGTTCTTTTGCAGCGTTATTAATTATAGTCGTCCCTTCGGCCAATGTTGCCGCCATGAGAAGATTCTCTGTTGCTCCAACTGAAATTTGATTTAGATTGATTTTTGCTCCTTTTAATCTTCCTTTTATAGACCCAGTTACATAACCGTTTTCAATTTTAAAAGTAACCCCCATTCTTCCCAAACCCTCCAGATGCAAATTAACTGGTCTATTACCAATTGCACAACCTCCTGGTAGAGAAACCTTAGCCTCACCATACCGTGCAAGTAATGGACCTAAAATCAAAAAGGAAGCTCTCATTTTTCTTACTAAATTATAATGAGCTAAAAGAGACCTGGGTGTTGAAGATATTAAATCTATTCTATTCTTCTTTTTATCTATTTTCACATTTAACGACTCCAATAATTTTAACATTGAAAAAATATCAGATAGATTAGGAACATTTGAAACTGATATTTTATCTTGAGTTAACAAAGATGCTGCCAAAATTGGGAGTGCAGAGTTTTTAGATCCGCTTATTTTGATTTTTCCATGAAGGGATTTTCCTCCAGTTATTTCTATTTTATCCATAGTTATAACTTCGGAAGAGTAACACCTTTTTGAAACATATACTTTCCTTTTCTATCTGCATAAGATAAATCGCAAACATTGTCTCCTTTAAAGAATAAAAATTGAGCTGCACCTTCATTTGCGTATATTTTAGCAGGTAATGGAGTAGTATTTGAAAATTCTAATGTTACATGGCCTTCCCATTCAGGCTCGAGTGGTGTTACATTAACAATAATTCCACATCTTGCATAAGTTGATTTACCTACACATATCACAAGGGTTTCCTTGGGAATTTTAAAATATTCTACAGTTCTTGCTAATGCAAAACTATTTGGAGGTATAATACAAGCATCAACATTTCTATCAACAAAGCTTGATTCTGAAAAACTTTTTGGATCAACAGTTGCCGAGTTGACATTAGTAAAAATTTTAAAATTCTTTGAAACTCTTGCATCATAACCATATGAAGAAAGACCATAAGAAAGGACATCTTTTTTTTCTAATTTATCTATAAATGGATCAATCATTCCTCTTTCATTAGCCATTTTTCTTATCCAAGAATCAGGCATTATGCCCATTTTTTTTTTCCTTTCTTTTAATTAAATTTTTTCTAAGAGCTTCGAATAGTTTATCAAATTTATTTTTATTTTTCTTCATTTAATGCTTTTTTAAATCTATCTTTTAAGTTTATTATATTTTGTAGATATTCCTTTAGACAATTTGATTGGGTACTTTTTTTTATTTTTTGTTATTTTCTCAATACATGCTTTTTCTAAATCAATTTCTGCAATATCTGCAAACCTTAGAATATACAACATTACGTCTGCAATTTCTTCTTCAATATGGTTTTTTGTGTTTTTTTTTAACCAAAATTTGGAATTTTCATTTTCCCACTGAAAGATCTCTAACAACTCTGAAGACTCAAGATTTATAGATATTGCAAGATTTTTAAGATTATGAAACTTGACCCAATCTCTTTTCTTTGCAAATTTTCTCAGTTCTTTTTGAATTTTCAGTTCATTCATATACTAGAATTTCATACTCATATGATATAAAGACTTTAATTGGGTTTATATATACAACACTTAGTCTAAAATATAAAACATAAATATAATCAAGTTTAATTAAAAATGGACTATTAAAAAAATATTTTTTTTATTTGGTAAATTTGATAATGTTTAATTGTATGATCGATTTAATTTGGGGAAGATATTCATTACTGTTTTACTTATTTTTATTATCAGTAATATCAGGAGTCACGGGATTTTATAAACCAGTTTTCTTCGCAATCTTTTTAATTAGTTTTTCTTTGTTTATTATTGCATTAAAAGATTACATCCAAAAAAAAAGATCAGTATTATCAAATTTTCCACTTCTCGGTAGGTTTAGATTTTTTCTTGAAAGTATAAGACCTGAACTAAGGCAATATTACTGGGAGACCGATGATGAAGAGGTTCCATATTCTCGCAACCAGAGGAGTATGGTTTATCAAAGATCAAAAAATATTGACGGTGTACGACCTTTTGGTTCATTAGAAAAAATGTATGATGACGATTATGTTTGGTTAAATCATTCCATTACTCCGTCCTCAATTGCAAATAGTGACTTTAGAACGAAAGTTGGAAATGGGAAAAATTCATACAACATGTCTGTTCTAAATATTTCAGGCACTTCCTTCGGCGCAATTTCTCCACCAGCAATAACATCATTAAACAAAGCTGCAAGACTTGGAAAATTCGCACATAATACTGGAGAGGGTTCAATGTCAAAGTATCATGAAAAAGGTGGAGGCGATACCGTATGGCAAATTTCATCAGGATACTTTGGTTGTAGAAAAAAAAATGGAGATTTTTGCCCACAAAATTTTTCAAAAATAGCAAAAAAAGAACAAATTAAAATGATAGAAATAAAAATTAGTCAAGGCGCAAAACCTGGACATGGGGGAATGCTTTTAGCGCCTAAAGTAACCAAAGAAATTGCTGAAACAAGGGGTATATCAATGGGAAAAGATTGCATATCACCAGCAAAACATAAAGAATTTTCAAATCCAAATCAGTTGATAGATTTTGTTAAAAAACTTAGAAAACTCTCTGGTAATAAACCTGTAGGAATTAAGATGTGTGTTGGTCATCCTTGGGAATTAATATCAATTGTCAAAACAATGGTCTTAAAAAAAGAATTTGTTGATTTTATTACAATTGACGGCGCTGAAGGAGGCACAGGAGCAGCACCGGCAGAATTCACTGATCACCTTGGGTCACCACTTAAAGATGCTATAGTTTTTGTAGATAATGCTTTAGTTGGATCCAATCTCAGAGAAAGAGTAAAGATTGGAGTTTCGGGAAAAATAGTTTCGGCATTTGACATTGCGCATATGTGTTCTTTAGGAGCGGATTGGATAAATATGGCAAGACCATTTATGTTTTCAATTGGATGCATACAATGCAGATCTTGTCACACAGGCGAATGTCCAACAGGTATCGCAACCATGGATCCAATGAGATATAGAGCAATTGATATTGATGATAGATCTCAAAGAGCTTTTAATTTTCATAAGAATACATTATTTGTTTTTAAAGAGCTACTAGAGTCAGTCGGAGTAAAACATCCCTCAGAGCTAAATAGAAGGCATATTGTAAGAAGATTATCAGAGAGCGAAATTCGATTGGCTGATCAAATTTATCCAAAAGCAGAAAAAGGTGAATTAATAAAAAAAGGTAAGCTAAATGTAGAAGATCCAAGACTTAATGTATATTGGAACAAAGTTTCTTCGAAAAGTTTTAATTACATTCAAAAAAACTAGTTTATAATTAATTTCTTTTGTAAAAAAATCTTTTAGTTAAAGTAAAATTTTCTATTGTACATGATGAGTCAATTATTATTTAAAAAAAAATTCTTCATTTTTTCTAGCCCTCTTAGTTTAATAGTAAAACAGGGTCTTGGTAAGACTCAGCCACTGGAGCGTAACCAGTAGAGGGCACCATAATGAAGAAAAGTTTAACAGAAAAAATATTTATTGGTTTTGTATCAGGAATAATTTTTGGTTTGTTATTAGGAATAAGTTCTATTCCTTCATTATATGAAGACTCAATTGTACAATTTCTCTCATTTGGTGGTGACGTTTTTCTTAAATTGATCAAAATGCTAGTTGTTCCTATTGTTTTCTTTTCTTTGATTAATGGTGTTGCGAATCTTCAAAATATTAGTTCACTAGGAAGAATTGGCATTAAGTCTATAATCATGTATATAACTACAACCTTTTTAGCAATATCAATTTCTCTGTTTTTTGCAAACTTATTTCAACCAGGTAATGAAATAGACACTAACTTTGAAACAAGTAATATAAATGTTTCTAATCCTCCATCATTTTTAGAAATTTTATTAAATATAATTCCAAACAACCCCTTTGATTCTTTGGTAAAAGGAGAGATGTTACAAGTAATTTTCTTTGCAATTTTGATTGGAGGTGCTTTATCATCTACTAAAGGAAGCAAAACTTTAAAAAAATTTTTTGTTGATTTTAACAATATTATCATGAAGGTACTTTCTTTTGTAATGTTAGTTGCTCCTGCAGGTATTTTTTGCCTTATTGCTAAAACTTTCGCAACTCAAGGCTTATCTTCAATCATTGAATTAATTAAATATTTTCTTCTTGTTATTTTTGTTCTTTTTTTTCATGCTTCAGTTGTTTACCTTCCAGTAATTAAATTTTATGGAAAATTAAATTTAAAAAAGTTTTTCTCTGGAATCAAAGAGGCATTGTTGTTCTCTTTTTCAACTTCTAGTAGTAGTGCAACAATACCAATCACACTACAATGTGTTAAAAATCAATTTTCTGTAAGAGAAAATATAGCATCCTTCACAATTCCGCTGGGAGCAACGATTAATATGGATGGTACTGCAATTATGCAAGGAATAGCAACAGTTTTTATTGCGAATTTATACGGTATTGATTTGTTTTTTACTGATTATGTTTCGATAATATTAACCGCTACACTCGCTTCAATCGGAACTGCAGGAGTACCTGGTGTAGGTATTATAATGTTAGGTATGGTTTTAAATCAAGTTGGCTTACCATTAGAAGGTATCGCTATCGTTATGGGTGTGGATAGATTTTTAGATATGTTGAGAACATCTGTTAATATTACTGGTGATGCAATGGTCTCGATTGTAATAAATAAAAGCGAAAAAAAATGAAATGGTTTGAGATTGAGCTAGAAATTCCTATTTACGGAAAAAGTTTCGAAATTGTCCAAGCATTTGACTCTGAAACTGCAATTCAAATTGCAATCAAAAAAACTGTTAATCAATACAATATACTAAGTCAAAGTGTTTCAATAATTTTTGTTAAAGAAATTAATAATCAAATTTAAGTTTTTGTCCCTGTGGGACAGGAATAACTTCATTTTCAGACATAGCTACCTTTCCATTCACAATTGTGAAGATAGGCATACCTTTTACAACTAAATTATCGTAGGGCGTCCATTTTGATTTACTTTGAATCCAATTGTTTGTAATTCTAAATTTTTTCTTCATATCAATAACAGCTAGATCTGCATCATATCCAATATCAATTTTCCCTTTATTAAGAACTTTGTAAATTTTGCAAGGATTAGTGCATAGCAATCTGACTAGATCAAAAATTGAAAGTTTATTTTTGTTAACAAAATTAAGCATTATTGGAAGTAACGTTTGCACTCCTGGCATACCAGACGGAGAGTTGGGGTACTCTTTACTTTTTTCTTCCAATGTATGTGGGGCATGATCTGAACCGATTACATCAATAACACCTTTTTGAACACCCTCCCAAATTACCTTATAATGACTTTTATCCCTTATAGGCGGGTTCATTTGTGCAAGCGAGCCTAATCTTTCATAACATTCTTCACTATGAAAAAACAAATGTTGCGGTGTTGCCTCGCATGTAGCAATATCTTTATTTGATTTTAGCAATTCAACTTCATTTGCAGTTGAGAGATGTAGAATATGTATTTTTTTTTTTGATATTCTTGCAGCTTTTAAAAGCCTAACAGTGCTTTTAACAGCTGATTCAACATCTCTTATAAAAGGATGATCTGAAACTAAGATTTTTTTATTTAAGAAATCTTTTTTTCTTTGCTTTAATCTGTATTCATCTTCACTATGTACTGCAACTGTTTTTTTTACACGCTTTAAAATCTTAATTATGCTTTCATCATCTTCTACTAATAGATCACCAGTAGAGGATCCCATAAAAATCTTTACACCGCAACAACCTGAGAAACTTTCTAATTCATTTATTTCCTCAATATTTTCTCTAGTAGCGCCTATAAAAAAACTGAAATTACAAAAACCACTTTTTTCAGCAATTTTAAATTTGTTACTAAGTTCTTTGAGGTTTGTGGTGGGTGGTTTGGTATTTGGCATTTCAAAAATTGAAGTTACGCCACCTAAAACAGCACCCATCGTACCATGAAAAATATCTTCTTTGTGTGTTAATCCAGGTTCTCTAAAATGAACTTGAGTATCAATTGCACCTGGAATGACTAACAGATTTTTTATATTGATAATCTTTTTAGATGAATTTCTACTTAAATCTCCTATTGCATTAATTCTGGAGTCACTAATCCCAATGTCCAACTCTTCAATTTTATTATTAGGTAAGACAACACTACCACCCTGTAAAATTATATCCAATGAAACTCCTATTCTTATAAAGCTTAATTACATTCCGCTAAAATATCAAAAAAATTCCCTCTTTTCCTTATCCCCTTGATATTTACAAGATACCAAGAGGTAAAGAATATTATATGCCAAAGAGGTTTTACAAATTTTTTATTTCTTCTTGTACCATTGCAAATTTTTACTAACTCGTCTTTTGAAAAATATTCTTTCAAAAAATCTTGTTTCAATAAAAGTTCTCGTAGAAAATTGATTTTTTTTGGGATCCATTGGTATATAGGAACTGTAAAACCTTTTTTTTTTTCAAAAAAATTATAATGATGTATGTTTGAATTTAAAAACTTCCTTATGTAAAATTTACTTACACCATTATAAATTTTCTCTCTATCACTAATGTAAAAAAGTTTGTTAAACAATTTTTTATCTATAAACGGAGTTCTTCCCTCCATCGAAAACGTCATTAAGCATCTATCCAATTTTACAAGAAGGTTATTAGGTAACCAATTGTAGTAATCAAAAAGTTGAAGACTTTGTAGTCTAGTAACTTTATTCTTTAAAAAAAAACTATTAAGATTTTTTAATTCGTACTCCCAGTTTTGAAACTTTTTACTACCAAGTACGTCGTTAAATGCACCTTTTGGTAAATAATCTTTTTTTCCAAACAATACTCTTTGACTTTTTTTATAACGTCCGTACCCTCCAAACAGTTCGTCACCTCCTTCACCCGTCAAAGCAACTTTATATTTTTTTGAAGCAATTGATGCTAGTTTTAGGGTTGGTAAAATTGCATAATCAGCCACAGGCTCATCTATTTTTTCAGCTGCTAAGAAAATCCAATCCCAAAAATCATCCTCAGAAAATTTAACTTTTACTAAATCTACATTATATGCTCGAGTTATTTTTTCTAAACTTTTAGAAGTATCTTCATCAAAAAAAATTGAATATGCAGTAACATTCTCTTTTTTGAGTTGATGTACATAATGTAAAAGAAGCATTGAATCAATTCCACCTGAGAAAAAAATACAATAAGGAACATCACTTCTAAGATGACTTGACACAGATTCTCTCAGGCTTTTGTCTAAAGAAGCAATTAATTCAGCATCATTAATACTTTTCTTTTTCTGAGCAAAAGAACTATGAAAACTTTTTATTATCTTACCTCTTTTAATTACAAGAATTTGTCCCGGCGCAACTCTTTGAATACCTTCATATAATGTTTCGGTTCCTGAAGAGTATTGCAATTGCATATATTCAAATAATTTCCAAACATTAATATTAGGAATTGATTTTTTTAATGAAACAATTGGTTTAGTTTCTGAACAAAATACAATTCCGTTTTTCATCAAACTGAAATAAAGAGGCTTGATACCAAATTCATCTCTACCAACAATCACTTCTTCACGTTTTTTATCATAAATTATAAATGCGTACATGCCTCTTAAAAGTTTTAATCCATCAATCCCATTGCGTTCATATAATGCCAAAATTGACTCAGAGTCGGAATTTGTTACAAATTTATATGTTCGATGTTTTTTTCTTATTTCAGGGTCATTGTAAATTTCACCATTGGCCACTAAAACATATCTCTTATTCTGAATTGGCTGATTGCCTCCTTTTATGTCTACAATAGACAATCTAGTATGAATTAAATCCAAATGTGGATTTTTAAAAAACCCCGAGTTCTCTGGTCCTCTATGAGATAGATATCTTTCTATGTCAAAAAATCGTTTTGAAATTTTTTTATCAGGTTTAATATATGAAAAACCAGCTATTCCGCACATGATTTTATTATTCTCCTAAAAAAACTTAAATAATTAGAAACTATAACTTCTTCAGAATAACTTTTTTTGTAAACATTATAAGCATTTAAAACAATTTTTCTTTTTAATTTTTGATCTGAATTTAAATTCTTAATCTTACTCACCAAATCAAATGTATTATCTTTTTCAAATTTAATTCCAGTCGATTTATGTTTTACAATTCTACCTGGACCACCAACATCCGAAACAACTACTGGAATTTTGTGCGCCCACCCCTCTATCACAATATTTCCAAATGGCTCATGTCTGGAAGGGCAGACAAGAATAGAGCATTTATTTAAAAATTCTGATATATTATTACTCCATTCGAAAATTTTAACTCTCGACATTAAATCAAATTTTTTAATTAAAATTTCGTATTGAGATTTTAATTCACCCTCTCCAACAATAAATAATCTGAATTTAGGTAAAAAAGGCATTGCCTTTATAAGAATATCTATAGCCTTATTAGGATGAAATCTACCCATACAAAGAATAATTCTATCTTTATTAATTTTTGATTTTGTTTTATCTATTTTATTTTGAGAAACAAAGTTAGGTATAAATTCAACCTTATTTTTATCCCATCCTTTGGATATTACATATTTCTTTAAGTCAGAGGTATTTGTAATTAAGTAATCACACTTTGTGTAATTTTTAATTTTATAATATCCACCTAATCTGCCAACAGTTATTTCATTGTTAATTTTAATATTTGGAATTATACTTGAGGCCCTATTCATCCAACTTAAAAGGATATTTGGTTTGTATTCTCTGATCATCTTTTCAATTTTAAATGTACAAA
>CACFSX010000010.1 GCA_902569095.1 uncultured Alphaproteobacteria bacterium
GAAACATTAAATACCCCTCTGCTATCAAATTTTTATGAATGGGTATTTTCAGAAAGAAAAAATAAATTCAAAGGAGACTATATTTTTGTTTACAACAAAATTGGGAAAGATTCTTTAATTAAAAGTAAAGTAATTAACAAAAATAAAATAGCCATAACCGGAATGCCACGTTTAGACAAATTAATAAAGAAAAAAAAAAAGTTAGGTGATAAGATTGTTTTATTTTCTACAGAAGAAAAAACTGGGTTACCTGAACTTGGTCGTAAAACGATAATCAGAGAAAAACTTAAACCTGAATTAGAAAAATTATCTTTCAAGAAAATTACTGATTCACTTCATCACTCTTTCATAGAACTCGCTAAAGAAAATTCTGATATTGAATTCATTTTAAAAGGTAAAAATGTCGGAAGTAGTTTTAGATATATAAAACAAATTTTAAAGCAACATGATATTCCCAAAAACTTGAAAATAGATTTTTATACTGATACAGAAAAAATTATAGAACAATCAAGAGTAGTAACTGGTCTATATACAACTGCAATTTTCGAGGCCCTTGCTGCAAGAATTCCTATTATTGTGCCAAGATATTATGAAGCGATTGAAAAAGAAACTAAAGAGTATTTTCTTCATATTAATCACAATATTATATATGCAGAAAATAAAAATAGTTTTAAAAAAATGATAATTTACTATTTTAAAAATTATGATAAGTTCAAAATTAATATTAAAAAATTGGATCAAACACTTGATAAATGGTTGGGTAATTCCGATGGCCAATCAGGAAAAAGAGTAAGAAAGTTTGTGAAAAAAATTTTGTAATGTCTTTTCTCATTAAAAAAAAACAATCAATAAGTAGCTTATTAGAATATGCTGATAATTCGAGTTTTATTAGCTGGGACATGGAGCCAGAAATGAGAAACTTTAATAATTTACCTGAAGTAAAATATAGAAATCATTTTGTTGATCAAAAGTTCAATGAAGGATTAAACGAAATTCTTAAGATATATATTAAAATAACATTGACAGAATTAGAAAATCTCATTTCAAATTCATTGAAATTTTTAGGTTTAAGTCAATTTCATGGTTATGGAGTTGAACTAGGTTCTGGAACAGGAGCATTTGCATCAATGTTTTGTAAACTAAATCCTTCTGTAAAAAAAATCTTTGCAGTGGAAATTTGTGATAGATTCCCAAAAACCATTATTCCTGAAGTAAGTAAAAAGGTATTAAATACTAATTTTAACAAAGTTTTGCCAATTCTTGGTTCTTTTAACAATCTTATGATCAAAAATAATGAACTTGATTTTATTATTGAAATGGGATCTCTGCATCATTCAAATAATCTGAGTAAATCATTCAGTGAGATTTCTAGAACATTAAAGTCTAAGGGTAAATTACTTGCATTCGATAGATGTCATTCGAATACCTTGTCTGATGAGAAAGTAAAAGAAATGTTAGATTTAGAATATGATAATAATTTTTTAGTTTCCCATGGATATCCGTCAAATATTAAATTAACAAGAAGACAAAATGGAGAGCATGAATACAGATTATTTGAATGGAGGAAGGCCTCGGAGGATGCTGGAATGAAATTGGTAAGAATTTTCTCAACAAAAAAAATAAATCTAAAAAGATTTGTAAAGGGTATTTTATCTTTGTTTCCAGATAGATTCACAAAAAAATTTTACAAAACTCATGATTCTGATCTGAAAACCTCTATAGACTTTCTAAGAAATAAACTAAATGTTATTTCAAATAAAAATAGTTTAGATACTGTACTAATTGGTGAAAAAGATTTTACAGTTTTTTTATGGGAAAAAATATGAGAATACCAGAGAAAAAAAAATCTACATATGACTTTTATAAAAATACAAAAAGAGACTTATTCTTTAAATTGCATGATGAAGAGATCTCAAGGTTGATCGACTACGAGGGAAACATAAAAAATGAATATTCAGAGCCTATACCCTCCTGTCCAATATGTAATGAAAAACAATTTGAGTTTCAGTTTAAGAAACAAGGTTTCACTTTTAAAAAGTGCGTTAATTGCAATCATATTTATGTGGATCCACAAATTAATGAAAAAGCACTAACAGTATCTTATACAGGCGGAAAAGAATCAGCAAGTGATGTGTGGATGGACGTTTTATTATCATCTGATAATCAGCACTATGATCTTAAAAAATATAATGTAGGTTTAGATTTAATAAAAAAATTTCTATCTAGGAATGTTCGCTCTCCTAATATTTTGGATATTGGATGTTCTATTGGTTTGTTCCTAAATGAAGCAAAGAAAAGGAAATGGAATTGTTTTGGTTTAGAATTGAATACCAGGGCTGTAGACCATGCTAAAAATAAATTTAATTTAGACGTAAGAAGGAAGTTGCTTACTAATTCAGCTTTTAGTGATAATTTTTTTGATGTAATTACTATGTGGGGGGTTATTGAGCATTTGAAAGATCCTGTAAGCGTTTTGAAAATTGTGAAGAAAAAATTAAAAAAAGGAGGGATTTTTCTTACTTTCTGTCCTAACGCTATGAGTTTAGTTTGCAGGGTTATTCAGTCAAAAGCTACATGTTTTGATGGACACGATCACCCTCAAAATTTCTCTCCTACAAGTATCAAATTTTTACTTAATAAAATAGGTTTTAAAAATTTATTTCTCAAAACTTATCAACCGGATCTAGATCCTGTACTAAACCACATTTCTGGTTTGCACCCTTATATAAAAGATAGTACAGACAAAAAAGCTATAAATCTATTACCTAAAGAGCGTTCAAATATCGAAAGTTTTTTGAGTAAAAATCAACTTGGATACAAAATGATGACTGTTAGTAAAAATCTATAATTTTAATTTTTTACATCATCAATTAAGTGCGTTAATAATAAAATTTTATTAGATAAATCGCTCTTTTTATTTAATCGAGCTTTTTTTTTGAAAAATGGCAAGTTTCTTTGGAAGGCTGTTGTAAAATCTAACATTAACAATAGTCTTTCTTTCCCTTTTTTATTAGTTGGCCTACTTCCAAAATGATAACAATTACAAGTGTCAACGAAATTTATTTGTCCTTTTTTTCCGCTAAAATCTATTAATTTTAAATCCTTATTTAAATTAAATACAAGGTCATCATTAATTTTTTGATTGCGTCTTGTTATTTGTTTTTTTCTTTTTAAATTAGTATATATATTCTTGGTTAAGCTTTTAGGAATTATATGAAGTGGCCCAGAATTCTTATCAATATCAGTTAAATAAATATATACTTTTATTCTTTTAAAATCTTCGTGATCAATATGAAAAAATTGTGTACTCTTATCTACTAATTTTTGATTTGGAGGTGAATACCATATTTTAATTGAGTTTAATACAGGAAATTGTGAAAGATAAGAAATAACTGGATCTAGAATTATTTTGTTTGATGCTAACTTAAAGAAATCATTTTTATGAGTTGAGTCTTTTTCTAGCGGGTACGAATACAAATGCTTTTTCTTTTGATTAAACTTTCCTTGAAACAGTAATGTTTTATTTTTTTTAAAAATTTTAACAGCTTCCTTGATAAATCGTGATAATTCTTTTGATTTATAATTTTTACAGATGTAATAACCTTCTCTTATTTTATTTTGATTATTGACAATATAACTTTTTCTCTGAAGGTAAATTTTAAAATTAAAAAAAATATTTATGTAATAGTAGAATTTTACCCAAAAAAAAGTATCCGGAAAATTTTTTCCTAAATATTTTATTTTTAAAAAGAAACCTTTCATTTATTTAATCATTTTATCTTAAAACAATTTCCAAATTTAAATGAATTGCAATCATACCTATTAAGTAAACATTCATCTACCAAATTTTTTTTTGTTATATCTTTTGGATTAAATACAAATGAAAAATCATAATTTCTCTTTACGTAATTTACAATTTTATTATTATATGATCCAGGTCCTCCGTATGGGTAGGCAAATATTTTCTTATCTGTGAATTGTTTTAAAAACTCCTTTCCACTCTCAATTTCTGTCTTAACAATTTCATGTGGAATATTACTAAGGTAATAATGATTTTCTGTATGACTACCTAGGACCATTCCTGAATCTAACATTTTTTCAATATTTTTTCTTTTTATGTAGAAACTTTTAAAAATATTAGCTTCTTGATTTTCAAAAAAATGATTAAAGACTTTATTAATTAAAAAATCTTGAAATTCATATTTCAAACAATGGTTTAAAATTCATTTAAATTTGGAAGTATGTTCATCATTTATTTGATTTTTATAAGCATACTTATCTGACTTTTTGATTTTTTTTAAATCAACCATAAATTTTTCTTGATATTTTTTTAGAGCGCCATACGCTTTTCTACCCCCATACTTTGCCAAAATAAGATGAATTTTATGAACATTTAAAAGTTTTTTTTTGGTATAGGGTGCTGAAGGTATGAAAAAAATTCCATTTATTGCTTTTTTTTTCAATAGCTTGAAAACATAGTCGTAATGACAAGATAGAGAATCGTCAAAAGTAAGAAGAACTTTTTTGTTTAAATTTTTTTCATTTTTTAAAATGCTTAATTTATTACAGTCAAAAAATTCAAAATCTCTGGCAAAAAAATCTATTTGTTTCGCAAAATCTCCAATGTGAAGAAAGTTTAGAAGTGGAAGTTTTTCATTATATTTTCTTACATAATGGTACATTATACATTTCATAATTTTTGATAATATGATAATAAATCAACATGTTCAAATATATATTGGGTATTCAGTCCTTTGCTAATGCTGATTCAGGTGCGTGTATCATCAAGTTTTCTAATAATTTAGTGGATTACGTTGCCATAAGTGAAGAAAGATTAGTAAGAAAAAAATTCCCGTATACATTTCCCATTAATTCCATTTCTTATTGTCTTGATCATTTTAATATTGAATTAAACGATATTGATTTACTAGTTTCGGATTGGATTAGAGAAAAGAAATGGAAAAGATCTGCTCCTGCTTATGACTATCAAATGTTTGATTACATCAAAGAAAAGTTAAAATTTAAAAAACAAATTTTACAAATTAATCATCATCTTGCACATGCAGCAAGCTGTTATTACACATCCAAATTTAACAATGCTGCTATTTTGATTATTGATCATAATGGCTCAGATTTAGAGACAAACTCATATTTTATTGGAAATAAAAATAAAATTTCTCACCTAGAAACATATAAATTATTCGGAATTGGAGCAGCTTACTCTGCAGTTACTAAAAACATTCTCAACCTGGGGACTGGCGGTGAGGGTAAGACTATGGGGTTAGCACCATATGGAGGCAAAAATAAAAAAATAGAATTTAAATTAAATGGAATAAAGACAGATTTTAGTAAGTTTATGCTGAGGCTTCCTTTCTCAGATATACTAAATCATGAAAGTAAAAATTTAAGAGCTAATCCAATTAAACAATCACATAAACAAGCGAATAAAAAAAATATTATGCAAAAATATTTTTGTGACTGGGCTCATGAAATTCAGGATGTATCTGAAAAGATTTTAGTTCATCTTGGAAAAGACATAAAAAAAAAAACAGATCAAGTAAATATTTGTTTGGCTGGAGGGGTTGCACTTAATTGCGTTGCTAACGAAAAACTTTTCAAAAAAGCACGGTTTAAAGATATGTATGTTTTTCCAGCATGCTCGGATTCTGGAATTCCAATGGGATTATCTTTATGGGGTTATCATAATTTTTTTAAAAAAAGTAAAAGGATTAATTTTGATAATGCTTACACCGGCAAAAGCTACCATAAAAATGATATTATTAAATTATTGACTAGGTTTAAGATTAAATATGAAACTAAATGTAATTCAGATCTTGCAAAAATAATTTCAGAAGGAAATATTGTTTCTTTATTTTCAGGAAAAAGTGAGTACGGTCCAAGAGCTTTAGGTAATAGAAGTATATTAGCTGATCCAAGAGATCCAAACATAAGAGATTTAATAAACATTAAAGTAAAACATAGGGAATTATTCAGGCCATTTGCACCTGCAGTCCTTGAAGAATATTGTCAAAAATATTTTGAACTTGAATCATCTCCTTTTATGCTGAGAGCTGTTAAATGTAAAAAACCAAAAAAAATTCCATCTGCAGTTCATATAGATAACTCAGCAAGGGTACAAACAGTGAACAAAAAACAAAATTTATTTTTTTACAATTTAATTAAAGAATTTTTTAAAATTACAAATGTTCCTGTATTGTTAAATACCTCTTTCAACGACGCTGGAGAACCACTTGTTGAAACTCCACTTGATGCTTTAATTTGTTTTTTTCAAACAAAGATAGATTATCTTTTTTTTGAAAATTATGTGATTGATACAAAATATTTTTCATTAAAGCAAAAGAAGGAGATTTACCTTAAATTAAAACAGTTAAGACAAAAGCAAATTGTTGATAATGAGAAAAAGGCGATTAAAACACTGCTATCAAATTTTTCTAGAAAAGAATATGAAGATAGAAAAAAAGTATAAAAAAAAAAAGCAATTAATTTTGTTTTAGAAAGACCATTTACAAAAATTCAAAAATACCTCAAAAAATGCAAAAATGAAAAAATTATAATTTTTGGGACTAATGATCATACAAATGTTTTATTAAAGTTATTTAATCCGAAATATAAAAATATTTCTTATTTAGAGTTAAATAAAAATGATATATTTTCTTATAAAAAAAAAATAAAAAAGTTAGATTATATTAATAGTTTGTCAGATGCTTCAACTGATAAAGTATTAATTTCGTCCTTTCAATTTAATTATGAAATAATTGAAATGATTGACCAAAAAAAATATGATATATTCAATCCATATGATTCGAGTTCTAGGAGTATAATCGACTATTACCATTATCAAAAGTTTGGAAATGCAAAGATCTATTCTAAAAAGCTTTTTTAATGAATTTTAAGAAATTAAAAGCATTATATTTTAAAGAGCTAAATTATAGTAAAAAAAATTTAGCTTTTATTAATGATTTCCTAAAAATAAAATATATTGATAAGTCTCATAATAAAATTAGGTTTGATAAAGAAACAAATGTTTTGTTTACAACACCAAATTTTATCCTATCAAAATTCGAAATAGAGAAGATGCCCGAGCTTATGTCTGTTGTTTCAAATACAACAGGTGAGTCTCATATTGATGTTGAATATTGCAAAAAAAAGAATATAAAGGTTTTTTCACTTCTAAACGAGCAAAAATTTTTAAGTTCAATTACCCCAACATCTGAATATACAATTGGATTAATGATATGCTTACTTAGAAATATAATTCCTGCATTTGACCACGTGAAATTAGGAAAGTGGTCAAGGTGGAACTTTGGTTCGGCCCTAATGCTCTCAAAAATGACTATAGGTATAATTGGTCTGGGAAGAATAGGTAAAAAAGTAGCCAGGGTATGTGAAGCTTTTGGAATGAAGATCGTTTATCATGATCTAAAAAAAAAAAATACAAAATTTAAATACTATAAAACACTTAATTCCCTATGCTCGGTTTGCGACATAATATCTCTTCATGTTCCATACACATCAATTACAAAAAATTTACTTGGGGAAACCTTTTTTAATAATGTTAAGATTAAAAAACCATATATAATTAATACAGCCAGAGGAGAGATTATTTGCGAAAAAAGTTTATTAAAGGCATTAAAAAATAATTATATATCTGGAGCCGCTTTAGATGTAATGTCGTCCGAATTTTCATCTCATTTTCAAAAATCAAAAGAAAAAAAAGAACTAATAAAACTAAGTAAAAAAAAAAAAAATTTAATCATTACACCTCATATTGCAGGATCAACCAAAGATGCATGGCATCTCACACAAGAAAGAGTAATACGGAAATGTTTTAAATATTTAAAAACAATTAATGCAATCTAAGTTTGATCATGTTTGAAATTATCAAAAAAATTCTTTTTAGCCTGAAGATTATAAAAATCAGAATCTTTTTTATTTTTATTTTTTCGTTAATTGTCTCTATTTTAGATATTATTAATATTGGACTAATTATTCCAATTGTAAATAAGTTTATTGAGGGCGATAATCTGAGTAATCTTGGTTTTTTCGAATATTTAAATAATTTTTCTGCTTTGGAATTAGTTATTATTTTTGTTTTTATAATATTTCTAAAATTTATTTTCACATCATATAATTTATTTTTTGTTACTAAAACCGGATTTATTATTCGTGAATACTGGACTAATACACTTTTAAAGAATTTTTTGAAAAGCGAATACTATACGAATGATAGTCAAGGAAAAATTATTAATGATTTAACCATAGAACCTTTAAATGCAGCTAGATCCGTAATACAATCATTAAATTTATTATCTACCATTGTTATAACCTTTTTTGTTTTTCTGACTCTATTAGTGATTGAAACAAAATTAATCATAACAATTACATTAATTTTTCTTATCTATTTCTTTTTAATAAGACTCTACACTGATAAATATTCAAAAATATTTGGGGATAAAAGAATTGATTTAAATAGAGAGTTTATGACACTTAATTCTGAAATAATAAGAAACGTAAGGGAGATCAAGCTCTATAATTATATAAAGCATTTTGTCGAAGAAGAAAAAATTTTACTTTCTAAATATTCAAAAATTCATACATTTTTCGTGCTTGTTACTAAACTTCCTGGGATGTCAAATGAATTAATTGTTATTGCTTCACTTGGACTTATTTTTTTGATCAATAGCTTTTTTGGTGATACTAACAGCATATTTATAACTAAGATTGCATTTATAGGATATGGAGGATTGAAAATTAATAACTACTTAAACAGAATAATTGAATATAGAATGAAAATATTATCTAATCTTCCATCTTTTAATTCTGTCATTGAAAAGATTCAAGTAAAAGAAATAATTACAGGAAATAAAATTTGTGAGGAGTTGATCAATACTATTTCTTTAAAAAATGTTTCATTTAATTACCCTGAAAAAAAAATATTTAGCAAAATTAACCTTACAATAAAAAGAGGACAAAAGATCTTTATTTACGGTGACTCAGGTGTTGGAAAATCAACGTTACTTGATTTGTTATCAAAAAATCTTAAACCAACAGAAGGAAATATTAAAATAAATAACTATGATATACTTGATCTAGATAGTAAAAAATTTAGAGAATCGATTTCATATATTCCTCAAAATCCTTTTTTTTTTAGATCATCAATCAAAGATAATATTTTTCTTGGAAAAAATTATGATAAAAAATATTTTAAAGAACTTTTAAACAAAACAAATTGTCAAGAGTTCATAAATAAATTAAAAAATAAACAAAATCATGTTCTCAATGATGAAGGAAGTAATTTGTCAGGCGGTCAATTAAAAAGAATTGCACTCGTAAGAGCGCTTATTCGAAAACCAGAAGTTTTACTTCTCGATGAGGTTACTAATGGACTTGACCCAAAAAACACAACACTAATTTTAAAACTTTTATTAGGGTTTAGGCATATGACTGTAATATTAGTTTCCCATGAGAAAAAACTATCAAAACAATTTGATAAAACTATCAAATTAAGTAATTTTAAGTTATATACTGAAAGATAAATTTATGAAATGTGAATTTAAGCTTGATAATACAATAATCAGAGAAGATTCTGAATGTTTTGTAATCGCTGAAATTGGCAACAATCATCAGGGTAATGTTAAAAAATGTTTGGATATGATTTTAGCTGCTAAAAATTCAGGAGCCTCGGCTGTCAAATTGCAAAAAAGGAATAATAAAGAGCTTTTTACAAAGGAATTTTACAATAGCAATTATGATAACATAAATAGTTTCGGAAAATCATATGGTAAGCATAGAGATTTTTTAGAATTGGGAGAAGATGAATACAAAGAGATAATTAATTTTTGTGATAGTATTGGAATAACTTTCTTTTGCACACCCTTTGATTTTTCAAGTCTTGAGTTTTTAGAAAAGATTAATCTGAAATTATATAAGATTGCATCTGCTGATGTAGATAACCTTGAATTGATCAGAGAAATTGCAAAGACAAAAAAGCCCATAATAATTAGCACCGGTGGCTCGTCATACGAAGAGATTGAATCAGCAAAAAATGAAATTTGTAAATATCATAGAAATTTTTCAATCTTACAGTGTACCTCTCAATATCCTGCTGAATTTAATAATTTGAATTTGAATGTAATAACTGAACTAAAAAAAAGATATCCAGAAAATATAATTGGCTATTCAGGACATGATAATGGAATTGCTATGGCAGTGGCAGCATATGTGCTCGGAGCAAGAATTATTGAGAAACATTTCACATTGAATAGAACTTGGAAAGGAACAGATCAAGTCTTTTCTTTAACACCTGAAGGTATGAGAAAAATGATTAGAGACCTAAAAAGAACAAAAGCGGCTTTTGGAAACTCAGAAAAAAAATTATTAGAATGTGAAAAAAAATATTTATATAAATTGAAAAAGTCAATAAAGGTAATTAATCAGCTATCCAAAGGTACTGTTATAAAAAGAGAGCATCTATGTTTTAAATGCCCAGGAGATGGGGTGTCTCCAAGTAAGGTAGAACATTTCATTGGAAAAAAAGTTCTGAGAAATATTGAAAAGGACAGTTCAATTAAATATACTGACATTGAGGATATAAAGTGAATTTAAAACCTATCTTTCCCAAACCAACTGATCTAGGAAAAAGAGCATGGGGAACAGAAAAACTTTTAGCTCTAATTCCAAAAAAAATTAGTTTAAAGAAACTATTTATAAAAAAAGGTCAAAAGGGGGGACTTCAATTTCATAGAAAAAAAAATGAATGCGGCGTAATTGTTTCGGGAAAACTAAAGATAAAATATGATAACGGTAGCGGAAAACTTTGTGAAAAAATTCTTTCAACAGGTGAAACATTTCATTTTCCTCCAGGCTGTGTTCATCAAGAAGAGGCACTTACCGACTGTGAAATAATAGAAGCTTCTACTCCCCATTTTAACGATAGAGTACGAGTCGAAGAAAGATATGGACTAAAAAATGATGGGGGTTTACCTTCAACAAATTTAAAAGATATCAAGGTGAAATGATGTTTCTTAGTCAAGGTATTGATATAGTTGAAGTAAATAGAATTAAAGATCTTTATGAAAGGTATGGGTTAACATTCCTTAGAAAAGTTTACACTGAAAGAGAAGTGGATAAAGTTATGAAAAATTGTTTCAAAAAAAAAATACAAAAATTATCTGGTATATTTGCTGCCAAGGAAGCAGTAAGTAAGGCAATTGGATATGGATTTTCAAGAGGTATATACCCAAAAAATATTGAAATTAGGTATGATCAATTTAACAAACCATTTATTTATCTTCACGATAAAGCAGAAAAAACATTTAATAAAAAATTTATTTCCAAGCAAAAAAAAAACATCAGTATTTCAATAAGTCATGAAAAGAATTACGCGATATGCATAGCCACAATAATTAAAACAAACTTAATGAGGACAAAAATCTGTAAAACTTAAAATTGAAACATTTTGAGTAATAATTTATTATAGTTTGCATATTTATAATTAAACATAATATAAATTCTAAATCTATTTTATATAATATAAGGAATATATGCTTTCTTCATTTCTAAAAGTAAGAAAAAAAACCGAGGACTTAGTAAAAAATCTTAGTTATGAGGAAATGGTTATTCAAACTGAGGATTATGTAAGTCCAATCAAATGGCATCTAGCTCATACTACATGGTTTTTTGAATATTTTATTTTAAAGAAATTTGAAAAAAAATATAACTTATATAATAAGGAATTTAATTTTTTTTTTAATTCATATTATAATAGTATGGGAAATTTTAATAAAAAAATTAAAAGAGGTGCTCATGTCTGGCCTTTAGTTTCTGAAATTTTTAAGTACAGAAAAAAAATAAACGATAGAATGAATGAACTTATTTGTAAAAGTAAATGTGATAACAAAATCTCATTTTTAGTTCAGCTTGGTATTAATCATGAACAACAGCACCAAGAGCTTATACTTATGGATATATTAAATATATACTCGCACTGTCCAACTCAAAATGTTTTTAAGCAGAAAAAAAAAGAAAAGTCAAAAAAACAATTTAAAAGTTTTTGGGAAAACTCTGAAAGTATAGTTTTTGAATATGGTGCAAGCTCCAATGAATTTGCATATGATAATGAAAAGCCAAAAGGACAGAAGAGACTAAATCCCTACAAAATTAGTACAAATTTAATTACTAATGGTGATTGGTTAGAATTTATTAAAAATTGTGGTTATAAAAATCCAAAATTCTGGTTATCTGACGGTTGGGATTTTATTTCAAGAAATGACATAAAAAGACCTATGTATTGGTTAGATAATAAATATGAATATACCTTAAACGGTATCGAAAAAATTAATATTAATAAACCTGTCTCTAATATTAGTTTTTATGAGGCTGATGCCTTTTGCAGATTTAAAAGGAAAAGACTTCCTAGTGAGCATGAATTAGAGTTTTTTTTACAAAAACATAAAATTTCCGGAAATCTTCTTGAATCTAACAATATGTCTGCAGTTGCTTTTGATAAGTCGGAATTTGATAAAAATATTTATGGCAATCTTTGGTGTTGGACATCCAGTTATTATAAACCTTATCCTAACTATAAATCTTTTAGAGGCAATATTGAGGAGTATAATCAAAAATTTATGTGTAACCAGTTCGTTTTAAAGGGTGGATCATTTGCAACTCCAAAAAATCACATAAGATCCTCTTACAGAAACTTTTACTATCCAGGGGACAGATGGCAGTTTTCTGGTCTCAGATTGGCCGAGGATATATAGTGAATAACTTTGACTTTGTTAGTTTTTCCAATTCTGTGGAGGAAGATTCGTTAGCAGTTTTAAAGGGTTTAGATTCAAAAACTCAAAAAACAATTGATTCTAAATATTTTTATGATGAAAAAGGCTCAATATTGTTTGATAAAATAACAAAACTTGATGATTACTATCCCACAAAGACTGAATGCGAAATATTAGAAAAAAATGAAGATAAAATCAGTAAGAGATTACCTTCTAATTCTGTTGTTATTGAGTTTGGAAGTGGTTCAAATCAAAAAATAAAAAAATTATTAAAAGCTATAAATAACCCAACTGAATATATTCCTATTGATATAAGTAAAGAGTTTTTACTAAAGAATGCTAAAAAGTCTGCAAAAGACTTCCCGGATTTAAAAATCAAAGCAGTTTGTGCAGACTTCGATCAGACTGATTTGCTTCAAAAAACCATAGATAGTAATAAATCGAAGATTGGCTTTTTTCCAGGTTCTACAATTGGTAATTATAGCCCAGAAGATGCAAAAAAATTATTAATTAACTTTTCAAGAATACTTGGTAAGCAAAATTTTCTTGTAATTGGTGTAGATTTAAAAAAAGATATAGAGGTTTTAGAAAAGGCGTATAATGATTCTAAAGGACTTACAGCTGAATTTAATAAAAATATTCTAAATGGTGTGAATAAAATATTCGGTCCAATTTTTGATTCAAACCTTTTCTCTCATAAAGCTTTTTTTAATAAAAAAAAAAGTAGAATAGAGATGCATTTGGTAAGTAAAAAAAAGCAAGTAGTTAATGTTTTAAATACTGAAATACTTTTTAAAGAAGGAGAAACGATTCATACAGAAAATTCTTATAAATATTCTGTTACCAGTTTTCAGAACCTGGCAGAGTCTTCAAATTTCGAGATGATAGATATTCTTCAAGACAAAAAATCCTTCTTTGGTGTATTCATTATGAAAGTCAAAGATATTTGAAATACATTAATTTTAATAATGCTGGATCCAGTAAACCCTATGATGTCGTCAATAAGGAGATTAATAGTTTTCTGGAAATTGAAAAGCATTACGGCGGGTATTACGCAGCTCTCAAATATAAAAAAAAACTAAATTCTTTTTACAGTAATCTCTCAAAACTAATAAATTGTAAAATAAATGAAATATCATTTTTATCAAGCACAACGCTCGCATGGAATTTATTTTTTAATTCATTAAAAATAGATAAAGATAATAACATTCTTATTTTTGAAAACGAATACGGAAGTAATCTTATTTATTATAAAAAAAATAGGCATAATTTAAAAATTGTTAAAATAAATGAAGACGGAAAAGTTTGTTTTGATGACTTAAAAAATAAAATTAATAAACATACTAAGGCTGTGTCATTGTGTCATATAGCCTCGCAATGTGGAAACAGAATTGAAGTAGAAAAAATTTTTAACTTTATAAAAAAACTTTTTCCGGAAGTTATTTGTATTCTAGATGCTTGCCAATCTATTGGACAAATAAGAGTAGATGTGAAGAAAATTAACTGTGATGTTCTTGTTGCGTCAGGAAGAAAATACCTTAGAGGACCTCGAGGTACTGGTTTTATTTATGTAAAGAATAAAATAAGAGATAAAATTCAACCTTTGATTTTAGATATGAAAAATTCTGCGATAATAAGAGATAAAATAAGAATAAATAAATCGAATATTTTTGAAAATTTTGAATGTTCACCTTCTCTTCAATTAGGATTTAGTAAAGCAGTTGAAAAAGTAAATAAATTTGGAATAGAAAAAATTGAATCAAACATTTACAAGAAAAGTAAATATTTTAGGAAAAAATTTGAGAATTGTAATCAAATCAAGTTTTTTGAAAACGTTGACACATTGACTGGGATTAACACCTTAAAGATTAAAGGTATAAATTCACTAAAAATTTACAATTACTTACTTTCAAAAAGAATACTTTGTTCTATAACAACATCTTCAGCAAGTTTATTATACTTTAAAAAGCTTAAAGTTAAGGATTTAATTAGAATTTCGTTTCATGAATATAATTCATATAACGAAATAAACTATTTGGTTAAATGTTTAATTGACTTAATTAAAAAAAAAGCAATTATATAGATATGAATGTAGAGAAATTTATAAGATTAATTCAGGTAACATCTGTACTCATAATTCTCACTGGTGCCGTTATAGGTTTCATTAGTGAAATAAACCTAATGATTGAAAAAATGAAAGTTGAACTTGCAGATCTCTTACTTCTTTTTATTTATGTTGAGGTTATGGGAATGATAAGAGTTTATCTTCTCAATGAAGAAATAAGAATTACTTATCCTCTAATTATTGCAATAACGGCTATTTCAAGACTAATAATACTGCAAAAAAAGGACCTCGATCCATCTATTCTTATTTATGAATCTGTGGCAATACTTATAATTGCTATAGCAATAATTGTATTGAGATTGAGATATCTGACTTTCCTAAAGCCAAAAAGGAACTATAAGTAATTGTTAAATCTTAATGAATTCAAGATACACTAAAAAAATTTTTTTTTTGAACACTTCCATTTTCATTTTTTTTGGACTACTTTTCATATTTTTCCCGAGTTTAGATATTTATTTTTCAAATTTTTTTTTTATTGAAAATCAGTTTATTTCAGAAAAATATCAAGAAATTAAGGTTTTAAGAGTCTATTTAAAAAATCTTATGATTATCATTCCAGTACTGTCTTTAATTATATTGTTCATAAACTTTATTAATAATAAGCAAAATATAAGAAAATTAATAAATCAGAGAACCAAGTTTGCATTAATAGGATTAGTTGTGGGACCAATTCTAGGTTGTGGAATAATTGCCAATCTTTATTTCAAAGACACATGGGGTAGAGCCAGACCAGTTCATATTGAGGAATTTGGGGGTAAGAAAATTTTCACCCCAGCTTTTCTTAAGTCTGATCAGTGTGATAAAAATTGTTCTTGGATAAGTGGTGAAACTTCTGCTGCCTTTTCTTTAACTGTTGGTACAATTTTACTTAAAAATCCTATCTATTTTTTATCAAACGTATTTCTGGGTTTTTTTGTTTTTTTTTGCAGACTTTCTATGGGAGGGCATTTCTTTAGTGACAACATTTTTGCTATGACTTTTATGATTTATTTAGCGATATTATACAAATATATAATTTATTTATATTTAAAGAAGAAACTATTTTATGAAAAAAGTTCTAATAATTACTGATGAAAAAAAAAGTAGTAATAATCAATGTGATTCTCTTCTATATTATTTAAAAAAAAAAGTTAAATTAAAAACAGAGTATTTGAAGATTGAGAGGAAATTCATACATAACTTTCCTAACTTCGCAATTTACATATACTTATTTGCAAGATCATTCTTTAAAAAGAATAAGGATCGAAGTGCAGATCTTATCATTTCTTGCGGAAGAATCAGTGCTCCTTACAGTTTAATATTTAAAAAATTAAATAAGGAATGTAAAATCTTCCATATATTGGATCCTTATTTTCTGAGAAATAGCTTTGATAAAATACTTATTCCATCTCATGATTTTTCAAAGTTCTCAAATTACAGAAATGCTGTAGAGTTTTTGGGAACATTTAACAGAAAAAGAAAATTAGTTAATGAAGACCTAAATAATCATAAGGAACTCGAATCACGCAAAAATATTATCGCATGTCTCATAGGGGGTGACGGAAAAAGTTCTAAAATAAAAGTTTCTGAAATAAATGATCTTGTTGACAAAATAAATTTAATTGATGACAGATACACTATTGTGTATTGTTTCTCTCGAAGAACTAGCTTAATTACAAAAAGAATTATAAATAAAAGAAAAAAATTTAAGCATTATTGCTATAATTATAAAGATAAAGATCCTTATTGGTATTTAATTAATAAATCTTCATATTTCATAGTAACAGAAGATTCTGTTAGTATGACATCTGATGCAACCTTTACAGGTAAACCCGTTTATATGGTTAAAGTAAAAAAAAAGAAAAAAAAAATAAAAGACTTTATTCATAAATTAGAAAAAAAAGGTGTAGTAAGATACTTTGATGGTGATATTGTGAGTTGGAAGTATGAAAAAATAAATGAATCAGAGAGAATAGCAAACGTTATAAAAAATATTATTTAATTATTCCATCTGTTATGAAACCAAATCCACTGCTCTGGTTTTTTTTTAATCCATATTTCAACATATTTATTTAAATAATTCATAATTTCTTTTTCATTTCCAATTCTTTTTAATTGATTAGGAGTAATTGGTTTTTCATAAGAAATTATGAAATTTGTGGAATTCTCTCTAAAACATACCGCTGGAATGATGGGGCAATTAAATTTTAAGGCAAATTTTGCAATTGCAGAGGGTGCCTTAACGGTTTGGCCAAAAAATTTTGTAGAAATTCCGTCATTCATCTTCTGATCGATAAGCATCCCAATATGTCCACCTTCACTATTTAATATTTTTAGGCACTGCTTTGCTCCTTGATTACCTTTTCTTATTAAATCGACACCGTAGCTCAAGCGAATCCTTCTTAGAACATTATCAACTAAATAATTATTTGGAGCTCTATATATGAAATTTATCTTAAAACCTTTTTGGATTAGAAGATGAGAAGTTAATTCCCAGTTACCAATATGCGCAGAAAAAAATAAACAATTGGAATATTTTTTTAGCGGATTAATCAAGTTTTTTTCATTTTCAATTATAATATTATTTTTTCTACCTAGTTTAATCTTATTTAGATTTGGATATTCACCAAAAACTCTCCCAAAATGAAACCACATCTTACCAATAATGCTATTTAACTCTCGTTTGCTTATTTTTGGGAAAACCCTTGAAATATTTTTTTTTGCAATAGAATTCCTTTTTGAAAAGCGACCATATAAATAAAAAATTATTCCTCCGAAAAATGACGATAATTTAAGACCAAGCAGTTTAAATGTTAAGAAAAAGAAAATTACAACAGTGTATTCTAAAATTTTTTTCAAGAAAACTCTCAATGAATGCTAATTAATGACTATAATTGATGGTGGGAGAATATTGTTAAGATTAATTGTCTTTTCAACTTCATACAATGACGATTCGAAAACTCTTTCTGAGGGCATTGAAGCATTCGAAACTATGAAAACTTTAGTTTTATAGTCTATTCCTAAATCAATTAAGTCTGATGAAATCTTTTTAATTTGACTGATTCCCATATATATTATTATTCTACCTTTGTTGCCTACAATTTTCTCTAGATCAAGTGAAATAGAGTTGTTATTTATTCTTCTATGCCCTGTTATAAAGTTACAAACACCATTTTGATTAAAGAAAGAAATATTAGTTTTTTTTATGGCTGATTGTGATGATGTTATTCCCGAAAAAATTTTATATTTTATTTTATTTTTTTTAAGAAATTCTATTTCTTGACTGCCCCTACTAAAAAAACTAGGGTCTCCGCCTTTAAGCCTTAAAACCTTTTTATTTTTTTTGGCATGATACACCATCCATTCGTTTATTTCACTTTGAGAACATGCTCTTTTTTTTTTAGTTTTACCTCCAAATATTTTTATCACATATTCATTTGAGTTCTTTAGAATTTTCTCATTAACTAAAGAGTCGTAAATTATTACATCTGCTTTCGTTATTGCTTCATAGACTTTTAATGTTACTTGCTCTAAACTCCCAGGACCTGCACCAGCTAAAATTACAGACCCTTTTTCAAAAATAACATTACTTTGTTTATAATTAATCTTCATATGATATCGTAGCATTAAAAGTTATGAAAAATACAATCGTTTTTAAAAAAGTATCTCTGAAGATAGATGGGAAAATTATTCTCAGAGATTTATCATTTTCTGTCACTCCAGAAAAATCGCTATGTATAATAGGGGCAGGCTCATCAGGAAAGAGTTCATTGCTAAAAAGTATGATAGGCCTGGTAAAAATAAATTCTGGAACAATTTACATTAATGGAAAATCAATTTCAGATAAAAAAATAAGAGATACATTCAATACTTTTGGAGTTGTATTTCAAAAAGATGCTTTATTTGATAGTTTAACAGTATGGGAAAATATTATGTTTAGAAGTTTAAATAATTTTTCACAAGAACAATTAATCAAAAAATCCTATTCAATTTTAAAAAAAGTCGGTTTGGAAAGAAATGATGCTTTTTTATTTCCTGCAGAGCTTTCTGGTGGAATGAGAAAAAGAGTAGCAATTGCAAGAGCTATTTCTCACAATCCAAAGTTTTTAGTGCTTGACGAACCTACTGCAGGTTTAGATCCAGTCAAAACAAATGTTATCTTTAACATAATCAAGAAATTATCTAAAATTAATAATACGACCTTGGTAGTTGTAACATCTGATATGCGAGGAGTCTTAAAGTATTTTGAGGAGGTTTTGGTGCTTGATAACTCAAGTTTACATTGGTGGGGATCTGTTACTCAAGTAAAAAAGAAACCAACGAGGCACATAAAGAAACTTTTCGAAAAAGTTGTGTAAGCTATTTTCTAGTCAAATCTGCACAACCTGCTGTAGCGTCTATTCCAGACTCGACGTAACAGGCGCTTAATCTGTTTTTTGTAAGTAATCTGCCAAGGTTATATCCTCTACTATTTGATGCAACCCATGTTATTGTAAGATTATCGGGATGAATAACACCAAAAAAGTTTTTTGTTCCATCAGTGTAAGAAAAGGTGCCTTTGAACCTACGTCCTTTCTGCTCTAATATTTCAACTTTTTTTTCCCAAGTTCTAAAACCTCTCTGTTCTGATATAGTCTTGTTTTCTCCAATCCAAGTTCCAACTATATTTGGTATATCCTCATCAGATGAATGAGCATTATTAGAATTTAAAAACATGAATACGAAAAAAGAGTAGATGATTATTTTTAAGTACATACTATTATTATTGTTATAAATAAAAAAATTTCAACAATATAATGAATATAGAATTCTTAAAAATATATTATTCAAAAAAAATATTTTTGGTTTTTACGATGGGTATCGCAAGTGGGATACCTCTTTACATGATTTTATCAACTTTATTAATATGGCTAACAAGAGAGAATATTGATATATCTACAGTTGGTCTTTTTGCACTCACGCAAATACCTTGGAGTTTAAAATTTACTTGGGCACCTTTTATAGACAATTATAAAATTCCCATTCTAAATAAATATTTAGGTCAAAGAAAATCCTGGTTGCTGATAACACAAATTTTGTTAATTTTTTCTTTGATTTTTTTAGGTTTTAGTAATCCAGCTGAAAATTTAATTTTAACTGCATTTTTTGCATTATTAACTGCTTTCTTTTCAGCTAACCAGGATATAATTATAGATGCTTTTAGAATTGAAATCCTTGAGAATGAACTTCAAGGTGCAGGAGCCGCTGCAACTCAGTTTGGGTATAGAGTAGGAGGAATTATAGCGGGAGCAGGTTCTCTATATCTTAAGAGTATTTTTAGCTGGTCAGGGGTTTTTATCTTAATTGCTATCGTTATTTTATTTTTAATGATTTTCTGTATTTTCGTGTTAAAGACTAATTCTCCCAGCAAACAGAATAATCAAAGTAGTCTTTTAGCTCCATTCAAGGAGTTTATTACAAGAAATTCAATTAAAAATTTAATTGTAATTCTTTTCTTCATTTTTTTCTTTAAATTTGGAGACGTAGTCGCAGGAATAATGGCAAATCCGTTTTATGTAAAAATTGGTTTTTCAAATATAGATATCGCAAATGCAAGTAAAATATTTGGCGTTCTCATGACTTTACTAGGTGTTTTCTCTGGGGGATACTTGGTAAAAAAAGCTGGATTAATTAATTCTTTAATCATCTCAGGTTTCTTTCAAATAGTGTCAAATTTACTATATGTCTTATTAAATGAAGTTGGGCCTGAATTTAATTTTCTTTTAATTACTATTGCTGGTGAGAATTATTCAGGTGGTTTGGGCTCAGCTGCTTTTGTAGCATACTTATCAGTTCTTTGTAAAAAAGAATTTTCAGGAACACAATATGCACTTTTATCCTCGGTTATGGGTGTAGCAAGGACATTTTTATCTTCTCCGTCTGGTTTTATTGTAGAGTCTATAGGATGGAGTTATTTTTTTGTGTTATCCACAGTATTTGGTTTACCGGGTTTAATTATACTTTTCTGGATGAAGAGAAGATTTCCAATTAAAATGCAGATTCCTTAAATCTTAATTTGTAATAGATTTAAATTCCTCAAGTTTATTCAATGGCCTATAATTACAAATTTCACTGTAGTAATTTTTCAGGAGTGGAGTTTGATTTAAAAATGAAGGATCTATTAAATCAAGTTTACCAGAACAAAACCAAAAAATCACTCTCCAAGCTGTTATATCTGCAATGCTAAATTTGTCTGTAAAAAACTTTTTATTTAATGAAGAATTTTTTAATAAATTTTCTAAGTAGGAAAACCATAAAAGCAAATCATTTTCTATAAACTCTTGACGAAGTTTCTTTGACTTAACAATGTTTTTTTCTCTCATTGCTGCTCTGATCGAGGGAGCAATGTGAGTTGTTATTTCGTTTGCCCAATCTAATACTTGATCTATAATTAATATTTTTAATTCATTTGTATCGTAAAGAGATGCACGTGTTGCGCAAAATTTTGCTAGTGCATGCGTATGGGAAAACTGTTTATCATTAATAATCATTACTGGTAATTGACCAAATGGAAATTCATTTTTTTTTTTTGGCCACTGTTGTCTATTAATTCTAACATACTCATAAGGTATTTTTGAGTGAGAAAGACATAACCTCAATATATCTATTCTCCAAAAATTAAAATCAAAATAAACAAGCTTTATCATTACTTCTCTGCAAATGCTTTTTCAATAACAAATCCGCCTTGAACTTTAGTGGAACCTTCTTTAGAACCAAGTTTTTCAAATATTTTTTTTAAGTCAAACGTCATTTCTTCTGAACCACAAATCATTACTCTGTCAAGTTCAGGTTTGAAACTTTCTACTCCAACTTTTTTCCATAATGTATTTTTTTTTATCCAATCCGTAATTCTTCCTTCATTATCCCATTTTTCTCTTGTAACAGTGTTAAAATAGATAAAATTATTTCTGGTCACTTCAGAATAAACCTCATCGTTATTGAGATTTGTGAGCAAATCTTTATAAGCAAGTTCTTTAGATGTTCTGACGGTATGAGTTAAAATAATCTTTTCAAATTTTTCGTATGTTTCTGGATCCCTAACAATACTCATGAATGGAGCTAACCCCGTCCCAGTTGAAAATAAAAAAAGATTTCTTCCTGACAGAAGATAGTCACACACGAGTGTTCCAGTGGGTTTTGAATTAACAATAATTTCATCATCAATTTTAATATGTTGAAGCTTACTAGTTAATGGTCCGTTAGGAACTTTAATACTTAAAAACTCTAAGTGATCTTCATGATTTGGACTTACAACAGAATAGGCGCGTAGCAATGGCTTTCCATCAATCTCAAGACCTATCATAGCGAACTCACCATTTTTAAATCTGAAGCTCATGTCTCTTGTTGTTTTGAAACTAAATGTTTTATCAGTCCAGTGGTGAATTTCCGTTACTTTTTCTTTTAGAAGAGCCATTAAATTTTTTCAAAAAAACATCATATTAATGAATAATAATTATGATATAAACCTTAATTATATAATTTTTTGAGAAATGACAAGTATTAATATAAGAAAATTATCTCACTCTGAGATGGATTTATATAGGAAACCTTTATTACCTGAAAAGTGGAGCTGTTTTCCTGTTGATAGAGATATCGACACGCAACAGCTAAGGAAAATTTTGCAAAAAGATTTAGATAAAATTAGATCGGGTGCGGAAAAAGATCCATTTTCCAATTCAATTACAATGTTAGCTCTCGATATATCCAGAAGATTAGAGAAAAATAAACTTAACTATTCTGCACTCGAAGCTCTAATTCAAAGGCTTGCCGTTGGTTCATTTGGTCTTCGTGCTGATCGTTTAAAGTCTTATATTGGTAAAATAGACAAAAAACAAAATATCGAAATCATCAAAAGAATAATTCAAGACCTAGCCTTCGAGGAAAATATAAAGCTAACTTTTCAAGAATTTAACCGCAAGATTTCCAAAGAAATTTTTGGAATTGTATTAACAGCACATCCAACTTTTGGAATGACCTACAATATGATGCTAGAATTAGCAAAATTGGCTACATCAAAAAATAATAATAAAAATCTTACTGATAAAGAATTAAAGGGGATTGTTAAAGAAGTCTTCAAGACAGAGCAGAGGCCAGAAAAGAAGATAACACTTGATTTTGAACACAGTCTATCAATGTCCGCTCTAAAATTCCTTCAAGCATCACTAAGAACATTTTATGAGGTAATCATTGATGTATCAAAAAAATTATTCCCCGATGATTATCACAGAATAAAACCACAGATTTTTAGATTACATACTTGGGTTGGATATGATGTTGATGGGAGGGGTGATATATTTTGGAGTGACAGTTTTTCAAAAAGACTCAAGGTTAAGATTGAACAACTAGATATTTACCAACAAAGGGTAAATAAAATTATTAAATTAAATAAAGATAAAGGTTGTGAAAGTGAATTATTTAAAATAAGAAACATAATTACTAATGCATTTAAAATTAATTCTGAGGCGCTGAAAAAATTTACAGAAAAAGATTTCGTCAATGATTTAAATTCAATTAAGCAAGCATCAAATTTTCTTCACAAAAATAAAGACAAGTTGCTTACAAACTCTTTGCTAATTTTAGAAAAAATTTCATCAGTTTTAAATTACTTAGTCGAAAATGATTCGAGTAAAAATAAAAAAACTATTAATGAAATATTAATTTTTAAAATTGAGTTATCAAATTTTGGACTTGGTTTAGGAAGAACACAATTAAGACTTAACGCAAATCAACTAAATAATGCTATATCCAAAGAAATTGATTTGATGGGAGATCCCAATGATCCCTCAAATAAACTTACCTACTTAAATATAATTTCAAAAATGATTGATAATGTAAAACCTGTAAAAATTAATTTTGGAAGTATTTATGAAGAAAATATGAATGCAAGAAGATATTTTATGTTAACAAAACAAATCTTGAAATATATAGACGAAAACCAGTCAATAAGATTTTTGATCGCGGAATGTGATTACCCACTTACCGTTATGACAGCCTTATATTTCTCAAAATTATTTGGAGTAGAAAGTAAAATCGACATATCACCTCTTTTTGAGACCGAGAAAGGTCTTGAGATTGGAGACGATGTAATTAGAACACTTTTGAGAAATTCAAATTTTAAAAAATACATCTTAGTAAGAAAGAAACTTACAGTTCAAACAGGATTTTCAGATGCTGGAAGATACTTAGGCCAATCTGCCGCAGTTTTATCAATTGAAAATTTGCAAAGAAAAATTGCCAAAGCAATGCATGATTTGAATATAACAAACGTTAAACTTTTAATTTTTAACACTCACGGAGAATCGATCGGAAGAGGCGGACATCCTGTATCCTTAATTGATAGACTGAAATATGTGAATTGTAATTATACTCGAAAAAAAATTATGGATTGGAAAATTGATTTAATTCAAGAAATGAGTTTTCAGGGTGGCGATGGTTATCAATATTTTATGAATCATGATTTAGCTTTCGCTGCTATCTCAAGAATTACAGAATTTTGCTATAATGATAGTTCTGTAAAATCAGATGCTTTGTATGATTCAGTAGATTTTGGCATAGAGTTTGTTAATACAATTAAAAATTTTAATACAGAAATTATGGATGATCCTAATTACGCTGCACTTTTAAATGTATTTGGATCTAATTTAACTCACTCAACTGGATCAAGATCAGTAAAGCGCCATATTGATTCTTCTGTAAAGACACTCGTTTATCATCCTAGTCAGACAAGAGCAATACCTCAGAATTCGATTCTTCAGCAACTTGGAATGTTAGCAAACTCTCTGGGGGGAGTTGGCAGATTTATAGGGAAAGATCAAAAAAAATTTATTAAAGTATACAACAATTCTGAAAGATTTAAAAGAATTATGGACATAGTGCAACATGCATTCGCCTTCAGTGATATAGAAGTATTAAAAGCTTACATAGATTGTTTTGATCCAGGGATGTGGTTGTCATGGTCAACAAGAACTGCAGATTCTGAAAGAAGTAAAAATATGAAAGAGGTTGCAAATTTACTTGAAAAATTTGATGTCCATTGGAGGCTTAATAAAGTTTACAGAGGACTGCACCAGGAATATATGGAAATAAGAAACTGGATTTTAGGTCGAAAACTCAGGGGAAGAATTGCTGTTGGAAGAGGAAGAGTTATTGAAAAAGAGATCAGAGACGAATTATTATTAATGCATGGAATACGAGTTGCGATTTTTCATGAAATTTTTTTACTTTCCGTTAGAATTCCAAAGTTTAGTGATCAGGCAGGTACTTCGAGAGATGAAGTAATTGCAAAATTAATTAGATTTGACGTTTTTAACGCTGTTGAGACTCTTAGAAAAATTTTTCCAGTTGGTCAATTAAAAACTTCAAATATCGGTTTTTCTGACAAATCAAATTATGTTAGTGAGGGTAAAATTAATTATACAAAAGAAGAAAAAAATATTTTCCAAAAATTGGAAGCCTTATATGAATGTGCAAGACGAGTAAGCAATGGAATTAATCACTTTATTGGATCTGTAGGTTAGAAAGATTTATTTCTTTTCAGCTTTATAGTCATCTTCAATTGCACCTATATCTTTATCCGATAAATTCAGTTTTTCTGATAATAACCTTAGTTCCTCTCTTTCCTCTTTATCAATAACGTCGTCTTTCAGCATGAATTTTAATTTGTCTTCATATTTTTTTTGATTCCTCCTTGTAAATTCTGTAAAAGCTGATGCCATGATTCCAGCCGGCAATGCAACCGTTCCAATTCCCAAAATAATACTTATAGAACCAAAAAATTTTCCTAAATTAGTAATTGGGTAAACATCTCCATAACCAACTGTTGTAAGGGTAACTAATGCCCACCACATAGATTGAGGTATGCTCCCAAATTTTTCTGGTTGAACGTCTTTTTCAACCAAGTACATTCCACTTGATACAATTATTAAAGCTATAAACAGTAAAAAAAATGCTGCCCCAAAGGACCTTCTTTGATCCCACAATACAGAAATCAAACTATTAATTGAACCGGAGTATCGGGAAAATTTTAACAACCTTACTATTCTCAATGCTCTCACAAATCTTAGATCAATAGACGGATAAAATAATGCGATAAGACTTGGAAGTATTGCAACTGCGTCGATTAAAGCTCCAAAGCTAAAAATGTATCTAACTCTTTTTTTATAATCACTTCCTTCCTCATCTTCTTTAGAAACACAAGACCAAAACCTAAGTAGATATTCTATAGTAAAAACTAATACAGAAAAATATTCGAAATAGTTGAAATAAATTTCAAATTTTTCATAAATTGCATCAACAGTTTCTAAAATTACTGAAAAAACATTTAATGTTATTAAGGTTAGGAGAAAAAGGTCGGTTACCTTGCTGGCTATATCTTTATCTTGTCCTGGTTCAAGTAATTGCCAGCATCTAGATTGTATTTTTTTAATATTAATTTAGTTGCTCCTTGAGAATTATTTTTTAGGACAGGTTATTTCTTTTTGGCATGTATTACCGGGTGAACCAAGGTATATCTCTTTATCTTTTGCTCCTCTTTTCTGAGATTGATAAGTACATACAACATCACCGGGAACTTTTCTTTCACTGATTAGCCTACATTTTGGTTGAATAACAATTCTTTTCCTTCTGTCGAATGTTCCTTCTTCAGGTGCGTAGGTTCTGCCCTTTGTTTTTGGTAAGGAATCGACCATTAGGGGAAACACAAAACAAAATAATATTAAAAGACTAAGAATTTTCCTCATCAGGCTTTTCTTTATTTATAATATTAGTTTGCGTGGATGTTTCTTCATCTGATCCAGGCATATATGCGGATCCTTGAATTGATTTTGCAACAAATTTGTTCATTAAAGGATCTGAATTTTTCACATAATCCTCAAGATCTTCTTGTAATATTTTTTCTGCCTCTTCCTTACTTTTAGCTTCTATTTCCGCTAATCCGTCGACAATCCAGTGAACTTTAAAAATCATTCTTCATCCTTGTAGGAATTAAAATATTTATTTTTTGTA
>CACFSX010000011.1 GCA_902569095.1 uncultured Alphaproteobacteria bacterium
AAAAACTGGTATGTTTGTATATGATCCTGGCTTTAAGTCTACAGCTAGCTGTGAGTCAAAGATTACATTTATCGACGGAGAAAAAGGAGTTCTTTTGCATAGAGGTTATAAAATTGAAGACTTAGCAGAAAATTCAGATTATCCAGAAGTTTGTTATCTATTACTTAATGGTGATCTGCCAAGTAAAGAAAATAAAAGAAAGTTCATAAATATTTTAACACATCACACGATGTTACATGAACAAATTTTACGTTTCTATAGCGGGTTCAGAAGAGATTCACATCCAATGGCAGTAATGGTTGGAATTGTTGGTGCTTTATCCTCATTTTATCCTGAAAAAAAATATGATTTTTCAACAAATAAAGGTAAATGGGTTGCTGTTAGTCGTCTTCTTGCGAAACTTCCTACAATGGCAGCCATGGCATATAAATACTCGTTAGGACAACCATTTATTTATCCTAAAAATGAGTTATCATACAGTGAAAATTTTCTTCATATGCTTTTTTCAACGCCATGTGGTGAATATAAGCCCACTAAGGCAAGTATTGATGCTTTAGATAAGCTATTGATTTTACATGCTGACCATGAGCAAAATGCATCTACATCTACAGTTAAAATTGCAGGGTCATCTGGAGCAAATCCATTCGCTTGCGTAGCAGCAGGTGTAGCGTCTTTGTGGGGTCCTGCTCATGGAGGAGCAAATGAATCAGTTATCAGTATGTTGAAAACAATTGGTAAAGAAGAGAATATAAACAAGTACATTAAAAAAGCAAAAGATATAAATGATCCTTTCAGACTTATGGGTTTTGGACATAGAGTATATAAAAATCACGATCCAAGAGCCACTGTATTAAGAAAATATTGTCACAACCTTCTAAATGAGGTTGATGATTTTAACATTTCACTATTTAAACTTGCAACAAAACTAGAGAAAATTGCACTGAGTGATGAATATTTTATTAAAAAGAAACTTTATCCAAATGTTGACTTTTATTCAGGAATTATCCTTAAAGCCCTAGGTTTGCCAGAATCAATGTTCACTGTAATTTTTGCAGTTGCGAGAACAGTTGGTTGGATTTCACAATGGAAAGAAATGACTGAAAGTGAGAATAGAATTAGTAGACCAAGGCAACTCTACAATGGGAAAGATAACAGAAAATTTGTAAAAATCGATGAAAGAAAAAATATACAAAGAATGTTCCCACTTCAAGTTGATTAAAATTAAATTTTTAATTTTTTAATTATTAAAGAAGACGGATTTTTATTTTTAAAAAGCATTTTTTTTTCAAAATTATTAAAATATCGAATTTGATTTTCTCTCAAATCTTTTCTCATTATAAGATCTTTCATTGAACCAACTATGTTATGTGTATTAAAATTATTAAATAAAAATTCCGGAACAACCTCTTTTCCATTAATAATATTTATTAGAGAAGCATAATTAACTTTTACAAATAATTTGATAATAAATTTTGTCAACCAATGTGTTTCATAGAAAACTATTGTTGGGACTTTATATTTTATTAGTTCTAGAGTTACCGAACCAGACGCGGCAACAGCTAAATACGTTTCTCTCATTATTTTGTGTTTTTTTTTGTAATCGGAAATAATTTTTATTTTTTTTGATTTTATAGTCCTTTTTATATTTTCCTCATGATGATCATGTGTCAATATGAATATATCAAACTCTGAAAATATCTTCTCAGATTTAATTATTATCTTTTCTAGTTTTTTCATATTGTTTTTAATTTCAACTGCTCTTGAACCTGGAAAAAAAGATATATATTTTTTTTTTTTTTTATTAAATTTTTTATAAAAAAATATTTGATGACCAACAAATTCAGTTTTAAGACCATATTGTTTAAAATAATTTGTTTCAAATTCAAATAATGTAAACAATTGATCGTATAGTTTAGAAAAAATCTTTGCTCTATATGATTTCCAAGCCCAAACAGTTGGGGCAACGTAATGAATAAATTTTGTTTTATTTCTTAAAATTTGTAGCTTTTTAACAATTCTGTAACTAAAACTTGGAGAGTCTATTGTTATCAAGATGTTGGGTTTAAAATCTAAAACCTTATTTTTTATTAATTTAAAAAGTTTATAAAACTTACCAATTCTTATTAGTACTTCGTAAATTCCAATTGCATTAAACTCCTTAATAGAAACCCATGATTGAAGACCCGCAATTCTCATTTGCTCTCCGCCTACCCCTGAAATTATTATTTTGTTTTTATTTTTTTTAAGATTTTTGATTAATTCTGAACCTAAGAAATCGCCAGATGGTTCTGTGGCTAATATTACTATTCTCATAAATCACACACCGTATAAAAATATATTTTTATGATTACAATATTTCAAAATCTTATGCTTGTTAATAAACAAAGTTTTATTGGCAGAGAATGCAATCCCACAAATACCAGATTTACTACAATTAATTATTGTTTTAACACCAATTGTAGGTAAATCGGCCTTCAAATTTTGTTTAACCTTAGCAAGCTTTACTAAAATTGATTTTTCGTCTTTATTCAAATAATTATATGAATCTTTTATAAGTTTATCTGTTCCCTGTGCGGCTTCAATTCCAATAATATTACCTGACTGAATAACAAGAGATTGGCCAATATCAAATTTAGAAATACAATCAAGAATTTTTTTGCCTTTTTTAATATCGTCAATTTGTAATTTTGACAATCTAGTTTTAGTTATATTTCCTGAATTTAAAAAGTTTTCTGGAATTATCTTCCTTAGATCTAAAACTTTAAATCCAATATTAATTAGATAACTAATACAAAAATGCAACAGATTGTTATCACCTCCATTCAACAAAATCTTTGCTAATTTTGGGATAACCTTAATGGAATTAAAGTCTGGCTTTATATCACTTATATTTGGCCTTTTCAACTTACCTACTAAAACTACCTGCTTAAAACCCAAATCTTTAAGCTTTAATAACTCTGAAATTATTTTGCCGAAATTAATTAATTTATAATTGGTTTTAAATATTATTTTTGAGACTGGATTTTTCTCAAATATTAAACAAAAAAAGTTTATCTTCTTCTCTTTAAGCTTTTTAATCACTTCAGTGGGAAGGTCTCCTCCGCCTGCTATTAATACAATGTTTTTCATTTAAATTATGGCATAATAAACGATCTTTTAGATTTTGATTTGAGAAAACATAAAATTGAGTCTATTGTATAAAAATTTAATTTCTTTTTTTTAATCTCAATAACCCTATCGTTTAAAGTTTTATTTTTACTGAAAAAAATATATTTAAAAGCTTTTCTCAATTCAATTATTTCATTTTTTTTAAACTTATTTCTTTTCAGTCCGACTAGATTTAATCCACTTAGTTTAGCCCTATTCCCAATAACTGTTGAAAATGGAACAACATCAGCAGTTACACCAGACATTCCACCAATCATCGCACCTTCTCCAATCCTACTAAATTGGTGAATTGCACTGAGAGCACCCACAACGACATTATCTTCAATGGTAACATGCCCAGCAAGTGTTGAATGATTTGCAAAGATAACATTATTTCCAACTATACAATCGTGTGCAATGTGAGTTCCAATCATTAACAAACAATTTTTACCAATTTTTGTTATACCTCCACCGCCTTGGGTACCTAAATTTATGGTAACATATTCTCTTATTTTGCAATTTTCATCGATTAATATTTTTGTCTTTTCTCCTTTATATTTTAAATCTTGAGGAATAGTACCAATTGATACAAAAGGAAAGATTTCAACATTTTTTTTTATGTTTACGTTTCCACTTATTACAACATTACTATGAATAACACAATTATCACCGATTGAAACATTGGCTCCGATCGAACAAAAAGGACCAATCTTTACATTTTTTCCTATTTTACAATCTTTATGGACAACAGAATTATTTGTCATCATTCCTTATAAATTAATCTACAAAGTGTAACAAATAATAAATAATTACAAATTATTACAAGAAATTATGTTACTTGATTAATGATTGCCGATACTTCTGCTTCAGCAACTAATTTTTGGTTTACAAAAGAAGTACATTTAAATTTCCAAATATTTTTAATATTTTGCTTTTTAACTACTTTATGAAACAATGTATCACCGGGACATACCGGCTTTCTAAATTTAGCTTTATCAACGGTAAGTAGATATACTGAAATATTTTCTTGATTTTTTTTAAGACTGTACATAACTAGAGTACCTGCAGATTGAGCCATCGATTCGATTATAAGTGCCCCAGGCATAACAGACATCGATTCAAAATGGCCCTGAAAAAAGTTTTCGTTAAAGGTTACATTTTTAACTCCTATCGCACTTTCCTTTGGAATTATATCTATTAGCTTGTCGATCAAAAGAAAAGGATATCTGTGAGGTATTAATTTTTTAATTTCCTCAATATTTAGTTCATTTTTTTTTTTCATTTTTTCTTAGCTTTTTTAAAATTATTGTATTCCTATGCCAGTCAAATATTTTTTCTGAAGGATAACCCGCAATAACTTCATTATCTTCAATATCTTTCATTATTCCAGTTTTTGCAGCAATCTTAACATTATTGCCAATTTTAAGATGCCCGCTAACTCCAACCTGTCCGCCGATCATAACGTTATTTCCAATTGTTGTACTTCCAGAGATTCCAGTCATAGCAGCTATAACACATTTTTGACCTAACTTAACATTATGTCCTAAATGAACAATATTATCAATCATACAGTAATCCTTTATTTCCGTATCTCCAATTGAACCTCTATCTATTGTAGAGTTTGCACCTATCTCAACGTTATTTCCAATGATTACTCTTCCAAGCTGTGGAATTTTTTTAAATGAATTTTCATTCATAATAAATCCAAATCCCTCACTCCCTATTTTTACTCCTTGATAAATTTTAACATTTTGTCCGATTATTGAAAAATAAATTGATACATTATCCCCTATTAAACAGTTTTCACCTATTGTTACTCCAGGACCGATAATTGAGTTACAACCAATCTCGCAGTTGTTACCAATAGAAGCAGTCTTATGAATGAAAGCATTGTATGATAACTTTATTGACTTATTTAAGTTTCTGGCACAGTCGTTACTGGAGAAACTAAACTTTGGATAATCGGCTTCAGGATAAAACAGTGACGCAACTTTTGCCATATCAAAATGAGGGTTTTTAGAGAAAATAATATTTCTTTCATTCTTTAGTTTAATACTATCTTTAATAATAAAAGCCCCGGCATTTGATTTATTATAAATATCTTTATATTTACCAGTAATAAAACAGATTTCATTTTTATCCGCGTCATATACAGGTGCAATATCAAAAATCATTTTTTCTTCATTGCCGATAAATTTTGAATCAAGAAATTCACAAATCTTTCTCAGAGTGAATGGTCCAGCATTATTGTAAAAAGTTTTATCAACCAATTGGATTATTCCATAATTTATTTATCTAGCGAAATCTTTGGTAATACTTTATTTAACTCTTTAATAGCATCATCTGTTAAGTCTATATCTTTTCCTACAAGAATAACCTGACTTTTCGCAAGAACTAAGTTTAGTTGTTTTTTATTGGCTATTATGGACAAAACATCAACCAATGCACCTTGGATTTTACCTGTTGATCTTTCAAATGCCGTTTCAAACTTCTGAGCTTCTGTTGCTTGTTTTCCTTTAAGTTCGTTGATTTTTTTTCCTAAAACTTTTACTTTTTCTGCGTAAGCCTCTTTTGAAAGAATATTCTTTTGTTTCAAAAGATCACTTTCTTCGTCTCTTATAATGTCTTCTTGTTTGGTAAAAGTATTTCTGTGTTTTCTTCTGACGTCCTCAAACTGATCAACTAAACTCTGATATGCCTTTGATTGCGCAAGAATCTTTTTCATGTCCACAACCCCAATACCTGAATTTATATTTTGAACTACAGTTTTTTTGGTTTCATTTTTTTCTTGGGCATTTAAAGTCATTCCAAGAAAAATAAAACTTACTAAAATTACAAATTTTTTCATATCGCTCCTTCATTTATAATTAATATGTTGTACCAAAACTAAATCTAAAAATCTCTTTTTTATCATAATTTTCTTTCAAAATTGGTTTTGATAAGAAAAATTTGACAGGCCCAAACGGTGAAATCCATGTCAGTCCAACACCTGCAGATGCTCTTAAAGTATTTTCGTCCTTTACTAGGCTGCTTGAGGAAGTTGTATTATAAATACTTCCGATATCTATAAAAGCCAGACCATTTAGTCCAAGATCATCTGGTAAGCCTAATGGAAAGTTTAGTTCATTTCTCATAATGTAATATATTTCTCCGCCCAAAGCATCACCAGTAGATGTATCTCTCGGACCTATACCAAGGTTTTTAAATCCCCTCAATCTGTCACCATTAAGAAAAAATCTATCATTGATCTTTACATCTTTAATGGATGCGATAAATCCACCCTCAATAAAGGTTCCTAAATACAATCCACCACCATCAGACATTCTTAAGAAATTTGCAACCTTTAATTCACTAGAAAAATGCTCAGAATCGCCAACTAATCCATAAAAGTCCAAATCAAGTCTAATCCTGTAACCATCGCTTGGATTCAATCTATCATTAAGTTTATCAAACTGAAAAGCCTGACCAATTATTGAATTTGTTCTTTTACCCTGCTGTTCATTTATAAAAAGAGAAGTAGTGTTGTCGATATCATGAATTTTATCTCTCTTTAATGTATAACTGGAAATGTGCCTAAAATCGTCAAATAACTCATACCCTGCTCTTAATTTAAATCCTATAATGTTGTGTTTGTATCCACTATATGTTTTATTATTCCTTCTAACATTAAAAATATCTATCCCAGCTGCAACATCCGAATCTAAAAAATAAGGATCAGTATAACTTAGATCAATAGATGACCTTCTTGTTGAAAGACCTAACTGTAACGCTAATTCTTTGGCTTGACCAAAAACATTCGATTCTTTTATACCAATATTTCCTAGAGCACCATCTAGGGAAGAAAATCCTGCACCAACAGAAAATTCACCCGTTGAACGCTCAGTGACTTCAACATCAACAATCGACTTATTTGTTCCAGACAACTCATCAACTTTAAACTCCACATTTTCAAAAAGTCCTGAGGACCTTACATTTTTTTCACTTTGTCTTAACTTTAAGGAGTTATAAGGATCACCCTCTACAAGCTCCATTTCTCTTCTAATTACTTTATCTTCTGTTTTCACATTTCCTTTAATATTTATTCGATCTACATAAATCTTCACACCTTGATCTATGCTGAAAATAATATTAACTTTGTTTGTATTTAATTTTCTAATTCTAGGTATCACTTCTACAAAGGCATAACCCAATTCTGATGTTTTCTCATTAATATTTTTAATTGTTTTATCAATATTGTCGGTACTGTACCAATCTCCTTTTTGAATTGCTAATAATGAAGATAGCTTTTGATTAGATAATTTTCTAATCGAAGAGTCAATTTTTACTTCATTAATTTTATACCTCTTTCCCTCTGATAAATTAAAATTTACAATAAAATCTTTCTTATTCTTGACCAAGCTTGAGTTTGCAGAGATTACATTAAAGTCAATATATCCATTTTTGAAGTAATATTCTTTTAATAAATCTTTATCATAATTCACTCTATCTCTGTCAAACCTATCATTTGATCCCCAAAATTCATACCATCTATACTCTGTAGAAGATATCACATCCCTTAATGTTGAATCTGAAAAAACATTATTATTCAAAAAATTAATTTTTTTTATGGTTGCTTCCTTTCCCTCGTAAACCTCAAAAACTAGGTTCACTCTATTTTGATCAAGCTTAATATATTTTGGTTCAACGAAGGTTGAAAAATAACCTGATCTCTTGTAAATTGTTTGAATTTTTTTTACATCATTTTTTATTAAATCTGTGGAATAAACGTTTCGTGTTCTTGATTCAAGCTCAGCTAAGATTATTTCGTCTGAAATTTCTGTATTTCCTTCAACTGATATTTGATCTATAAGTGGATTTTCTTTAACATTAATAAAAACTATATTGTTGTTTTTATATATATTAACGTCTTCATAGTATCCTGTTTTATAAAGATTTTTAATTGCCATACTCAAATCTTTTGGATTTGTTTTACTCTCATCTATTAGAGAGTCTCTAATAATTACAGAAGAATCTAAACGATTATTACCTTGAACAATTATTTGGGTATTTTTTGGAATAACAATAGAATTACTCTCAATAATTTTTTCATTTTTATTAAAATAATCATTGTTATAACTGGAAGAAGGACTTGCTGGCAAGTCATCCTGAGAATAGGCAGAATTAATTAGAAATATAAAGATTAAAATCTGAAAAAAAATAATTTTTTTATAAACACTCACACTTACCTACTTAAAGAACCTTAAAATGTCATTATAGGTTGCAAAAATCATTAGTGAAATAAGTATAAAAAAACCAAATGTGTGTGCAATTTCAAGATATTTTCTTTTTAATGGACCACCATTTATAAATTCGATAAAGTTTAATAATAGGTGTCCACCATCTAACATAGGAATTGGAAATAAATTAATTAATCCAAGGTTTAAAGAAATTATCATCATAAACCAAAGTGTACTATGTAAACCTTTACTCCAAAAATCTCCTGATAATTCTGCGATTCGGATTGGACCTCCAAGTTCATCAGTTCCCCTACTACCAGTAATTATTTCGTATACACCAACTAGTGTTAATTTAGTAAAATTATATATCTGTAATAAAGATTCTTTAAAGGATTCAATAAAATTTAATTTTTTATTCTCTATTTTTCCTCTTATTCCAATTATATTGTCAATGACCTTAACATTAACTTCAGAAACTTTTCCATTTCTACTAAATACAAGATTAATAGACTGATCATTTTTAACTTCTATAAATTTCTTTATTTGAGAAAACTTTTCTATTTTATTTCCATCAATTTCAAGAATAAGGTCACCCTCTCTCAGTCCTGAATTATAAGCAGACATGTCTTTTTCAACGTAACTAATTTCTGGTCTGTCAACTGAAATACCGTAAAAAATATTAATAAAAATTAACAAAATAAATGAAAAAATAAAGTTAGCAGCAGGACCAGCAAAAAGAATCATTGATCTTTGATATATTGTTTTTTCGTGAAATGATTGTTCGGCTATTATTTCACTAGACTCATTTTTTTTTGAACTAGCTTCATCTAAATCTCCGTGCATTTTCACATAACCACCAAGCGGAATTAATGAAAATTTCCATCTGGTTTCATTTTTGTCGGTAAAACCAAATAATTCTTTTCCAAAACCAATAGAAAAAACTTCAACTTTAACTCCGTTTTTACGTGCAATCACATAGTGACCAAGTTCGTGAACAAAAACCAGAATTGTTAAAATTATAATAAAAGGTATAATATTGTTAAAAATTATTTCTATCATCATTAAAATTTAGTAAAAACCAGACTTTATAATACTATTTGTTAAATCTCTAGATTCTTTATCTATTTCAATTACATCTTTTATACTATTGATACTGCATATAGAAGAATTATTTAAAGTTTTTTCTACAACATTAGGTATTGAAAGAAATTTAATTTTCTTTTCCAAAAATCTTTGAACAGCAACCTCATTTGCAGCATTAAGTATTGTAGGAGCACTTTTTCCGATATCTAGCGAATTGTAAGCTAATTGCAGACATGGATATTTTTTCAAATCCGGCTCAAAAAAAGTTAGTTTTTGAATTTTAGTTAGATTTAACTTTTCAACATTTGTTTTTATTCTTTCGGGATAAGCCAATGTAAAAGATATTGGTGTTCTCATGTCTGGGGTTCCCATTTGTGCTAACATTGAACCATCCATATATTCAACACAAGAATGGATAATTGATTCAGGATGAATTACTACATCTATTTTTTTTTGATGAATATCAAAAAGGTAACATGCCTCAATAAGCTCTAAACCCTTATTCATCATTGTTGCAGAATCAATAGAAATTTTTTTACCCATTGACCAATTTGGATGCTTAATGGCTTCTTTAGGTGTAATGTCTTTAAGTTCTGTTATTTTTTTTTTAAAAAAAGGGCCACCTGAAGCAGTTAATATAAGTCTTGATATCTTCGATTTATTTTTGGAATCTAAAACTTGATAAATGGCATTATGCTCTGAATCAACAGGCAAAATTTTAGCATTATTATTTTTAGCAAGTGAGGTAACAAGAGATCCAGAACAAACTAAACTTTCTTTATTTGCAAGTGCAATTGACAAACCCTTCTTCAAAGCAGAAACAACAGGAAGCAAACCAGCAGAACCAGTAATTGCAGCCATGACAAGATCTGTATTAAAATCAAGTATTTCTTCGTAAGAATTTGAACCATTTAGTACTTTTAAATTTTTTAGTATATTTAAATCAATAAATTTTTTATATGAATCATTATTATAAATTGAAACGATTTTAGGCTTAAACAAATTAACTTGTTCAAGAAGTTTTAAGTAATTTTTATTTGCTGTAAGAGCAACAACTTCATATTTATCTGGATTGTGTTTAATTATATCAAGAGTTGATTGTCCTATTGAACCAGTTGAACCAAAAATTGTAATTTTTTTTTTCATATACAAATTATACTATAAAAAAGAAATTATAATCTAATAACTTAATTATTGAAACAAATATGATTAGTGCAAAAATACTATCAAATCTATCTAATAGTCCTCCATGACCTGGAATCAAATTACTACTATCCTTTACAAAACAATATCTTTTAAAACCTGATTCTATTAAATCTCCAGTTTGAGAAACAATAGCTAATAAAAAAGAGAAATAGATAATATTTGGAATGTCTGAATTATTAAAAAAAATAACAACACAGAAAAACATTGGAACAATTATACCTCCAATACATCCTGCTACGGTTTTATTAGGGCTAACATTAGGCATTATTTTTGGTCCACCAATTACAGAACCAAATAAATATGCAGAAACATCCACAATCATTGCAAAAAAAACAATAAAGAAAATATATGAAACAAATTCTGAACTTTGACTCAACTTATTTAAAAATATAAATGCAAGAGTCACATATAATATGTAGATCATCTTTACAATTGAAATTTCTACAAGCTTTAAAACAAAAATTAAAATAAGAATGAAACATATTATTTGAGGAAAAAAAAAAGAAAAATTAAATAAAAAGACATAAACATTAACTAAAATAATTAAAATCAAGTCATTTTTTTTAATTTGGAACCTAGATAACAAGAAATTACATCTATCAACCTTTTTCTTAATAAAACGTCTGAACTCCAGCATCCTAATGATCTCCCAACTTGTCAAAAAAAAAAGAGCTTGAGAAAAAATTAAAAATGTTAGGTTACTTGAATAAACAATAACAATAAAAATTGTTAACATGAAGACAGACGATAAAGTTCTGACAAAAAAGGACTTTTTTTCAATCACCGCCAAACCTTCTCTTTCTATTTATATAATTTTTTAAAGCCAAAACATATCTTTGAGTATTAAAATCTGGCCACAAAGTTTTGGTAAAATAAAGCTCTGAATAAGCCACTTGCCATAGTAAAAAATTTGATAGTCTCATTTCACCAGAAGTTCTAATAACCAAATCTGGATCAGGAATATCTTTTGTCATTAGGCTCTTAGAAATATCTGCTTCAGTTAACAAGCTTATTTCTTTATTCAATTTTTTTATGGAATTAACTATTTCACTTCTTGATCCATAACTTAATGCTAAAGTAAAATGAAGTTTGTTAAAAGATTCAGTGAGTATTTGCAAACTTTTGAGTTTTGATTTTATTTTATTATTAAATTTATCAATTTCTCCAATAAATGAAAATTTAATTTTTTTTTTTATAAAGTTTTCTTCCTCAGAATCTAAATAAAAGCTTAGTAAAGTCTGTAAGTCTAATATTTCATCTTTACTACGACTCCAGTTTTCTGTCGAGAAACTAAAAAAAGTTAAATACTTAATGTTAAATTCAAGAGACTTTTTTACGATTTGTTTTACAATTTCAGAGCCCTTCTTATGACCATCAACTATTTTACACTTTTTTTTCTTTGCCCATCTTCTATTGCCATCCATAATGAATGCAACATGATTTGGTAATTGCTTTTGTAAATTTAAATCTAAGGACATTAAACTTTTAAAATATCCTTTTCCTTTTCTTGAAAAACATTTTCTATTTTTTCTACATATTTATCAGTAAGTTTTTGGATTTTTTCTGAAAACTGAAAACTATCATCTTTTGAAATTGTTTTTTGTTTTTCACCTTCTTTTATTTTGTCCATTGCAACTCTTCTTATATTTCTGACTGTAATTTTTGCATCCTCAGAGTATTTTGATGCAACTTTTACAATCTCTACTCTTCTTTCTTGCGAAAGCTCTGGAATAGGAACTCTTATATTATTGCCCTCAATCATGGGATTTAAACCTAATTCTGAATTTCTAATTGCTTTTTCAACTGATTGAATCAAGCTTTCATCCCAAACTTGAACAGTTATAAGTCGAGACTCTGGAACATTTATATTACCAACTTGATTTAAAGGCACTTTGGCACCGTAGGCCTCAACAGATACCGGTTCAAGTAAAGAAGCTGAAGCTCTACCTGTTCTTAGACCCAGATATTCTTTTTTAAGATTATTCAGGGTTTTATCCATTTTTTGTTCATATGATTCAAATTCTATTGTCATTATTGAATTAGAGTAAAATTACCTTTGCCATTAATTATATCTTTGAGTGAATTATATTCTTGTATTGAAAAAACAAGAATTGGAATTTTATTTTCTTTAGCAAGAGATATTGATGAGGTATCCATAATCTTTAAATCATTATTAATAACATAATCGTAAGTTAGGTTGTATAACTTTTTAGCATTTTTATTTTTTTTTGGATCTGAATCGTATATACCATCCACTTTTGTTGCTTTTAAGAGTATATCACATTTTATCTCAGAAGCTCTTAATGCTGCAGCTGTATCAGTAGTGAAATAAGGATTACCAGTCCCAGCAGCAAAAATTACAATCCTATTCTTCTCGATGTGTCTCATTGCTTTTCTGCGTATATAAGATTCACAAACATTCTCAATTTTAAGTGCTGATTGAACTCTGGTATCAATTCCTTTTTGCTCAATAGAGTTTTGAAGAATTAAAGAATTCATAACTGTCGCCATCATTCCTGTATAATCGGCAGAAGAACGATCCATTCCTTTGGACGAAGCTGAAATACCTCTAAATATATTTCCACCTCCAACAACTATAGAAACTTTGATTCCCTTTTTAAATACATAAATAATTTGATCAGTAATTGCATTTATTGTATTTAAATCTATTCCAAAATCTTGATTACCCATCAATGCTTCACCAGAGAGTTTAAGCATAATGTGTTTATAATCAAATTTTTTCAAAATAAAACTATTCTTGACCTAATTTAAATATTACATAGTCTAAAATTTGAAAATTTTCATTATGCTCTTTGTTAAATGCTAAAATACAATCTTTAACTTTTAATTTATTGTCCATCACAAAAATTTGTTCTAAAAGACAAACTTCTTGAAAAAATTTTTGGATTTTACCTTCAACGATTTTTTCAACTATATCCTTTGATTTATCCGAAGAATTTAGTTGTTCAATGTAAATTGATCTCTCTCCATCTACAATTTTCTTATCCAAGTTCTCTATATTCAAAGACTTTGGATCAGTTGCGGCAATATGCATACATAAATTTTTTGAAAAATTAGTCACTTCCTTACTCTGTTCATTAGAAGTAAAAGAGAGTAAAACACCGATCTTACCAGAATTTTGGTTTATTGAATTGTGAAGATATTTTTCCAAAGTTCCTGAGTTTTGTTTGATGTATTTTAACTTACGAATAACAATATTCTCACCTAATTTTGAAATTAAATTTGTAAGATTTTCTTGAACAGATTGATTTGAATCTAAAAATTTACAATTTAAAAGACTTTCAATACTTTCAGCTTCATTACTTATGCCGGTAAATGCAAGTTCATCGCAAAATTTTTGAAAATTTTCATTTCTCGCCACAAAATCTGTTTCAGCATTTACTTCAATAATAATACCTTTTTTATCGTTTATTTTAACTGTTATAAGCCCATCTGAAGCTGACCTTGAAGATTTTTTTTGCGCTGTGTTAATCCCTTTCTTTCTTAGCCATTCTATTGCTTTTTCAATATCTCCTCCAGATTCATCTAGTGCTTTTTTACAATCCATCATTCCAGCCCCAGATTTTTCTCTTAATTCTTTTATTATTGAAGGTGTGAGATTCATTTTATTTACTAAATTTTTGACTCAAGCTTTTCTTTTTCATTAATGTTTTTAACATTTTTAATTGTATCTGAGACAGCACTACAATAATACTCTATAGATCTTATTGCATCGTCATTTCCTGGAATTGGATGATCTATGCCCTCAGGATTTGAGTTAGAATCTACAACAGCGACAATTGGAATACCGATTTTATTGGCTTCTTTAACTGCTAAAATTTCTTTATTGGTATCAATTATGAACAAAAGATCTGGTTTACCAGACATATTTTTAATTCCTCCGAGTGCTTTATTTAGTTTTTCAACTGAATTTTCAAACATTAAAAGTTCTTTCTTCGTATATGAATTACTTTTATTTAAAAGAATTTCCTCTAAATCTTTAAGTTTTTTTATTGAATTCTGAATTGTATCCCAATTTGTTAACATCCCACCAAGCCACCTTTTGTTGATAAAAAATTGATTACAATCAACAGCGTATTTTTCAATAATGTCAGATGCTTGCCTTTTAGTGCCAATGAATAGAATATTTTTTCCTTCTTTAGCATAATCTTCCACAACTTTTAAAGCATGCTTAAAAAAGGTTAATGTCTGTTGCAAATCGATTATATGAATACCGTTGCGATGACCAAAAATAAAATCTGACATTTTTGGGTTCCATCTGTTTGTTCTATGACCAAAATGGATGCCTGCATCTAAAAGATCTTTAATAGATATGTTTGTCATAATTAGCTCCGGTTATACATGCATGCGACAAAAAAACACCAGAGATGCCACATGTTTGAAATTCTAAAAGTATTCTTACAACTTACACTATTAAAATTCAACCCCAAATTTAATTAAATTGCCTAACATCAATTATTCCATTTATAGAGTTAATTTTATCCATAAAATTGAGATCAACATTAAAATTAGCTAAACTTCTAATTTTTATTTTTTTGTTATTATGAATTAAGAAAAAAGAGATTTTATTTCTTCCGTTCACGCTATTTTTTATTAAATTTTCAAATTTAATTAAATCTAATTTCTTTGAATCAAAAAAAATATTGTATTCAAAATTGTTATTTTCTATTTTATCTATTTTTTTTATATCACTAACAACTAATCTTTTTGTTTCTTTCATTAGTTGCTGAGAAATTTTAAAGAAATACACCTCACCAACCTTTAATTCAAAATCGATATTTTCAAGAACCTCTGAAAAACAAATTACATCCAAATTACAAGAATCATCGCTAATGTTAAAAAAACAGAATTTTTTACCCATTTTTGTAATTCTCTCATTTATAGAATTAATAATAATAAGAAATTTTTTTGATGTAGCTGTAAAATTTTCTTTATGACTAGAGTTGAACAAATCTAGATCAAAAATTTCGATATTTCCTAATATTTTTTTATAAATTTTGGTTGGATGATCAGATAAATAAAAACCGAATGCATCTACTTCTTTTTCTAATTTTTGAGTAAGATCCCAATCGTTATCATTTTGAATAAATAATTTTTCTGAACCTTCAGATTCGGGAAAAAGCATTGATTGGTTTTCATGGAAGTTTTTATGATAATTTGCGTTATACATTATAATTTTATCAATACTGTCGAAGAGTGTTTTTTGATTTTTCTCTACTGAACTCAGAGCATTTGAGAATATTAAAGCTTCCAATATTTTTCTATTCAGAACATTATTTGAAACTCTTCTAAGTAAATCAATTAGACTTTTAAAAACTCCGTTTTTTTTTCTTTCATTTACCAGTTCTTCAATCGATGCACCACCAATGTTTTTAATCGCTGCTAGGCCAAATTTTATAGACTTAGGATTTTTCAAGCTGTCGTAGTTTACAGAAAATTTTTTTTCCGAGATATTAATATCAGGTCTAATCATTTCAAAACCTAATTTTTTAATTTCGTTACAATAAACAGCAAGCTTTTCAAAATTATTTATATCACAATTCATAAGTGCACATAAAAATTCAAGTGGATAGTTTGATTTAAGAAATGCTGTTTGATACGCAATCATCGCGTAGGCTGCAGCATGGCTTTTATTAAAACCATAACCTGCAAATTTAGCTATTTCATCAAACAATTCTGAAGCCTTATCCGAATCAATCATTTTTTTTTTTGTCCCTTTTATGAAAGCCTCTCTTTGAGCAGCCATTTCAGATTTAATTTTTTTGCCCATAGCTCGTCTCAATAAATCAGCTTTTGCAAGACTGAATCCAGCTAATTTTTGAGCAATAAGCATTACTTGTTCCTGATAGACCATTATTCCATAAGTTTCGTCCAGAATTTCTTTCAAATCATCGTGAATATAACTATAACTCTCCTTTTTTTGTTTTCTATTTATATAAGTTGGAATATTATCCATAGGACCAGGACGATAAAGTGACACAATAGCTATTAAGTCTTCAAAACGATCAGGTTTTATTTTAATTATTGTATCGCGCATGCCCTGTCCTTCTAATTGGAAAACACCAGTTGTAAGACCATCTTTCAACATGTTGTATGTTTTTGAATCATTAAGATGAATGTTGGCAATATCTATATCAATTGATCTTTTTTTTTTTAATATTTTCAACGTGTCGTCAATAACGGTTAAGGTTTTTAAACCTAGAAAATCAAATTTAATCAATCCAATCTTTTCTACGTATTTCATTGAAAATTGTGTGATTGGAATTTCAGATTTTGGATCTTTATACAAAGGAATATGCTCGTCTAAAGGATTTTCAGCAATAACAATTCCTGCTGCATGTGTCGATGCATGTCTTAACAGACCCTCCAGATTGGAGGAGATTTCAAATAATATTTTTAAATTTTTGTCTGTTTTTATCATTTTTTTTATTTGATTATCATTTTTGACTAACTCTTGTAGACTAACTGGATTTGCAGGGTTATATGGAATAAGTTTACATATATTATCAACTTGTGTTAAGGGTAGTTGCATTACTCTTCCAACATCTCTTAAAGCCGCGCGTGCTTGAAATGAACCAAAAGTTATAATCTGAGCAACATTCAATTCACCATATTTTTTTTGAACATATTTTATTACTTCGTCTCTTTTTTCCATACAAAAATCAATATCAAAATCGGGTAAAGATACCCTTTCTGGGTTTAAAAATCTTTCAAAGATAAGACCAAATTTTATTGGATCAAGATCTGTTATTGATAAACACCAAGCAACTAAGGATCCAGCTCCAGAACCTCTACCAGGTCCGACAGGAATATTATTTTTTTTTGCCCATTTTATAAAATCAGAAACTATTAGAAAATAACTTGAATATCCCATCTTTGTTATAACATTGATCTCAAAGTTTAATCTTTCAATATATCTTTTTTTAATTGCAGAGGACTCTTCTTTTGCTATTTTCTTTTGTAATCCGTTCATTGAGTCTTTTTTTAGAAGTGTATCTTCATCGATATCATTTGACTTAATTTTAGGTAAAGAAGGTGCTCTTTCCTCCAAATAAAATGAACATTTTTTAGCTAGAATGAGACTATTTTCAAGAGCATACGGCATGTCACTAAAAAGTTTGTTCATATCCCTAACACCTTTTAAATAAAATTCCTCATTGCTTTTAAATCTATCTTCACTCTCAATATATTTTTGCTGTGCTATACTTAGTAATGCATCATGCGTATTAAAATAACTCTTATCTAAATAAAAATTCTCATTTGTAGCAACAATTGGTATTCTTCTGTCTAAAGATCTTGTAACTAAATAATTTTCAAGATCTTGGACACTTAACTTTTTATATCTCTGAATTTCTAGAAAAAAATCATCGGAGAAATTATCCTTTAATAATTCAATCAATTGATCAGATAAATCATGATTTTCTTCAAAATTAATTGTGACAATACCGTTTATCCCGCCGGCTAGACAAATTAGACCATCCTTGTAATTGAAAATTTGATTTAAAGAGGTAACTGGAGAATTAGAATCAGAACTATCTAAATAGGAACTAGTTACCAAATTTACTAAATTCCTATAACCAGTTTGATTTTTACATAATAATAAAATATTCCCATCTTTAAATCCTTTTGTTCTAACTGATAAATTTACTCCGATTATTGGCTGAATCCCAGATTTTTTACATTCAATACAAAATTCAAGAGAACCGAATAGATTATTAAAATCTGTAATTGCAGCTGCAGGAATATTTTCTTTTTTACAAAAATCTGTTAATTGATTTATTCTTAATGCACCTTTTGACAGAGAATATTGAGTATAATTTCTTAAATGAACAAATTTATTTTCTGAAGTCAATTAGTTTACCACCTTCCATTAAAAAACATTTGTCTAATAACTTAACCAAATTAAGATTATGTGTTGCTAAAATAGTAATAATTTTATTTTCTTTAGATAATTTACTTATAAAATTAAAAACAATTTTGGTATTTTCATTATCAAGGCTACCTGTAGGCTCATCAGCTAACAATATTTTTGGATTTTTAATTAGAGCTCTTGCAATAGCAACTCTTTGTTGCTCCCCACCAGATAATAATCCTGGTTTAAACTTGCTTCTATTAGCTACTCCAAGAAGATCTAAATAATCCTTAGCTTTAGAAATGGACTTTCTAAATGAATTTCCATTTATTAAAAGCGGTAGTGCAACATTTTCCTGAATATTAAAATCCTCTAGAAGCTGGTTATTCTGGAAAATAAACCCTAAATTTTCCTTTCTAAAAACTACTTTTTCTTCATCCTTCAATTTATTAGATTCAACATTGCAAATTGTAATATTTCCAGAAGAAGGATTTTCTAAGAGACCAATTAAGTTTAATAGAGTGCTTTTACCTGAACCTGAGGGACCTATAATACCGACATTTTCATTATCTTTAACATGTAAACAAAGTTTGTTTAAAACTTTTACAGGGGTTTTGCCTTGTAAGTATTGTTTGTCTATATCTCTTAGATTTATCAACTTAATCCCATTTTATCAAATTTATTGGTTCCACTTTAGTTGCTTTTATAGAGGGATAAATTGTTGCTCCTAAAGATAAAAGTAACGAAATAAAACATATTTTAAATATCTGTGCACCATTAATAATAATAGGTAAATTAGTGAAAAAATAAATTTCTTCCGAGAATAAACTTGATCCAGTAAAAAATTCAATAAAACTTTTAATTTCATTAATATTCATACAAAAAGACAAACCCATAATAACTCCCAGGACGGTTCCAAGAAAACCAATTAGAAATCCATTTAAAATAAAAATTTTGAGAAGCTGAAATTTTGAAATTCCTAAAACTCTCAAAACTCCAATATCTTTTTTTTTATTAGAAACTAAAATCATCATTGACGAAATTAAATTAAAGGCAGCAACAATTATAATTAACAAAAGTATTAAAAACATTACATTTCGTTCGACTTCAATAGCATTAAATAAAGAAGGATTTAGTTCTCGCCAATCTACAATTCGAAGATAATCTGGTAACATTTTTTCTAAATTTGTTTTAATTAATTCAACCTCACTAAAGTTACTAACAACGATTTCATAGTGACCAATTTTTCCATTATTATCTAAAAACTTTTGAAGTAAACTTATTGGCATAAAAATTAGTGATGTGTCATATTCGTACATTCCAATATCAAAAAATCCAACTATCTTAAAACTTGCAGATCTTGGAAGATTTCCAAATACAGTTTCATAATTTTGTGATGATAAAATTGTTAAATAATCACCAACAGTAAGACCCAATTTTTTTTTTAACTTTTCACCAATGAAAATTCCTTTATTAGTTTTAAAATCTTGAATAAATTCTTTTGAAATTGATTTTGTAAGAATATTTCTCTCTAAAAAAAAATTATGTGTAACACCTTTAATTAATACTCCACTTGAGTATTTATTGAAACTTAGAAGACCTTGACTAGTAAGAACTTTATGAATCGTAAGGCTCTTATCAAATTCAGAAATTTTATTTGAAAATTCAGAATCAATTTTTAATCCTCCACTATAAGCTGACTTTATTTTTAAATGACCGTTTATACCCAAAATTTTTGATGTAAGTTCCTCTCTAAAACCATTCATTACTGACATCACTATAATCAATGTAGCAACTCCTAATGAAATGCCTAGAAAAGAAAAAAGTGTCACAATAGAAAAAAATTTTTCTTTAGTCTTAGGAAAAAGATATTTTAAAGAAATCCATGTCTCAAAAAAAGATATCATTTTTTATATCCAGTCATCTCAAGAAGCTTATCCATAACTCTTTCTTCTCCAATGTTAATTTGCTCTTTATTAAATCTTTTCAAAAAACTTATCTCACGATTTTTTGAATAAGCATTTCCACAAATAATCTGAAGTGGAATTCCAATTAAATCTGCATCTGAAAACTTTTTACCAGGTCTTTCATTTCTGTCATCATAAATAACGTCAATATTTCTTTCTTTAATTTCATTGTAAAGTTTTTCACAAAATTCTGAACATTCAGAATCGTCAATATTTATGTTTATGAGATGAACTGAAAATGGTGATAGTTCTTTTGGCCAAATAATACCATCTTTATCATTTGAAAATTCAATTACAGCAGCAGGTATTCTTGAAATTCCAATCCCATATGAACCCATATACGGCATAACTTTCCCTTTTTCAGAATCAATATAAAAATTGAATGAACTTGAATATTTGGTTCCAAATAAAAAAATGTGTCCCAATTCAATACTCGTAAATTTTTCCAAATTCTTCTTATTTTCTATGTTTTTAAAATATTCGTCTGTATAAGAATTTAAATTTAAAATTTGATTCAATGTTAGACTCCCAAAACTTTGATTTAAAAGTTTGTTGTCCAAAAAAATTTCTGACTCTCCTGAACTTACGATTAGATGAAACTCATGAGACAATTTTCCACCAATTTCTCCACTTAGAGCTCTAACTGGTATAATTGGAATACCAAGTTGACTAAAAATTTTTAAATAAAGTTTGAAAAAGTCACAGTAAGTACTCTCTCCATTAACATTATCAATATCAAAACTATAGGCATCTTTCATTAAAAACTCTCTTGCTCTCATGACACCAAATCTAGGTCTGATCTCATCTCTAAATTTTGTTTGTATGTGATAAAATTTTCTAGGAAGATTTTTGTAACTTTTTATATATTGTTTGCCTATTGCTGTTATCATTTCTTCATTTGTAGGTCCGTAAAGAAGATCCTTATTATTTCTGTCAGAAATTCTTAACATTTCTTTTCCGTAAGTATCATATCGATTACTTATCCTCCAAATGTCTGAACTTTGAATTGTAGGCATCAATATTTGATTAATTCCGTTGTCGTCATGCAACAATTCAATTTTATCAATAATCTTTTTTAGAACCTTAAATCCCAGTGGCATCCAACTATAAATACCTGAGGTTTCCTGCCTTATCATTCCCGATCTTATCATTAGATCATGAGAACGCATTTTAACGTCACTAGGTGATTCTTTGAGTGTTGGTATAAAAAAATTAGAAAATTTCATTTTTTATAACAGATACTATTATGGATAAAAAAAAGGAAATAATTGATGTCAAAATAATCTTTTTTTTTAACATAGGGTTTTTTGGAGCTCCAGGATCATTTCCACCTATTATTTTGTCATCTTTCTGAACGCCGAAAGGAAGAACAATAAATAAAACCAACCACCAGATAACAACAAATATAACTATAATTTCAAGACCGAACAATTTTACTCCTGTTCAAGCTCTATTAAAGTGCCATAAAAATCTTTTGGGTGTAAAAAAACTACTGGCTTATTATGAGCTCCTTTTTTTGGAGTTTCGTCACCTAAGATCCTCACTCCGTTTAGTTTGAGTTTTTCAACTGCTTTTTTAATATCCTTTACTTCAATACATATATGATGAATTGAACCGTTTTTGTTATTTTCTAAGAATTTACTTATAGGAGAATTTTCTCCGTATGGATGCATCAACTCAATCTTTGTGTTTTCTAATTCTACGAATACAACGCTCACTCCATGCTCAATATAATTAGAAATTTCAGAAACGTTCGCTCCTAAAACTTCTTTGTATTTGTTTTTAGCAGCATTTAAATCTGGTACAACTATAGCAACGTGATTAAATTTTGTAATCATTAGAATATTATAATCTAAATCCTAACAATCTCAACACAGGTCAGTGGTTTTAATCCAATTTTATCTTTTAAATAGCTTCTTATCTGAATTTTAATTTCATGTAGCAAAACCTCGTCATCAATAGATTTGTTAGATAAACTCTTAATTGATTCAGATAAAATTTGAATAAGTTCATTTTTATTAATCTCCTCTAACAATATCGATTTGCTATAAATTACAGGATTGGCTAACAATTTATTCTCAGCACTCATTATCAAATTCACAAAAACCTCACCATTTTCAGAAATTAAGTTTAAATCTTTTAAAAACTTATGGTTAATTGGAATAATTTTGTTACCTTTAAGAACATTTTTTCCATTATGCACCTTAGTTATAATTTGTTTAGACGAGTTTTTATTTAATTTAACCAGATCTCCGTTTTCAACTAGTAACTGATTCTTTATTCCACATTTTTTAGAAAATTTAACATGTTCATCTAAATGCCTATATTCACCATGAATTGGTATCAATAAGTCTGGAAGAATCAAATCGTACATCTTTTTAAGTTCTTCTCTTGATGGATGACCAGAAACGTGGACTTTAGCATTGGAATCATCTAACAAAGTACATCCGTTCCTTGAAACAAGTGATTTTATCTGATTTATTCTTTTCTCATTACCTGGTATTTCTCTTGAAGAAAATATAACAGTATCATTTTTTTCTAGTTTGAAAGATCTATGTTTCCCTTCAACGAGTCTGCTTAGTGCTGCCTTGTTCTCTCCTTGACTCCCTGTGCAAATAACAACTAAATCGTCTTCAGAAATCATTTCTGCTTCTTTTTCTGTAACAATATTGTTAAATCCTAGTAAAAGATTGTTTTCATTAGCTGACTCAAATATTTTATGTAAAGATCTACCAAGAAGCAAACAACATTTATTTGAGTTTTTTGATACTTCTAGAATAGTTTCAACTCTTGCAACATTTGAAGCAAAACAAGTAATAATAATTTTACCCCTTTCTTTTTCAGAAAATATTTTTTTAAGATT
>CACFSX010000012.1 GCA_902569095.1 uncultured Alphaproteobacteria bacterium
TTGATTCTGGTATAGAATGAGTCATACAAAAAATTTCTAGAATAAAGTCATCGATTAGTATTTCCTCGCCATAATCCATTAAATTAATTTTGTAATCTGTTAAACCAACTGATAAAAATTTCCTTTTTAATACTGATGCTGTAAATGAAGTGGCATAAATAGGAACGTTTTTAAGTTTTTTTATCAAATAGGGTACTGCCCCGATATGGTCCTCATGAGCGTGAGTGAGAATAAGAGCTGAAAGTTTGTCAACTTTTTCAAGAATAAAATCAATATCAGGCATTATCAATTCATAATTGTTTGAATCGTTATCACTAAAAGTAACACCCAAATCAATCATTAACCATTTGTCTTCATAATGGTATAAATTACAGTTCATTCCGATTTCACCAGATCCACCTAAAGGCAAATATAAAAGATCTTTTTTTGTATAATTCATGATTTTCTTAAATAAGTATTTGTTAAATAATTTAAACCTTTTGAATTAAAAAATTCGTCAATTTCAATAACATTTTTGAAACATTCCTTAAAGCACTTGGCATTACCACCTGTAAGTATAATTTTAAACTTACTTTTCTTCTCTTTTTGTATTTTTTCTATCAATCCCTGAATCATAGATACATATCCCCAGAAAAAACCAGATTGAATAGCTTCTTTTGTGCTTCTACCTACAATTGAATTTGTTTTTTTAAAATTCACCAAAGGGAGTTTTGCTGTTCCCATTTGTAAAGATTTTAAAGATAATTCAATTCCAGGTGTAATTACACCTCCATCATATACTCCATTTTTATCCAAAACATCAACAGTAGTAGCCGTCCCAAAATCAATAATAACTATTGATTTTACGTAAATATGTTTAGCGTACATAACATTAATCAATCTGTCCTCACCTATTGAAACCTTATTTTTAATGTTAGTTTTTAATTTGCAAATTTTTAAAAGATTTTTAATCTGAAAAAAATCGACATTCAAAGAATTGAAGATTTCGAAAAAGTCTTCTGAAATCCTTGGTACAACTGAGGAAATAAGTACATTAAATATTTTATATTTTATAAAAAGTTTTTTAAAAAAAGCATATTGATTTTTTTTTGAGAAATTTACAACATTTACTTTTTCATGTTTAAAAATTTGGTTATTTTTAAAAATACAAATCATTACATTTGTATTTCCTATATCAATTGTCAGATTCATTAAATAATCTCACCATAGGTTATAGTTAAATTTTTATTCTGGTTTTTTATTATCAATTCTCCAAAAGAACCAATTTTATTAAACACTCCTATATTTTTGTTTTTTCCATAACAAACATTTATTATAGATTGTTTATCAAAAAACTTGTTTGATAATTTATTACTTAAGTACGAAAAATCTATTCTGGAGTAATTTTCAATATAAAAGTATAAACTTTTAATAATACAAAAAAATATTTTATGCGCTTTAACTTTTAATCCACTTTCGAACAATGAGGTTGAAGAATACTCTGAAGAATTTGGGTGGGATTTAATGTTAATTCCTATACCAATAATAAATTGTGTAACAATATTATTTGAGACACTTGTTTCAATGAGTATACCAGCAACTTTTTTTCCATTAATTATAATATCATTTGGCCATTTGAATTTAATTTTATTTATACCGAAATTTTCTAATATATTTATTAGCACCGAAGCGATAATAATATTAATTCTTCCAACCTCAGATGCATCTAATTTTTTTTTGATTAAAATTGAACAAGTAAGATCACCTACTTTACTTTTCCAAACTCTGCTTTTCCTTCCTCTTCCATTTTTTTGATTTCTACAAAATAGTGCTAGATTAGAACTTGGATCATTCTTAACAACTTCTTTAATTTTATCATTAGAATTTTCAAGATTTTTAAAAAAATAAAGATCAAAAAACCTTCTAACCATTTTATTTTACCGCAAAAAGAGATAAAGTTATAGAAGCACACAGATTTAAGAAAAATTGTGGGTAAAAAACTACAGTCAAATTAAAAAAAGCAAAACCACACAACATATATTTTGAATGATCATTACCTATATTATCTAATTCATCCACGGGATCATCAAAAAAAATAGATTTAATTAGTCTGATATAATAGAATGCTGCGATTACTGATGTAAGGACTGCAATAACGGCCAAGAAAAATAAATTATTGTCAATTACAATGTTAAGAATTATTAGCTTTCCAATAAAGCCGGCCATTGGAGGTATACCAGCCATGGAGAACAAGATTATTGAAACACATCCAGCAGTTAATGGTTGTGAGCGATACAAACCTGACAGATCTTTTATTGATGTAACACTTACTTGGTCTCTTTGCATATTTAAGATAAATAAGAAAATTCCTAAATTCATTGTGATATAGAATATTAAATATATACATATTGAGGTTATTCCATCTTCTGATCCAGGTATTAAACCCATTAATATAAAACCAATATGATTAATAGTACTATAAGCCATTAATCTCTTTAGATCTGTTTGTCTTAGAGCACCCAAAGAACCTATTAACATTGAAGTTATCGATAGAATAATTAGGATTTTTCCCCAATCAACAATAATTTCTCCGAAAGGATAAACAAGTAATCTTATCAAAACACCAAAGGCTGCTATTTTTGGAAGAGTAGAAAGTAATGTTGTAATAATAGAAGGAGCACCTTGATAAACATCAGGAGTCCACATGTGAAATGGGGCGGCAGAAATTTTCAGTGATAAAGACACAAGAATAAAAATTAAACCTACAATCAACATCGTCGGAGTTGAATATAGGTCGGACATAAAAATACTTATTTCGTTAAAACTTGTAGACCCCACTAAACCATATACAAGACTTGTGCCGAATAAGAATATACAAGTGGATAAACTCCCAATTATAAAATATTTTACACCAGCCTCTGAGGAAGTAAAATCGTCTCTACTGAACGAGACTAAAATGTATAAAGAGAGACTTTGAAGTTCCATTGACATAAAAAGTGATAATAGATCATTGGATGAAATCATCAAAAGCATTCCAACAATTGATATTAAAAGAATAATAGCAAACTCAGGTCTTTTTAGTGATTTTGGATTATTAATGGTGAGATAAAAATAGAATATTAAACCAGCACCTATTAAAATTAATGATTTAAGGAAAGAGCCGAAAGAATCTACTATGAAGAAACCATTAAAAATGATTTCTGAATAAAAGATATCTTTTAAAATTAAAAATTGTGACAGGAAGATAACAATTAAACATAAATATGAAATTTTCAAATAACTATTTTTTTTCAAAAAAGGTGTAATGAATAAAATAATTATTACACAAATAGCTAAAAATATTTCTGGTATTATAAACAAGTTCTTCTCTTTAAAAAATTGAAATAGGATACAACTGTATAATTCTCTCTAATGATGAAGTAGTATAACTTAAAATCAATCCAGGCTTAATGCCGATTATGAAAATAAGTATTATTAAAACAACATATAGAGATATTTCGTAAATATTAATATCATCTTTTTTTTTATCTAAATTTTCACTTAAACTTCCTAGAAAAACCCTTTTATAAAGATTAAGCATATATGAAGCTGAAAGTATAATACCTAAAGTTGAAATAAAAGCCACCATAGTATTTTTACTGTAAACTGCTAGTAATGTGAGATATTCCCCAACAAAACCAGATGTTCCTGGCAAACCTATTGATCCTAAAGTAAAAATCAAAAAAACTACTGAAAATTTGGGTAATTTTATATTCAAACCTCCAAAGAAGTCTATTTTTTTTGTTTTGTATCTATTGTATATGCTTCCGATAGAAAAAAATAATGCTGCTGAAATAATACCATGAGATATCATCTGAATTATAGCTCCATGAAGTCCTTGAATGTTTGCTGAAAAAATACCAAGGGTTACAAAACCCATGTGAGCAACCGAAGAGTAGGCAATTAATTTTTTCATATCTTCCTGCACAAGAGCGATATATGAGGTATAAATGATTGCAACAACTGATAAAAAGTAAATAAAAGGTGTAAAAAAAATAGATGCATCAGGAAGAATAGATAAATTAAATCTTATAAAACCATACCCACCAAGTTTTAAAAGAATACCAGCTAGAATCACAGATCCCTCTGTAGGAGCCTCAACATGAGCATCTGGCAACCATGTATGGAAAGGCCACATTGGTATTTTAACAGCAAATGATGAAAAAAATGCAATCCAAAGCCATATTTGAATATAGAATGGAAGAGTATAGTCTAAAAGTTTTGGTATACTAATTGTACCGAATTCTTGATAAAGAAAAATAATAGCAATAAGCATCAAAACTGATCCTAATAGAGTATAAAGGAAGAATTTGTACGCGGAATAAATTCTCCTTTCACCGCCCCAATATCCTATGATTAAATACATGGGAATTAAAATTGATTCAAAAAAAATATAGAAAGAAAATAAATCAAGCGCACTAAAGGTGCCTATTAAAAAAGATTCGAGCACTAAAAATGATGCAAGATACATCTTCATATTCTTTTTAGTTTGCGGAAAAATAAAAATTATACACGCTAATATTAAAAATGTAGATAAAACAATAAAAGGCATCGATAATCCGTCAACTCCAAGAGAAAACCTCAAGCTATCACTGTTAAACCATGAAAAGGTATTCACAAATTGAAAATGAGGTATTGTTTTATCAAAGTTTATTGGTAGATAGAGAGATAAAAAAAAATTGCTAGCGCTAGTCCATAGTGCAGATTTTTTTGATTGTTCTGCATTTTCGTCGTCTTCGGATGATAAAAATATAAAAACTAAGCCGATTAGTGGAAGTGCAATTAGAATTGGTAGTATTGGAAGACTTATCATTAAAAAATATAAATATATATGCTAATAAATAACGTTAACCCTATAACAACAGATAAAACGTAATGATAAAGATAACCTGACTGAAGCTTAGAAACCTTAGATCCCAGTGAACTAACAAACCTTGAAATTCCATTAGGTCCAAGATTGTCTATAAGATCCAAATCAATAGATTTCCAAAAACCACTTCCTAAATAATAACTAGGTTTAATTATGATTATTTCATACAATTCGTCTATGTAACATTTATTATAAAAAAAGTTTACGAAGAAATTTAATTTTTCTTTAACCATTTGCTTTATTTTTGGAAATTTAAAATAAACTAAAAAAACTATCATTACACTCAATAAGATCATTATTAAAGGAAGTTTCTTAATTAATTTTGGAAAATTTCCAAAAGAATAAACTTGATTGATCTCAGAATCAACAAACATAAATTTTGACCAAATTAATTCTATTGAAGAACCAGCAAAAAAATTATGAAAAATCATACCAAAAAAAATTGAGAAAAAAGCTAAAGTTAGTAATGGAACTATCATAATCATCGGAGATTCATGGATATGTGCGTAAACTTTTTCATCAGAACAATTTTCTCCATGAAAAACAGTAATTAGTAATCGTGATGAATAAAGAGATGTTAAAAATACCCCTAAAATACCAATCACAAAAGCAAATACCCTGAAATCATTATCTGATAAATAAATAAACTCTAAAATTAAATCTTTTGAAAAATATCCGCTGAAAAATGGAAGTCCCATTAATGCAAAAGATCCAATTACCATTGATGTGTAAGTCAAAGGAATTCTGTTATAAATCCCACCCATTTTTTTAATATCTTGTTCATCTGACATGCTGTGAATGACTGAGCCTGCTCCCAAGAATAAAAGAGCCTTAAAGAAGGCGTGAGACAAAAGATGAAAATATGCAACTGAATATGCAGAAACACCAATAGCCATAAACATATAACCTAACTGACTACAGGTTGAATAAGCAATAATACGTTTTATATCGTTTTGAAATATTGCAACACAAGAAGCAAACAAACATGTTATTGTTCCAATAATGAGAATTAAATTTTGAGAAAAGATACTAGTTTCTATGAGAGGAGACATAAGTATTAAAAGGAAAACACCTGCAGTCACCATTGTTGCCGCGTGGATAAGAGCTGAAACTGGGGTTGGACCCTCCATAGCATCTGGGAGCCATACATGTAATCCAAATTGAGCAGATTTTCCCATACAACCAATAAACATAGTTACTACTATAAGAGTTATGGCGTGAATCTGAAATCCAAAGAAATTGAAGAAAGACTGACTATGTGAATTCACTAAAAGTAAAATTTCGTTAATGTTAATTGTCCCGAAGACAATGAAAATAGTAAATAAAGAAATTAGTAATCCAAAATCGCCTACTCTGTTTGCAATAAAAGCTTTTAACGACGCCTTGTTTGCTTCATCCTTATGACTCCAGAAACCAATTAACAAATATGAAGTTAATCCAACGCCTTCCCATCCAACGAAGAGCTGAATTAAATTTGATGAGGAGACAAGAAATAACATAAAAAAAGTGAATAAGCCAAGATATCCCATGAAAATTATTCTTCGAGGGTCCTTTGACATATAACCAACTGAGTATACATGTATGATGGTTGAAACAAAATTTACCATTATAACCATTGTTACAGTCAAGAGATTTAAATTAAGTGACCAATCGATATTTAAGCTTCCTGAGGATATCCAATTTGTTATTATAAAACTTTTGTCTCCATCTAAATGGAAAAAAAGTAATGATATTATTGACGCAATTGTAGAACAAACCATTAAGGCGCATGAAACAAAGTTTAGAATTTTTTCTCTTACAAGATTATTTAAAAAAATACAAACTATGTAGCTAAGAAATGGAAGAAATATTGATAAAACAAACAAATATTTATCCTTTTAATTTATTAATTATGTCAATGCTGATCGATCCAGATTTTTTAAAAAATATTGTCAATATTGCAAGACCGACAGCTGCCTCTGCTGCAGCTACAACAAGAATAAACAAAGCAAATATTTGTCCAAATAAGTCGTCCAATGTATTTGAAAACCCGACAAAATTTATATTAGTAGCTAACAACATAAGTTCAATTGACATTAAAATTGAAATTATATTTTTTCTATTAATAAAAATTCCTAGGAAACCAATTGAAAATATAATTGAGGATAAAATTAGATAATTTGCTGAGGTCATTAAATTACTTTAGTTTAATTATATCATCTTTTTTGACTTGTTTTTGTTTTAAAATACTTTGAGATTTTAAACCTAGCAGATTATCGTGTGCAAGTACAATTGCACCTATCATAGCAACTAGAAGCAAATAACCAGAAATCTGAAAAATAATGAAAAAGTCAGTATACAAATAAAGTCCTATTGATTTTGTATTTTCATGACCTTGATTCAATAAATTACTTATGCTTATTCCAGAATTATTGGCACTAAAAAGCTCTAAATCTTTAAAAACTATTATCAATTCAGTTAAAAATATAGACATCAAAAGTAGACCCAGAGGAAAATATTTTAAGAAACCCTCTTTGACCAATACTTCATTAATATTGAGCATCATTACTACAAATAAAAAAAGTACGGCAACTGCGCCAACATAAACTATAATCAGTGTCATCGCAAGAAATTCGGCATCTGAAAGTAAAAAGATTACTGCTACATTAAAAAAAGAAAATATTAAAAAAAGAACTGAATGAACTGGGTTAGAAGAAAAGACTACAAAGAAGCTAGATAAAATAGTTATAGCAGAAAAAATATAAAATAAAGTTGACGTCATAGATATTTGGCTTCTTTTTCTAAATTCTTAGCAATTTCTATTTCCCACTTGTCACCATTTTCTAATAATTTTTCCTTATCATAAATTAACTCTTCTCGAGTTTCAGTTGCAAATTCATAATTAGGACCTTCGACAATTGCATCAACAGGACAAGATTCTTGACAATAACCACAATAAATACATTTTGTCATATCAATATCATATCTTGTAGTTCGTCTGGAACCATCCTCTCTTGGTTCAGCTTCAATTGTTATAGCCTGAGCTGGACAAACTGCCTCGCACAGCTTGCATGCAATACACCTTTCTTCTCCTGACTCGTATCTTCTTAACACATGCTCACCTCTAAAACGTGAACTTAAAAAACCTTTTTCAAATGGATAATTAATAGTAACTTTTGGTTTAAAGAAATGTTTTAAGGTTAAAAATAAACCTGATATAATTTCTATTAGAAAAAATTCTTTTATTATGAATAAGATTTTTTTAATATTAGACATATTCCATAAAAAACATAAATGATGAAGTTATTATAATCCATAGAAGTGACAAGGGAAGAAATAACTTCCAACCCAATGTCATTAATTGGTCATATCTATATCTCGGTAACGTAGCCCTTACCCACAAAAAGACAAATAATAGTGCAGTTACTTTAATTAAAAACCATATATATCCTGGAATTAACTCAAAATATGAATTCTCAAAAGGAGGCAACCAACCACCAAGAAAAAGTATCGTAGACATGGAACTCATCAAGATCATATTTCCATATTCTCCTAAAAAAAATAAACCGAATGACATCGAAGAATATTCAACATTATAACCAGCTACAAGCTCTGATTCTGCTTCGGGAAGATCAAATGGAGCTCGGTTTGTTTCAGCAAGTGTAGATATAAAAAAAATTACAAACATTGGAAAATGGGGAAACACATACCAAAAATCTTGTTGACTCATTACAATCTGGGTAAGATTTAAGCTTCCTGATGACAATAAAACTGAAATTATAATCAAGCCTATGGAAACCTCATAGGAAATCATTTGTGCTGCTGACCTTAGGCTCCCTAAAAAAGCATACCTTGAATTACTAGACCAACCAGCAATAATTATTCCATAAATTCCAAGAGAAGATATCGCAAAAATATACATTAAACCGACATTAATATCTGAAAGTACAATTTTATAATCAATAGGAATAACTGCCCATGCCAATAAGGCAAGCGCAAAAGTTAGAATGGGTGATAGGATAAATAAAAGTTTACTGGCATTTTCAGGAAAAATTGTCTCTTTTGTGAGCAGTTTGATTCCATCTGCGACCGGTTGTAAAAGTCCAAAAGGACCGACTACATTAGGACCTTTTCTTAATTGCATAGCACCAATTACTTTTCTTTCAAAATAAGTTAAGTAAGCAATAAACACTAAAAGAGGGGCAATGATTAACATTATTTTTAAAACAATTGTAAGAATGTTAATTATCATTAAATTAAAGCCTTAAATATTATTATTAATTTCGATAGAACATGAAGACATTGTGGGAGAATTTCTGCTAACTGAGTCAGTCATGTAAAAATTTGAAATATTTGACACTATATCTTTTTTACTAAAATTACTGACTGCTGTTCGAGCTTTAAAGGTTTTTTCAGATTTGTATTCATTAATTTTCATTAAATTTGGATATTGATTGAACATCAAAGTTCTTAAATCTTGAAATGTTTTATATTCTCTTTCAATTCCCATTTCAGATAATAACTTATTAAAAAATATACAGCTATGATCAACATTACTAACTGGCATTTTGATCTGCCTACTAATCTGAGCACGGCCCTCTAGGTTAACATAAATTCCTTCTTTCTCTGTAAAACAAGGCATTGGTATAATAACATCTGCTCTACTTACCGCCTTATCACCATGATGTCCTTGATAAATTACGAATGTATCTTTCGGTATTTTTGTGAAATCAATTTCATCAGCATCAAATAAGTACAAAACTTGGTATTTACCATTATAAATATCTTTGATGTTATTTCTTTTAATATTTTTTTTGTTATAAAATTCTAAGTCTAAAGCCCCAACTCTTCCAGAATAATTCTGTAGAACATTAAAACCATTCCAAGGACTTTCTTTAACAAACCTATTGTGAACCGAAAGTAAATAATTAAATATTTCTTCACCCTCAGAAGAACATAAAGGGCCTTGACCGATGATAAAGAGAGGATTTTTTGCTTTTGAAATTAATTTTTTATAAATATTTTTTTGAAGATTAAGAATCGAGGAATAACTATTTCCTAATTCCATTGCATTAATTGAAAGATCGTATTGATAGCCAATTCTTATAACTGGATATTTTTTATTTTTGGTTAAAGCCTGTTTTCTGAGTCTTGCTCCGATTATAGGAGCTTCTTTTCTAAGATCTGAACCTACAATAACGCATAAATCTGAATCATCTATTCCAGAAATAGAACTATTAAAAAGATACGATGACCTTTTGTTAGGAATAAAATAAGAGTTATCTTGTCTACAGTCGAAATTATTGAAATTAATTTTTTTCAAAAACAATTTAAAAGAAAATATTGATTCACAATCTAATAGATTCCCGCAAAGGGAGAAAACTTTACTTTTGTCAGTTTCAGAAAACTTTGATTTTAAAAGTTTAAGAACCGTTTCCTCTGAACTCTCTTGAATATCACCGTTATCATCACGTGTGTAGAATCTATCAATCCTTTGATGGTTTAAACCATCGTAGGCGAATCTGGTTTTATCTGAAATCCATTCCTCGTTTATTTCTTCATTAATTCTAGGAAGGACTCTTAATATTTTGTCTCCTTTTGAATCTATTCTGATGTTACTACCTACTGCATCAAAAACATCAATACTATTTGTCTTTTTTAACTCCCAAGGTCTAGCAACAAAAGCATAAGGCTTAGATGTCAAAGCACCAACTGGACAAAGATCAATTACATTTCCTGACAACTCAGAATCAATTGTTTTTTCGAGATAGCTTGTTATCTCTGTATCCTCACCTCTACCTGTAGTTCCAAGTTGGGTATTACCAGCGACTTCTTCTGAAAAACGAATGCATCTTGTACAGTGAATACATCTTGTCATATGTGTTTTGATTAAAGGACCTAAATTCTTATCTTTCACAGCTCTTTTCTTTTCGACGAATCTACTAAGACCCTTTCCATACGCCATTGCTTGGTCTTGTAAATCACATTCTCCACCTTGATCACAAATTGGACAATCTAATGGATGATTTATAAGTAAAAATTCCATCACACCTTTTCTTGCCTTTTCAACCATTTCAGAGTTTGTTTTAATTTTCATTCCCTCAGCAACTGGCATTGCACAAGATGCAACTGGTTTTAATGAATTTTCCATCTCTACGAGGCACATTCTGCAGTTTCCTGCAATTGAGAGCCTTTCGTGGTAACAAAATCTCGGTATTTCGATGCCAGCAATCTCGCAAGCTTGAAGAACTGTTATGCCTTCGTCTACATCAATAGGTTTTTCATTTATAAAAATTTTTGGCATATCATGCTACATTCTTCTTTTGAATTCTCTTTAAAATATCTTTTTTAAAGTGTTTTAGTAAACCTTGGATTGGCCATGCAGCTGCATCTCCGAGTGCACATATGGTGTGTCCTTCAATTTGATGTGTCACTTCTTCAAGCATTTCTACTTCTTCAAAAGTGCATTCATTATTCTCTAATCTTTTCATTACCCTCATTAGCCATCCAGTACCTTCTCTACACGGCGTACATTGCCCACAAGACTCATGTTTATAAAATTCTGAGAGCCTTGCAATTGCACTTATAATATCAGTTTGCTTGTTCATTACAATTATACCTCCGGTCCCAAGGCCAGAGCCAGCATTTTTAAGTGAATCAAAATCCATCAAGACATTTTCACATTCTGACTTTGGTAGAAGTGGAACTGACGAACCACCTGGTATAATAGCTAAAAGATTGTCCCAGCCACCTATAACGTCACCGGCATATTTTTGAATAAGATATTTTAACGGAACTCCTAATTCTTCTTCAACATTACAAGGTTTATTCACTTGTCCCGAAATACAAAAAATCTTGGAGCCAGTATTATTTTTCCTTCCGAGATTTGAAAACCACTCAGCACCTCTTCTTAATATAGTCGGGACCACAGCTATAGTTTCAACGTTATTTACAGTTGTAGGTTTTCCGTAGAGTCCAACATTTGCAGGAAATGGTGGTTTAAGCCGTGGTTGACCTTTTTTGCCTTCTAGACTTTCAATCAGAGCCGTTTCTTCACCACAAACATAAGCACCTGATCCATAGTGAATAAAAATATCAAAATTAATTTTGAGTCCTAAAATATCCTTACCCAAAAAACCCTTTGAGTAAGCGTCATCGATTGCTGTTTGAAGAATTTTTGCTTCATTATAAAATTCACCTCTAATGTAAATATAACATTTATCAGCTCCAATTGCATAACCTGAAATCAAACATCCTTCAATCAACTTATGCGGTTCGTTTCTGATTATGTCTCTGTCTTTACAAGTTCCAGGTTCTCCTTCATCCGCATTAATCACAAGATAATGCTGTCTACCTGATATTTTAGGCATGAAGTCCCATTTCATTCCTGTAGAAAAACCAGCGCCTCCTCTCCCTCTTAGACCTGAATCTTTAATTTTATTTATTATGTCTTGCTTTTCAAGTTTTAGGATCTTGCTAATGTCTTTCCAGTCTCCCCTTTTAATAGCACCTTTAATTGACTCATCATGCTTACCATAGAGGTTTGAAAATATAATGTTTTCTTTTTTCATAACTTACTTTATTGGTTCAGAACCTTTTCTTTTCGATTGGGGACCTATTCTAATTTTTTTATTCATTGTAATATTATCAAGTAATTTGTTTAAACTTTCAGAATCTAGGTCTTCGTAATAATTCTCATTTATTTTTACTACAGGCGCGTTCACACATGCACCGAGACATTCAACTTGTCCAAGTGAAAATTGACCGTCTTTGGTTTGTTCGCCAACTTTAAGCCCAAACTTTTTTTTACATAAATTAAGCATTGAATCAGATCCTCTTAACATACAGGGTGTAGTTGTGCAAATTTCAATATGAAATTTACCAACTGGAGAAAGATTATACATGGAATAAAATGTAGCTATTTCAAGCACTTTAATTTCGGGTACTTCAATAAAATTCGATACATATTCAATTGCTTTTTTTGGTAACCAACCATCATTTTGTGATTGTGCCATTGACAAAAGAGGCATAATTGAACTTTCTTTAAAATTATTTGGATACATTTTTAATATTTTTTTTGCTTTAGCAAGATTTTCATTGTTAAAGTTGAATTTTGAAGGTTGAGTTGTTTCATCAGCAATAATCTTAAAGTTACTGGTACTCATCTGTCGATTTCTCCAAAAACAATATCTAAACTTCCTATGATTGCAACAAGATCAGAAAGCATATGCCCTTTAGATAAAAATTCTGTTGCTTGAAGAAATGCAAAACCTGGAGCTCTGATTTTACACCTATATGGTTTATTAGTTCCGTCCGAAATAAGAAAAACACCAAATTCACCTTTTGGAGCTTCAACACAGGTGTATGTTTCTCCTTTTGGAACATGAAAGCCTTCAGTAAATAGTTTAAAGTGGTTAATTAAGGATTCCATTGAGGATTTCATTTGGGTTCTCTTAGGCGGGACTATTCTAGGATCATCAGAAATAGAAGCACCAGCAGGGAGTTTTTTAAGGCATTGTTTTATAATTGATATTGACTGCCTCATTTCTTCAATTCTTACTAAGAATCTTTCAAAACAGTCTCCGTTGGTTCCGACAGGTATTTTAAAATCAATTTCAGTATAACAATCATAAGGCTGCTTTCTTCTCAAATCCCATTCGACACCAGAAGCTCGAAGGCAAGGTCCAGAAAAACCTTTATTCAAAGCTTCTTCCTTATTGATTTTTCCAATATCAACGCTCCTTTGTCTAAAGATTCTGTTAGTTTCCAATAGTTTTTCTAAATCATCAATTTTTTTTGGAAATCTGTTACAAAAACTTTCAATGTCTTCAACTAGGCCATCCGGCAAATCTCTATGAACACCTCCAGGACGAAAATAAGCAGAATGTAGTCTTGAACCAGAGACTCTTTCGTAAAACTCCATCATTACTTCTCTCTCTTCAAATAACCATAAAAAAGGTGTCATTGCTCCTACATCCAAAGCGAATGTAGTTAAATTTAAGATATGGTTAAGAATTCTAGTAATTTCTGAAAACATGACTCGAATAAACTGTCCTCTTATTGGTACATCTATATCTAAAAGTTTTTCAACAGCGAGAGCATAAGCATGCTCTTGACACATGGGTGAGACATAATCAAGTCTATCAAAATACGGTAGCGCTTGAATATATGTTTTATTTTCAATTAACTTTTCAGTTCCTCTGTGTAAAAGGCCAATGTGAGGGTCAGCTCGTTCGACCACTTCTCCATCAAGTTCTAACACTAAGCGAAGGACACCATGAGCAGCTGGATGCTGAGGGCCAAAATTAAGTGAATAATTTTCTCTCTTAGTCATTTTAATGATCTGATTTTTCGTCCCCAGGGAGATATTTACCCATCCCTTCCCATGGACTTAAATTATCAAAATTTCTATATTCTTGGTCTAACTTGACCGGTTCTGTGATGATTCTACTCAGCTCATTATCGTACTTTACCTGAGTAAATCCTGTTAAAGGGAAATCCTTTCGCAGAGGATGCCCCTGAAAATCGTAGTCTGTCAATAGTCGCCTAAGATCTGGATGATCCTTAAATCTAATACCAAATAAATCCCATATTTCTCTCTCGCACCAACCAGCACATGAAAAAATCTCGTTAACGGAGGGTAAAGCTTCATCCTCAGATACTTTAACTTTTACTTTCAAACGAAAGTTCTTTGAAATACTTAATAAATTATAAACAACTGTGAATCTTGTAGATTTTTCTGGAAAATCCACGGCGGCAATATCGACTAGGCATTCCATGCTTAGAGAAGGGTTATCTTTTAAAAATAATAAAATTTTAGTTAAATCCTTTACAGAACAATTTATATTTATTTCTCCTTTATCAATGATTAATTCATATCTACAAAAAGTAAGAAGGCTTTTAATTAGTTGATAAATTTCCTTTGTATATTTGTCTTTTAGGTTATTCATACTCTAACGATCTTGTTATCTCTCATTATTTTCTTTTGTAATTGAAGGATGCCATAAAGCAAAGCTTCAGCAGTTGGAGGACATCCAGGCACATAAATGTCCACAGGCACTATCTTATCGCAACCCCTTACAACAGAGTAGGAGTAGTGGTAATAACCTCCACCATTTGCACAGCTTCCCATTGAAATCACCCACCTAGGTTCAGGCATTTGATCATATACTTTTCTTAAGGCAGGGGCCATCTTATTTGTTAGTGTACCAGCAACGATCATAACATCAGATTGTCTAGGGCTTGGTCTAAAAACAATACCAAATCTATCAAAATCATACCTGCTTGCGGCTGATTGCATCATTTCAACTGCACAGCAAGCTAATCCAAAACTCATTGGCCATAAAGAACCCGATCTAGCCCAATTTACGAGATCCTTAACTTTTGTAATAAGAAAGCCGTTCGAGCTGACTTGGTTGCTTAATTCATCAAAATTATTTGCATTAATTTTTTTTAATTCCAATCTAATGCTCCTTCCATCCATTCATAGACAAATCCTATAGTTAATACTAAAAGGAAAAACATCATTGATAAAAATCCAAATAACCCAAGATCTTTGAATGCAATTGCCCAGGGGAAAAGAAAAATTATTTCTAAATCAAAAATTATAAATAAAATAGCTACAAGATAGAATTTAACTTCAAAACGGCTTCTTGAATCATTAAATGGATCAAAGCCACATTCATATGTTGAATTTTTGTCGGCATACGCATCTTTTTCACCTACAACTAGAGAAGAGAATATGGCACCAATTGAGATTCCAAATGCAAGTATCAAAAACACTAAAATGGGTAAATATTCTGTCATAATCATACTTTCATTATTATATAATAATAATAATACGTTTTCACAGTTAATTATTTTAAAATTTCATTTACTCTATCAATACTATATTTATAAGTCCCATAATCGTCGCTAAGAGTAAGTTTTTTATCTTTTAATGACATTAATGCATTGGATAGAAAATCACAACCTGCCTTCTTTATTTTTCCTTTGTAATGGTACCAAGAACCTCCGTCACCAACCCGACAAAAGGAATCATTGCTTATATGAAGATGAGTAATCAAAATTATTTTTGCATTAAACCCCAAAGATCTCATCACATTAAGAGCTAAAGGGATATTAAGAAGAGGAACCTCGTAAATTTCTCCACTACCCGAGATTACAATTGTCTCATTACTTCCTAATAAACCCTTCTTTGATTTTGGAGCTAAGATAAAAATTTCATAATTTTGTAATTTATCGATTTTCCCTCCCAACAAGGAAAAAGCAAGCAATTTCGATTCTGCCACATCAGCTATACTTACCAATGAGTTTTCTCCGAAAAATAAATTTTTGACATCCTCTGGTAATAAAGATTCAATAATATTCTGTTGATATCCGTAATCATCATATAAAGATCGTATTGCCTCGTCTAGAGACATAGGCGCTGGAACTAGTTGGGTTCTTATAAAATCTTGAGCAATTTGATTATCTTTGTTAACAGCATTGGCATATAACCTTAAGATGTTATCGAATGTCATTGCATATGAGCCAATAATCTGATCTCCATACAATGAAAAAAACTTACATTCAGTAGGATGTTTTAGAAAAACTTTTGATGATCTATCTATTAATGAGGTTAAAGGACCTTTACCCAGTGAAGTAAAAGTTTCTATTCTAATTTTTACTGGCTTAACATCTTTTAATTGCTCTGCATAAAATCTGATAGAATTAGTTGTTATCTCCTCTGGTGTAAGTTGATTTCCTCCACCTCTAACCTCCCCCCCTCTTCTATCTTCTGGAATTGGATTAAACTTTTTTAATTTTACATTTAGCAAATTCAAGAGATCTGAATGCGGTGAAGTTTCACATATATCGTTTTCAGATGTGTCTGAATCCTTTTTTCCTGGAGAAGCAAAATCAATCGTATCTTCGTCTTCAGTTTCAATAAGCTCTTGAGATTTAATATCTTTAAAAGTTATTAACAAAATCAAGAATAAATAGACAAAAAATTTATTTTTTTTCATTAAAATAATTATACATTTTAAAATAAATCATTAAATATTTTTTTAAAACAGAACTGAAAATGGGTGGCGGGAGTGACGGGACTCGAACCCGCGGCCTCCTGCGTGACAGGCAGGCGTTCTAACCAACTGAACTACACCCCCAGACTGGTGGGCGGTGAGAGGATCGAACTCCCGACATCCACGGTGTAAACGTGGCGCTCTCCCAGCTGAGCTAACCGCCCATAATCAATTTGTTTATAAATTATTTTAATATAATTTAAAACAATTAATTTTTAATACTTAATTTATCATTATAATAATGAAGAATTGAAATGTTAATCATGTGTAAATCATTAAATTCACTAAATAAAAGAATTATCAAGTGTAAAAAATGTAAGAGGTTAGTTGAGTTTAGAGAAAGTGTGGCACAAAAAAAAACAAAAAGATTCCTTGATGAAAATTACTGGGGAAAACCTGTAATAGGATTTGGAGATCGTAAAGCAAAAATTATTATAGTTGGTCTTGCTCCTGCAGCACACGGTGGCAACAGAACTGGAAGAGTCTTCACTGGTGATAAGTCTGCTGATTTTTTATTTAGGTGTCTTTATAAAGCAAAGTTGTCTAATCAACCTTATTCAATTCATTTAAACGATGGGCTTATTCTTAATGATGTTTACATGACGCCTGCATTAAAATGTGTGCCGCCTGAAGATAAGCCAAAAGCCGAAGAATTGAAAAAGTGTTTCACTTATCTCGATGAAGAAATCTCATATTTGGAGAATGCAAAAATTATATTAGCATTGGGTAAGATCGCTTTTGAGAGTTGTTTAAAACTTTTTATGCTTAAGACTTCTTCATATAAATTTATTCATGGTGCAGAATATCCTCTTAACAAAAAATTGAGGATTTTTTCCTGTTACCACCCTAGCCCTAGAAATGTTAACACTGGTAGGATCAACGAAAAACAAATGATCGAGGTGCTAAATGCAGTAAGCAAGTTTTAAATCACACCCCATAAACAAGATGTGATTTTTTTTTAGTTGAGAGATTCTTTTAAACTTTTTCCTGGTCTAAACTTTGGAACATTTGCCGCCGGAATATTTATAGAAGCTCCAGTTTGTGGATTTCTTCCAGTAGTTGCTTTTCTTTTTGATACTAGAAAAGTACCAAAACCGACAAGTCTAATGTCTCCTCCTCCTTTGAGCTCTGAAGTTATTGTATCAAATACAGCATCAACTGCCTTTGCGCTATCACTTTTATTTAAACCAGTATGGTCTGAAACTTTGTTAACTAGATCGTTTTTATTCACGCTAGACCCCCTTTTAAAATTTATTGATACATCAATATTAATGCATTTCTCAATTCTATATAAACTTTGAACCTAGTCAAACACATTTTTCAATGTCTTAAAGTATTTTCCTTAGGGTTTAGAGATTTTTCAGGGAGACCAATCTTATCTTTTGGAGGCTTGTAAGGAAGGATTTTTGATGTAAATGCCCTTTTCAAAATTTCGTTAGCACTGTCCACGAAATGAATCTCAATATTACTTAGTATTTCTTTTTCATCAATTTCAGCTAAATCTTTCTTATTCTCTTTAGGAATTAAAACTTCTTTGATTCCACCTCTTACGGCCGCCAAAAGTTTTTCTTTCAGACCTCCTATTGGAAGAACTCTACCTCTGAGCGTTATTTCACCAGTCATTGCAATATTATTTTTGACAGGAACTCCGGTAAATGCTGAAATGATTGTTGTAAACATTGCTATTCCAGCAGATGGCCCATCTTTTGGAGTAGCACCCTCAGGAACATGAACGTGAATGTCGTGTTTTTCAAAAAGACTGGGAGAAATACCAAATTTAATTGCATTGGAGTGAACATAACTTTGAGCTGCTTGTACTGATTCTTTCATTACATCTCCAAGTTTTCCAGTATAAATTGCTTTTCCTTTACCAGGCATTATGACTGCCTCCACTTGCAACAATTCTCCACCAACTTCAGTCCAAGCTAATCCAGTACAAACTCCAACTAGTGATTTATTTTCAATCTCTCCATGCTTAAATTTTTTGACTCCTAAAAATTTGTCTATGTTATTTTTAGAGACTGAAATGACCCTTTTATTTGTTATTATGATTGTTTTAAGAGCTTTTCTAATTATCTTTGATAGCTCTCTTTCTAACGATCTTACTCCTGACTCCCTAGTAAAGTATCTTATAATGCTTTCAATTGCTGTATCAGAAATTTTAATTTCATTACCTTTTATACCATTTTCACTCAACTGCTTTGGTAACAAGTATTTTGAAGCAATGTTCATTTTTTCGTTTTCAGTGTAGCCAGATATTCTTATAATTTCCATTCTATCTAATAATGGTTGGGGTATATTTAAGGTGTTTGCAGTAGTAACGAACATAACATTAGATAGATCAAAATCGACCTCGAGATAATGATCATTAAAATTTTGGTTTTGCTCTGGGTCAAGGACTTCTAATAATGCTGATGCTGGGTCCCCTCGCCAATCTGCACCTATTTTGTCGACCTCATCGAGTAAGAATAAAGGGTTGGAATATTTAGATTTTTTTAAGCTTTGGATAATCTTGCCGGGCATTGAGCCAATATACGTTCTTCTGTGCCCCCTGATTTCTGACTCATCTCTGATTCCTCCAAGTGAAATTTTTATAAAAGGTCTTCCTAAGGCCTTTGCCATTGATTTACCGAGTGAAGTTTTACCAACGCCTGGTGGCCCAACCAAACATAGAATTGGTCCCTTTGGTTTTTTAACTCTAGATTGAACTGCTAGATATTCTACAATTCTATCTTTAACTTTTTTAAGGCCAAAATGATCTTTGTCTAGAATCTTGAGAGCTTTGTTGAGATTTATATCCGTTTCGATGTTATTATTCCATGGTAAAGAAATTATCCAATCTAAATAATTTCTTACAACAGTCGCTTCAGCTGACATGGGACCCATACTCTTTAATTTTTTTATTTCTGACTTAACTTTATCTGCAGCTTCGTCGGACAAATTTGTTTTCTTTATCTTTTCTTCAATCTCTGATATCTCATCCTTGGTATCATTAGATTCTCCAAGCTCTTTCTGTATAGCTTTCATTTGTTCGTTTAGATAATATTCCTTTTGAGTCTTATCCATTTGTTTCTTGACACGGCTTCTAATTTTCTTCTCAACTTGAAGAACACCAATTTCATCGTCCATATATCCAATAATCTTTGTTAATCTTTCTTTTATCGAAGTTGTCTCAAGAAGTTCTTGTTTTTCTGATAATTTGTTTCCTAGATGCGCGCTCATAGTATCAGCAAGCTTATTAAGATCAGAAATTTGATTCAGTGTAACTAGAATCTCTGGGGGAACTTTCCTGTTTAACTTTACATAGTTCTCGAATTGGTTGATTGCTGTTCTTGACAAAGCATTAATTTCTTTATCGCTAGATTCATTCGAGATATTAATAGGGTCTAAATAAGCTTCAAGAAAGTCTTTGTTGTCAGAAAAATGAGAAATTTTTGCTCTCTCGATGCCTTCCACCAAGACTTTAACTGTTCCATCTGGAAGTCGTAATAACTGAAGAATAGTTGCTAATGTGCCGTGAGTATAAATATCGTCAGATTGAGGTTCGTCAGTGTTAGCATCTTTCTGAGCTACTAAGAATATTTCTTTTTCAAATTTTTCAGAATAATCTAGTGCTTTTATCGACTTTGATCTCCCGACAAAGAGAGGTACAATCATATTTGGGAAAACAACAATATCTCTAAGAGGAAGTACGCAAAAAGATTCTTTATAATTCGTCATTAAGCTTTTTTATTTATTATTTTATTGGATTTATCATAAATATATAAGGGTTTTGAATTCTTTTCAATCACTTCAGTATTTACAACAATCTCGTTAACACCTTCAACACCAGGCAAATTATACATAGTGTCTAACAATATATTTTCAAGTATTGACCTTAAACCTCGTGCACCTGTTGTCCTTTCTATGGCTTTTTTTGCTATTAAATTTAAAGCATCATCAGTGAACTCAAGCTTTACATTCTCGAAAGCAAAAAGCTTTTGGTACTGTTTTATTAGTGCATTTTTTGGCTTCGTTAATATTTCAACTAAACTCTCTTCATTCAAATCGTCCAGAGTTGCTATTACTGGAAGTCTTCCAACAAACTCTGGAATTAAGCCAAACTTCAATAGATCTTCAGTTTCTAGTTTTTTTAAGATGTGTCCAATTTCTTTTTCGGTTTTATCTTTAACTTCAGCCTCAAAACCAATGCTAGACTTATCGCCTCTGTTTGAAATAATTTTGTCTATGCCGGCAAAGGCACCGCCACATATGAAAAGTATATTTGTGGTATCAACTTGTAAAAAATCTTGTTGTGGATGCTTTCTTCCGCCTTGAGGTGGAACTGATGCAACTGTTCCTTCCATAATTTTTAACAACGCTTGTTGAACACCCTCTCCTGAAACATCTCTTGTAATAGAGGGATTATCTGATTTTCTACTTATTTTATCAACTTCATCTATATAGACAATACCTCTTTGAGCTCTTTCAACATTATAATCAGCAGCTTGAAGCAGCTTTAAAATTATATTTTCAACATCCTCTCCTACGTAACCTGCCTCTGTTAGAGTAGTAGCATCAGCCATTGTAAAAGGTACATCTATTATTCTAGCTAATGTTTGAGCAACAAGTGTTTTACCTGATCCTGTAGGTCCAACCAAAAGAATATTGGATTTTGAAAGTTCAACGTCAGAATTTATTGATGCATTATCAATTCTTTTATAATGATTATGTACTGCAACTGAAAGAATCTTTTTTGCATCATCTTGACCAACGACATAATCATTGAGTAAATTGTAAAGTTCTTTAGGTGTTTCAACATGACCGGTTTTCGGAGAAGGAATAACTTTATTCTCTTCTCTAATAATATCCATACACAATTCAACACATTCGTCACAAATAAAAACAGTTGGACCAGCAATTAGTTTTCTAACTTCATGTTGGCTTTTACCACAGAAGCTGCAAAATAATGTATTTTTGTTATTTTTAGAATCAACCATTAATTACTCTATAATTATAAAATATTTTAAATACTGCAACCTTTATTCCAAAATTAAATTATTATTTTTTTTTTAAATCTGGTCTTTCAGATACAACTTTATCAACAATTCCAAACTTTTTTGCTTCATCTGCATTCATAAAATTGTCTCTATCCATCATCTTTTCAATTGTAGTAAGTGGTTGACCGGTATGAATTTCATAGATTTTATTTAAACTTCTTTTTAAATTTACAATTTCTTTAGCGTGAATTTCGATATCAGATGCTTGACCCTGAACACCTCCAGAAGGTTGATGGGTCATAATTCTAGAATGAGGTAGACAATATCTCTTTCCTTTTGTACCTGCTGTTAATAAAAGAGAGCCCATACTTGCGGCTTGGCCAATACAAAGGGTGGAAACATCGGGTCTTATATATTGCATAGTGTCGTATATTGCTAACCCAGAGGATACAACTCCACCTGGAGAATTGATATATAGGAATATGTCTTTCTTGGGATCTTCAGACTCTAGAAATAGAAATTGTGCGCAAATAACGCTAGAAACAGCATCATGTACTTCGCCTGTTAGAAAAATTATTCTTTCTTTTAAGAGTCTTGAGAAAATATCATATGACCTCTCCCCCCTATTAGTTTGCTCAACAACCATTGGAATTAATGAACTCATTATTTTTTCTCCTTCTTTTTGTTTGATATCATTTTCTTCTCATTTTGTAAGAAATCAGATTTAAAAAGTTCATCAATTGTGCACTCCTTCTCTTTTTTTTGACAACTATTTACGATGTACTTCATAACTTTTTCTTCTAAGGCAACACCCCTAAGATTATTCATTAGGTTTGGGTTGTTTTTATAAAATTCAACGACTTGCTTTTCTTGTCCAGGGTACTTACTCGCTTCACCAACAACTGCTTGGGTAAGGTCGGAATCAGTTATCTTTATTTCATTTTTTTCAGCAACAGAATTAATTATCAAACCTAATTTTACTCTTCTATTAGCAAGTTGCTTTATTTCAGAATCTTTTTGATCTTTTTTTTC
>CACFSX010000013.1 GCA_902569095.1 uncultured Alphaproteobacteria bacterium
AAATTTCTTTGATATTGATCAAGAAGTTGAAAAAGTAACAAATTTAAAAATTAAAGATTTTTTCAGAATATACGGTGAACCTGAATTTCGAAGGTTAGAAAAATCAATATTAATAAAACTAATTAAAAAAAAAAACAAATCTGTTATTTCACCTGGAGCTGGAATCTTTAGTGATGAAGAACTTAGAGACATTCTTTTAAAAGAATGTCTTTGTATATTTCTCAATGCCAAATTAAATACTTTAATAACAAGGTTAAAAAAAAATCTATCCAACAGACCAAAGTTAAATAAAGGTAAACTTGAAGAGAACTTAAAACAAATGTACAAAGAAAGGATAGATTATTACAATAAATCACATATTTCTATAAATGTGAGCAATACTTCAATTTCAGATATTGTAAAAAATATCATAGAAGTCTTAAAAAAATATGAGTAAATTAGACATATGTAAAGTTTCCCTAGGTATAAATTCTTATAAAATTTTCATTGGAAAAGATATCCATAGGTCAATTACTAACTATATTTCAAACTATAAGACTTACTCAAGTACAATTGTTATTTCCGATAAAAATATTTATGAGAAGAACTCTCTCTTATTCAAAAAATATTTAAAAAAAGAAATTGAATTTGAACTTATAATCCTCCCACAAGGTGAAAAAATAAAAAGTTTTAAATATTTAGAATTTATAATTGAAAAAATTCTAAAACTTGAGATTGATAGAGACACTCTCTTAATTTGTATTGGAGGGGGGGTGCTTGGAGATTTAGTTGGCCTTGCTTCGTCTTTGGTACTAAGAGGGTTAGACTTTATTCAAATCCCTTCAACTCTACTGGCTCAAGTAGATAGTTCGGTAGGAGGAAAAACAGGTATCAATTCAAAATATGGAAAAAATCTGGTTGGTTCTTTTAAGCAACCAAAATCTGTTATTATTTCAACAGATATTTTAAAAACTTTGAAAAAAAGAGATATAAAGTCTGGTTATGCCGAAATTTTAAAATACTCTTTTATAAATGACAAAAAATTTTTTAATTGGTTAGTAAGTAATGGTAAAAAAGTCATTTCACTGAACACAGAAAGCTGTATTTATGCAATAAAAAAAAGCTGTACAATAAAATCAAAAATTGTTTCAAAAGATGAAAAAGAAAAAGGAATGAGAGAATTATTAAATTTTGGTCATACTTTTGGGCATGTCATAGAATCCGTCACAGGATATAAAGATAAAATAAAACATGGTGAGGCTATTTTTATAGGGATGTATTTAGCTATAAAGTTTTCTATACTATTAAAAATTTGTAAAAAGGATGTTCTTGAAAAATATTCTTGTCATCTAAAAAATTTAAAAATTAATCATAAGTTAAGCAGCTACAATATCAAAATTTCACCAGAACGATTTTTGCAACATATGAAATTTGATAAAAAGGTAAAAAATAGTAAAATAAAACTTATACTTATTAAAGATATTGGTGTGCCAGTTAGGCTTTTTGTTGAGGATGAAAAATTATTATCAAATTTTTTAAAAAATGAATTAAAATAAATCATGGAGTTTTCTTTATCAGTCTTAATAGGTTCCATCGTTGGACTTGTTTTTCTATCAGCATTTTTTTCTGGATCTGAAACATCATTGACATCAGCGTCTAAGGCAAGAATTCACACTTTAGCGAGATCAGGGAAAAAAAATGCTGGAATCTTTGAAAAAATATTTAAGGACAAGGAACAATTAATTTGCACAATTCTTTTTGCAAATAATCTTGTAAATGTTTTAGCTTCGGCATTAGCCACAAAGATTCTCATAGAGATCACTGAATCTGAGGGAATTTTTTATGCAACAGTTATAATGACACTCATGATACTTATTTTTGGTGAGTTAATTCCAAAAACCATAGCATTGTCTAAAGCAGATAAATTTGCTTTAAAGATCGCTCCTTTAATAAGGATAATAATAATAATGCTTTTCCCTTTAACAAAAATTTTAAATTTTATTGTTGGCTTAATTTTAAAAATGCTCGGAATAGATTATAAGGAAGTTTCTAAAGAAGAAATCCTAGAGCAAAGCGAAGAAGAATTAAGAGGGGCGATTGATTTACATGGAAAAGATTCTACTGGTAAAGAAGAAAAACAGATGCTTAAGTCAATTTTGGACTTAGATGACATCACGGTTGGGTCAATAATGATTTCACGTAAAGATATTTATAGCTTACCATGCAGTACTTCATATACTGATTTAATTCTAAAATTGAAAAATTCGCCACATTCTAGAATACCAATTTGGGAAAAAAACCCAGAAAATATTGTTGGAGTTTTGCATGTAAGAAAATTAATTGGAGAGACTTCATTAGACCAAAAAAAATTTAATATTTTAAATTACTGTCAAAAACCCTGGTTTATTCCAGAATCTACAAAGTTAGACAATCAATTAATAGCATTTAAGAGAAGAAAAGAACATTTCTCTATAGTTGTTGACGAATACGGCGAATTTTTGGGAATTATAACTCTTGAAGATATAATTGAGGAAATTGTTGGAGACATTGACGATGAATTAGATGATTTAAAACTTTCAAAAAATGAAAACGGCATTAAAGAAACGTCCAAAAATCATTTTTTAGTCAATGGTACAGTTAATATCCGCGATCTTAACAAACAAATTGGAACAGATCTTCCTATTAATAATGCTTCTACAGTAGCTGGCCTTATTCTTTATGAAAGTAGAATTATTCCTAAAAAAGGTCAGGTATTTTCTTTTTTTGGTTTAAAGTTTAAAATTCTTTCAAAAAAGAATAATCAATTACTTATGCTAAAAATTTCAAAAAATAATTAAATTTTTTTTAAATTTGTATTATAATTAGTCGGGGAGTTGAAATTGATTATTCAGGAGATACTTGAAAAAGTACTAATTAATCAGAGATTGGTAATAATTGGGCACAAATCTTCAGCATATGACGCCGCTGTAACCATGCTTAAGAATGAATGCGGAGCGCTTTTAGTCTGCGACTCAAAGAATAAAAATGACCTTGTTGGTATCATTACCGAGAGAGATATAGCTTTTAAAATTATACCTAGAAATCTTGACCCAAAGGCTACTTTAATATCTACTATAATGACGAAAAAGGTACAAACTATTTCTCCAAAAAAAACTCCAATTGATGCAATTCATGTTATGAGATCCAAAGGATTTAGGCATCTACCAGTAATAGAAAAAAAAAAAATCATTGGTATTTTATCTATGAGAGATTTGTATGATTATGCAAATACCGAACTGCAGGATTCACTAAAAAAACACCAAGAATTCATGTTTGGAACAGGATATGGAAGTTAATCTAAGATTTTAATCCTAAGAGCGTGTATAAAGCTTTTCATTTCATTTTCTAAAACCTTGTATATTTTTCTCTGGCTCTGTAATCTAGGCAAGTTACTAAAAATGCTTGATTTAATTTCCACGTAAAAATGTGAGTTCCCTCCTTTAGGACTTTGCGGGTGGTTTTTGTGCAAATGCGATTCGTTTTCAACCTTTAAAAAAGATGGTTTAAATTTAGTGTGGAGTTTTTTGTAAATTGTCGATTCATTCATATATGTAATAATAAAAAGAATATGAGAAAAAAATCAACAGACAGTTATATTTTTTTTGACAAAACTGAAGTCAAAAAATGTGATGAAAAAAATTGTAATGAGCCAGGAGAGTTTTTTGCACCAAAATCTCCAAATAGTACTGAAAAGTACTTATTTTGCAGTAAACATATAAAATTATATAATAAGAGATGGAATTTTTTTGCAGGAAAATCTCAAAATGAAATTTATGAATACCAAAAAAATGACATTTTTGAAGGAAAACCAACAAAGCCATTTTCCAAAGGCTCGGTGTCCAAAATTAAGTTCGAATTTGACTTTATTTTTAACACTCAAAAGATTAAGTTTAGAAAAACGAGAAAAAGATTTGAAAATAATCAAAATTATAGTTTTAATGATCAAATTGAAAATTCATTAGCGATTTTAAAATTGAAGCCTAATTTTAGTGAAGATCAACTAAAAGCTAGATATAAAAAATTGGTAAAAAAGTATCACCCAGACGTAAAAAATACTATAAACAATAAAGAGCAGAAAATGAAAGAAATCAATAAAGCATACAAAATTCTAAAAAGTTATCGAGAAGCTGATGTTATTAGAAAATAAAAATTTGAATTTGGATTCACCAAAGCAGATTGATGCTTCAAAAATATTTGGGGTTTCTAAAAAAATAATGGTGCCTTACTTTTCACAAAGGTCCGACTTGGTTCCAGAAATTGATGATGGTTACATTTTTGACGATGCAACGACCACTTCAATTTTAATGGGTTTCAAATATAATAAAAAAGTTTTGATACAAGGTCTTCATGGAACTGGGAAATCCTCTCACATCGAACAAATATCGGCAAGGTTAAATTGGCCGTGTGTAAGAATAAATCTTGACGGACACATAAGCAGATTTGATTTACTTGGAAAAGATGGAATTGTGTTGGAGGGAGACAAGCAAGTTACAACATTTAAAGAAGGGCTTCTACCATGGGCAATTAAAAATCCGATTGCTTTGGTATTTGACGAGTATGATGCTGGTCGACCAGATGTAATGTTCGTAATTCAAAGAGTTTTGGAGGCCGAAGGTAAATTAACACTTTTAGATCAAAATACTATTATCACACCAAATCCTTACTTTAGAATTTTTGGGACATGTAATACCCTCGGACTTGGGGATACTTCTGGCTTATATTATGGGACACAGAATTTAAATCAGGGTCAACTAGACAGATGGAATATTTTTTGTGCGTTAAATTTTCTAAAACCTGAGATCGAGGAAAAAATAATTAAAAATAAAATAAAAAAAAGTACCAAAAAAATCCATGATTCAATTTCTAAAATGGTTTTATTAGCAAATCTGGTTAGGGATGCATTCAAATGTTCCGAAATTTCAGTAATAATGTCTCCAAGAACATGCATAATGTGGGCTGAAAATTTTGAAATATTTGGAGATATTGATCATGCATTTAAACTTTCTTTTTTAAATAAATGTGATCCTAATGATCAAAAAATAATTAATGAGTTTTATCAAAGATGTTTCGGAAGAGAATTGATAACAAATTCTGAATAAATTATGGAAAATGCAAAAGAAACATCTGCCAGGACTTTATCAAAAAATAAAATCAAAAAAATTTCAGAAAAACAAGTGCTCGTTAACAATGAATCAAAAAATTCAAATTTTTTTGAAAACAACGATTTTTCCAATAAACCTCTAAGTAGGGGATGGTACGATATTGCATCTCTGAATCTGAGATATATTGATTCAAAAACTTTCAATAAATATTGTCCATCAAATGAGGAAAAAAAAAATTTATTTAAAGTTTTTGCGACCACAAGATGTTTATCATATGGTTTCAGAGAATTCGAAGGCTGTAAAAAAAATATAAAACAAATCTTACCTGAATTTAGAAATATTTTTTTTTCAAATAATAAAAACTACAATTCATTTTTGTTTGATTTTTTTCTCAAAGTTTTTCTGAATAAGCAAGTATCTAAAGAGGAAATTCCAAGAGAATTTTCTAAAATAAATATTAAAGAATTAAAAAATTTAATAAACGTAATCGATGATGAGAATGAATTCTATTCTCACGTAAATAAATTAATTAAACATTTCCAAATTGAAGAAGAAAATTATATTAATCAAGATCCTGAAGAAAGTTCAAATATAGATACAAATGCTTCACAAAAACAAGAAAAAGAAAAACTCAAGAAGATTGAATTAAAGAAAGTTGATCAAAATAAAGATAAACCAAACCCGAACAAATCAGACAAAAATAATTATAATAATTCTTTTATTAAACAAGAATTGAATTACAAAGTATTTACGAAACAATTTGATACTTTCACAAAAGCCGAAAGATTAATTAGTTACCCAGAATTAAAACAACTTAGACAAAAGTTTGATGAGGAATGTAAAGACAATACAAAACTAATTAATAATCTTGCAAAAAAACTCGAGAAACTACTTTATTCCCTTGATTTTAGCACTTGGAAATTTGATCAGGATGAAGGATTCTTTGATAGTTCAAGATTTTCTCAATTTATTGCAAACTCTAATAACTCAAATATTTTTAAATTAGAAAACGAGAATACTGAAAAAAATACAGTAGTATCACTTTTACTTGACAATTCTGGTTCTATGAGAGGAAAACCGATTGTCACATCAGCTATGACAGCTGAAATAATAACTAAGACCTTGGAAAAATGCAGAGTGAATGTTGAAATTTTGGGCTTTACTACTAAAGAATGGAAAGGTGGAAGATCAAAAAAGCTTTGGGAAAAAAAAAATAAAGATCCTAATCCAGGCAGATTAAATGATCTTCTTCATATTGTGTATAAAGATGCAGACACACCATGGAATCAAACAAAACTAAATTTGGGTTTAGTTTTAAAAGATGGACTTTTGAAAGAAAATATTGATGGCGAAGCATTAATTTGGGCATCGAATAGATTAAAAAAAAGGAATGAAAAAAAAAAAATTATAATTGTAATATCTGATGGTGCTCCAGTAGACGACGCAACCCTTTCATCAAATAATTCCAATATTCTTGATAATCATTTGAAGGAAGTTGTATCAGAAATAGAGAAAAAAAAAGCAATTGATATCATTGCTATTGGGATAGGTCATGATGTTTCTAAATATTACAGTAGAGCCTTTACAATTGATGATGTTGAGAAATTGGGTGAAATAATAATAGATAACCTTACAGAAATTTTAAAAGAAAAAAGATAGTTGATTATTTTGCAGACTTGGATAGGACAAGTTTTCTCAGTTTTTTTGTTTCTTCAGTAAGTTCAGACGTCTTAGTTTTAACAACGTAGTTATCTATTCCACCTATTTTTTCTACAGTTTTGATCCCGCGGGAAGAAACTTTAAGTTTGATTTTTTTGCCTAATATTTCAGAGAAAAATGAAACGTTGTGAAGGTTTGGATAAAATCTTCTTTTTGTTTTGTTTACAGCATGACTTACGTTGTTACCAGACATTGGTTTTTTTTTAGTAATACTGCATTTTTTTACCATTTTACTTTACCTTTTTCAAATACCCATATTCGAATTAGCTATTACTTTTAAAGATAGAATCAAAAATTATTCTTGAAGCATTATTAACATCAAAATTATTTTTTTCTACATCTTTAATAATTTTTTTTATTGAATCTTTTGATTTTAATTTATACTCAATATGATCCTGACTTTGTAGTGAAATATTCCTCCAAATGGCTTTAGTCTGTTGCTGAACCCTAGTTTTGTAAAATGATCCACTGTCTCTTCTCACTTTTTCAAATTTTTTTATAAAGTTCCATATTTTTTTGATGCCAGTTGACTCTGTGGATGAACATAGAAAAACTTCGGGTGAAATATCTACTCTTATATTTGAAATCATATTTTGCGCATTTTTATACTCTGACATAGTTATTTCAGCTGTATTTTTTAAGTTACCATCAGCTTTGTTTATTATAATTACATCTGCCATTTCAATAATTCCTTTTTTTATTCCTTGTAGTTCGTCTCCACCAGAGGGTAGCAAAAGGACTAAAAATATGTCTACCATATCATAAACAGTTGTTTCTGCCTGACCAACGCCCATGGTCTCAACAAAAATAATATTGAATCCTGCTTCCTCTAAGCATCTTATTGATTCCGAAGTCCTTTTTGCTACTCCTCCCAAATTACCTTGACTGGGAGAGGGGCGTATGAAAGCATTTTTATTTACAGATAGTTTCATCATCCTTGTTTTATCCCCTAAAATAGATCCCCCAGTTCTCTTCGAGGAAGGATCTATAGCTAGAACTGCAACCTTATAACCAAGATCTATTAAAGACATTCCAAAGGTTTCAATAAATGTAGATTTCCCAACGCCTGGTACTCCAGTAATACCAATTCTTAAAGATTTTTTATTATGTTTCAATTTGGATAATAGTAAGTCAGCTTGAGCATTGTGAAGTTTTAGTGAAGATTCCACTAATGTAATTGCTTTGGCAAGGTCTTTTAGTTTTCCTTCTCTAATATTAAAAATCATTTTTTTTATCTCTTCTTTGTGAATTTCAGAAAGATCATGAGATGGACTATTGCTCAAAAAAAAGTCATTCGCATCAACCAATCCCTCTGTTAATTTAAATATTTTATTAAGAATACTTTTTTCTGGAAGTCTCTCTCCAGTTATATACCTTGAAAGTGAAACATTTGAAATTCCAATTTTTTTTGAAAAATCTATGTTTGAGATTTTAAATAATTTTAAATATGATTTAAGCTTCATTATTAACCAATTTGGTTAATATATCATAATAAATTTATTATTTCAATGGCTGCCTCTTGAATATTTGTTCCTGGACCAAAAACTTTTGAAACACCAAGATCATACAAAAAAGGATAATCATCTGGTGGTATAACTCCTCCACAAATTACCTTTATATAGCTAGCTTCATTATTTTTTAAAGATTCCATAAGTAGAGGCACTAATGTTTTGTGACCAGCAGCAAGTGTTGAAACTCCAATCACGTGTGCATCATTTTCTATTGCTTGCTTTGCTGCCTCTTCTGGAGTTTGAAACAATGGACCTATATCAACATCAAAACCAAGATCAGAAAATGCAGTTGCTATTAATTTAGCCCCGCGATCATGTCCATCCTGACCCATTTTGACAACCAGCATCCTAGGTCTTCTTCCTTTTTTATTCAAAAATTTACTAAGTTCGTTATCAATAATATCTATTTTACCATCGTTTTTCACAGTATTCTTATAAACTCCTGAAATTGTTTTAGTAGAAAGATTGTGTCTTCCAAAAACACTCTCCATTGCTAATGTCATTTCACCGACTGTACATCTATTTTTTGATGCCTCTATACAAATTTCTAGAAGATTTCCATTACTACTTGCAGCATTTTTTATTTTTTCGATAAAACTTTCAACATTCTTACTATTCCTTGTTTTTTTTAATTCATGTAATCTAGAAATTTGTCTTTTCCTAACCTCTTCATTATCAATTGAGAGAATGTTAATTTCTTGCTTCTCGGTAGGTTTATATTTGTTAACGCCTACAATTGTTTCTTCGTTTGAATCTACTCTTGCTTGCCTTTTTGCTGAGCTCTCTTCAATTCTCATCTTTGGTATTCCTATTTCAATAGCTTTAACCATTCCCCCAACTTCATCAATTTCATTTATTAGTTTTTGAGATTCTTCAACTATACTAGATGTCAAACTTTCAACGTAGTAAGATCCAGCCAAAGGATCAATTACGTTACAAATACCAGTCTCTTCAGAAATAATTAACTGAGTGTTTCTAGCAATTCTTGCAGAAAATTTAGTTGGCAAAGCAAGAGCCTCGTCGAAACTATTAGTATGAAGGGATTGCGTTCCTCCCATAACAGCTGCCATTGCTTCAATAGTTGTTCTCACAATATTGTTATATGCATCCTGTTCTACTAGCGAAACACCTGATGTTTGACAATGCGTTCTCAAAGCCAAACTTCTGTCATTCTTCGGTTTAAACTCTTTTACTATTTTTGACCACATGTATCTTGCCGCTCTCATCTTTGCAATCTCCATGAAAAAATTCATTCCAATTGACCAAAAGAATGAAAGTCTTGGTGCAAATTCATCAATATTCAGACCTCTTTCGAGTGCGGATTTTATGTATTCTTTCCCGTCAGCCAGAGTGTATGCTAATTCTTGGACTTGATTCGCACCTGCTTCCTGCATATGATAGCCACTTATAGATATAGAATTAAATCTTGGCATTTTTTTTGATGTATATTCAATGATATCTGCAACAATTCGCATGCTTGGTTTTGGAGGGAATATAAATGTATTTCTAACCATGAATTCCTTTAAGATGTCATTTTGAATTGTTCCTGTTAATTTTTCTCTTGGGCAACCTTGTTCCTCTCCTGAAGCTATAAAACTTGCTAAGACCGGGATAACTGCCCCATTCATTGTCATTGAAACACTCATTTGATCAAGAGGAATTCCATCAAAAAGTAGATTCATATCCTCAATTGAATCAATTGCGACGCCAGCATTTCCTACATCTGCTAAAACCCTTGGGTGATCAGAATCATATCCACGGTGTGTAGCAAGATCAAATGCAACAGATAATCCCATTACGCCATTTTTCAATCCCTCTTTGTAAAATTTATTGGATTCCTCGGCAGTCGAAAACCCAGCGTATTGTCTAATAGTCCATGGTCTATTCGTATACATTGTTGCTCGAGGACCCCTAGTGTATGGAGGTAGACCTGGCAAACCTATTTCGTGGTTAATTTTCTCTAAGTCCTCCTCTGTATACAAAGGCTTAACTTTAATGCCCTCTGGGGTTTCCCAAAAATGGTCTTCTAAGCTTTTATCGTGAAGTTCTTTAGATGCTTTTTCTTCCCAACCTTTATATGATTTTTTTCTATCCAAGTTTATCCTCTTAAAAAGTTAAATGCCTCATAACATATTTAGGACAATTTTTTTTTTTTTTTATTAAATCATTTAATTCTTCTTTATCAACACCGTTATGATTATTTACTTCCCTGTGAATACCTGAAGTTATTAATAATGAATCTAAATTTTGCAAATTTGCTCCTTTAATATCATTATCCAAGGAGTCTCCAATAACTAATATTTTTTCATTCTTTTTTTTCATTAAAGAATATGTAAAATCATAAATTTCTGCAAACGGTTTACCATAATATTCAACATTACCACCAATTTGTTGGTAATATTCAGCAAGAAGACCAGCACAAATCATAAACCTGTCACCTCTTATAACAGTTTTATCAGGATTAGAGCAAATCATTAAAGGATTATAATTTACTAGCTCTTCTAAGATTGGCTTGTAATTTTCAAGTGAATCTTTATCTCCCCACGGACCCGTATTTATAATTAAATCAACAAATTTTGGATTTTTAACTACTTCAACATCTAGACCTTCCACCAAATGAAAATCTCTAGGGGGGCCAATTAAAAAACATTTCAAGTCTTTTTTATCTTTTAACTTTTGCCATGTTATTTCCCCAGAAGAAACAACATCATCATATAATTCTTTACGTAAACCAAACTCTAATAACTGTTTCTTTATAACACTCGATCTTCTCGGAGCATTTGTTAAAAAAAATATTGACTTATTTTCTTTTTTTAAACTTCTTAATGTTTCTTTAACATTTTCAAATAAACTTACACCGTTGTGAACTACTCCCCATAAATCTATAAAAAAACATTCATATTCGCTATGGACTTCTGAGAGATTTTGAATTTGGTTAAAATTAATCATAATTTATATTTTTTCCAACTAAATCAATTACATTCTTTATACCTTTTCTTTTTAAAGAACAACTTAAATCATTAAGAATACTCATGACTACACTAGGACCGTGATAAATTAATGAGGTGTATAATTGAAGAAGACTTGCACCCATTGATATTTTTTCAAATGCATCTCTTCCTGTTGAAATTCCACCAACACCTATTATTGTAATTTTTCCATTAGTCAACTCATACACACTTCTAATAATTTTATTTGTTTTTTCTCTAAGTGGAGTTCCTGACAAACCACCCTCCTCTTCTAACTTCCAAGAGTTTTTTACTGGCTTCTTATAAAGCTGATCTCTTTGAATGGTAGTATTTGTTAGTATCAAACCATTCAAAAATTTATTTTTCATAACTAACTTACATATATTTTCCAAGTTTTTTCTAGATAAATCAGGAGACAATTTTAAAAAGGTTGGCTTTTTTTTTTTTATCGTTGATAGACTGTTGATCAACTTTTCAATATTTCCTTTTTCTTGAATATCTCGGAGTCCTGGAGTGTTTGGTGAAGATATGTTTATGGTAATATAATCTGAATAAGCTTCCAATTTTTTATAAAGCAATTGATAATCTGAAATAAAATCTTTCGAATTTTTATTTTTACCAATGTTGACTCCTAAAATACTTTTGATTTTTTGAGCTTTTTTTAATTTATCTAAAAATTCTTCAACACCCCTATTATTAAATCCTAGCCTTTGAATAACAGCTTCAATTTCGGGTATTTTAAATATCCTAGGTTTTTGATTTCCATATTGAGGCATAGGTGTCACGGTTCCTAACTCTAAAAACCCAAAGCCTAAATTTAAAGCTCCTTGTATAACTTCAGCATTCTTATCAAATCCTGCAGCTAATCCAAGAGGATTCTTAAATTCCTTTCCAAAAAGTTCAATTTTTAAATTTTCGAAACTTTCATTTTTTTTATAAAATTGAGTTTTAAGAAAACTTATAAATAAACTATGAAGAAACTCTGGAGGTAGAAAATCGACAAACTTTGAAAATGTTTTAAAATTCATTGTTTGCTTTACTTGTTATTTTAATTATTAAACTTGATTTTAATATTCCATAATAATGCGGAAATATTTCTTTATTTCTGCTCTTTTCCCATCTCAGTGAGTCTTCCAAATCTGAAACCTTAAATTTAACAATATAAATCGGTTCCTTTTTAAAATATTTATTAATGGTATCTTCAATTTGATGGTCCATAGATAAATGAATAAAACCTGAACTGACATCCAAATCATTTCCTAGAAATAATTTTTTTTTTCTGAAGTCATCTAATTCTTTTTTTCTGAACACTCTATAAACAAAGTGAAACTTTTTGTTCATTTAATTAACTTTTTCTTTTAATAGTTCAATGGTTTTTTTTAACCCGTAAAATTTGATAAATGAGCCAAGCCGAGGCCCTTGCTCTTGTCCCAAAATAACTTGATAAAACCCTGAAAACCAATCTTTTAGGTTAGAAAATTTTAATTCCATTCCTATTTCATAAACTTTTGTTTGGATATCCTCTGCTTCACTATCATTATCAAGAGATTCGAGAGTTTGAATTAGTTTTATGAAACCCTTTCTCTCAAGATCATTAGGTGACCTATATTTTTTTCTTGGAAAAACAAATTTCTTATAATACTCGACTCCATATTCAAGAAGTTTTTGTATTAAAGGAAATTTCCTTCTATCTATACCTGGATAATAGTTTTCAATAAAGCCCCAAAGAATTTCTGAACTTTCAGCGTTGCAAACATTTGCAAGGTTTAAAATCATATTGAAGGAAAAGTTTTCTAAAATATTAAATTCCTTTTCATTGTTTAAAAACCAAATAGGACTTTTGTATTTTTCATCAACGTCTAGATCTTCAAAATCTTTTCTTAACTTCAAATATTCATCTGTCATTTTTGGTATTACATCAAAATAAAGCCTTTTTGCTCTGGTTGGATTCTGAAACATAAATAATTCAAGGCTTTCTTGTGGCGAGAATTCTAACCAATCTTGAACAGATATACCATTACCAATAGACTTGGATATTTTCTCACCTTTTTCGTCTAAAAATAATTCGTAAGTGAAATTATTTGGAGGTCTGCCCCCAATGATTCTATTTATTTTGCTAGATAATATAAAAGACTCTATTAAATCTTTCCCATTCATTTCATAATCTATATTCAACACATACCATCGCATAGCCCAGTCTACCTTCCACTGCAATTTGCATTCTCCATTAAAAATTGAAGAATATTCTATTTGGGATGAAACAGGATTAAAATATTCTATTCTGTGATTTTTCCTATCTAAATTGTTTACTTTTACTTGAAGAACTTTTCCAGAGGTCTTACAAATTGGCATAAAAGGAGAGTAAGTTTTCCTTCTCTCTCTCCCGAGTGTTGGTAAAATTACATTTGTTACTTTATCATAATTATCAAAAATTGCTTCTAACCCTTTGTTGAAATTCCCATTTTTATATAATTCTGTTGAAGACTTGAATTCAAAGTCAAATTTAAATTTTTCAAGAAATTTCACCAACTTATTGTTGTTATGTTCAGAGAAACTCTCAAATTCTTCAAATGGATCGGGTATAGATGATAATGGTTTATCTAAATGCTCATGAACAATTTCTGAATTTGGAATATTTTGAGGCACTTTTCTTAATCCATCCATATCGTCTGAAAACACGTACAATTTCATAGGGATATCTGAAATTTTTTTGAAAGCCTTCATGACCATAGATGTCCTAAGGACTTCTCCAAAAGTTCCTATGTGTGGCAGACCCGAAGGACCGTAGCCAGTCTGAAAAATACACTCTGATTTTCCTTTTTCTTCAATTCTTTTTAAGAGTTTTCGAGCTTCAGTGAATGGCCATAATTTTGAGTCAATTTCCAACATGTCAATTTATAAAGTATTCAGTTTAAAAGTATTATCAAGTCTTAAAAAAATATATTATACATAATTTTTTTGTGTAATTATAATTAAACATTTAATACTTGTAATATTTTATTTCCCCTATATTTTTACTAGTAGGATATGATTTAATATGGTTAAAAAACTTCAAGGAGAAGCTTTCTTGCTTTCAGCAAATGAACTTAGAACCGGAAAAGTTGTTTTTTTTACAAAAAAAGGGTGGTCAAGTTCAACACGTGAGGCTATCAAAATAAAAGCAGATGAAATTAACAAATATGAAGAAATTTCAATTAGAGAAGAAAAAAAATGCAAAATTGTTTCTGCAAAATTTGTTGAACTCGATGATGCTGGAAATATTAAAACTCTTAGAGACAAAATCAGAAATTGTGGGATCACAATTAAAATATAGATGTTATGTACAAATATTCAGATACTGATAAAAAAATAATTGCAAGCAGAGTTAAACAGTTTGAAAATCAAGTTAATAGAAGGCTTGAGGGCAAGCTCACTGAGGAAGAATTTAAACCACTTAGATTAATGAATGGTTTATACCTCCAGTTGCATGCTTATATGCTTAGAGTAGCAATACCTTATGGAGAGCTTTCATCAAAGCAACTCAGGAAACTTGCTTTTATTGCAGATAAATATGATCGAGGTTATGGTCACTTTACAACAAGGCAAAATATACAGTTTAATTGGCCAAAGTTACCAGATGTGCCAGAGATACTAAATGAACTATCGCTTGTTGAAATGCACGCAATCCAAACATCTGGCAATTGTATAAGAAATATCTCCTCAGACCATCTAGCAGGGTTAACTATAAATGAAATTGAAGACCCCAGACCATGGTGTGAAATCATAAGAAAATGGTCAACTTTTCATCCAGAATTTTCATTCCTCCCAAGAAAGTTTAAAATTGCAGTAATTGGATGTGATGAGGATAGAGCTGCTATGCTGGTTCACGATATTGGTATAAGAATTATCAAGAGACATTGTCAAGTGGGCTTTGAAATTTTTGTTGGGGGAGGACAAGGAAGGACCCCGATCATAGCTAAAAAAATAAAAAATTTCCTACCAAAAAAAGATATCTTAAATTATCTTGAAGCTATTCTTACCACGTATAATCAAGAGGGCCGAAGAGATAATATATACAAAGCAAGAATTAAAATTTTAGTACAAGAATTAGGAATAGAAAGGTTTAAATCTTTAGTTGAAGAAAATTTCTCAAAACTTTCCAATAAAGAACTTGAAATTGATAAAAAAAGTATCGAAGAAATTTTTCAATATTTTAGGCTTCCTCCTCTAAAATCAAGCTCTGATAAGATACCTCTAGAGGATAATCAAGAATACAAGAATTGGATCAAACAAAACGTTATACCTCACAAAATTAAGGGATTTTCGATTGTACAAATTTCTTTAAAAGAGCCAAAAAAGCCTCCTGGTGATGCGACTAGCAATCAAATGAAAGCTCTTGCAAAGTTCTCTGAAGACTTTTCTTTTAGTGAGATTAGAGTAACACATGAGCAAAATCTTGTTCTTCCTCATGTTCCAAATAAAGAACTATTTAATTTGTGGAGTCAGCTAAAAAAAGAAAATCTTGCAACTCCCAATCTTGGATTAATAACGGATACAATTTGTTGCCCAGGAATGGATTATTGTGCGCTTGCAACAGCTAGATCTATTCCGATATCTCAGAAAATTAGCAATCATTTTAATAATTATTGCAAACAAAAAGAAATAGGGAATTTAAAAATTAAGATTTCTGGTTGTATTAATGCATGTGGACATCATCATGTTGGTAATATTGGAATCCTCGGACTAGACAGAAGAGGAGAAGAATTTTATCAAATAACATTAGGTGGTTCTGCAAAAGAAGATGCAGCAATTGGTGAAATAGTTGGACCATCATTTTCTGAAACTGACTTAATTGACGCAATTGAAAAAATACTTAATACTTATAAAAAACATAAAAAGAATAAAGGGGAAGACTTTTTATCAGTTTTTAGAAGAATTGGAATAAAAGAATTTAAAAAAGATTTGTATGATAATTTTACAGAAAAATCATGAACACAAGAATCATTACAAAAAAATTAAAGAGCAAGATTTCTTAAAAAAAAAAATAAGCAATGGTTCAATACTTACCATTTCACAATGGAGAGAAGTCGAGCATATCATCCAAGCGCAAGAAATCGATGTTGCTATAGAATTTAGTTCTGATGCTTGCATTTTGTGTGAAAACGACAAACTTTCCAAAGTAGCAATGATACAAATAAATTTTAAAACATTTAAGGACGGAAGACCTTATACTTTTGCAAAAATGTTAAGAAAGAAACATAATTTTACAGGCGAACTTAGAGCTACTGGTCATATTATTCCTGATCAGTATATATTTTTGATTAGGTGTGGCTTTGATTCCGTAGAAATAGAGGAGGAGCATAAGGAAACATGGTTGGAACTTCTCGAAATGGATGAGGGTTTATATTATCAGCCTTAACCCAGTTGAACTTTGCAACTGGGTTTTCTCACATTTAAGACATAAAAGTAGATGTCGCGGCAAATTAAAAGCCCATATCTCCACCCATGCCGCCCATGCCGCCCATGCCGCCCATTCCTCCAGCACCTGGCATTGGAGGCATTGGTTCTTTTGGTTCAGGCATTTCTGCAACCATCGCCTCAGTTGTTAAAAGCAAACCTGCTATTGATGATGCATTTTCTAAGGCGGTTCTGACAACTTTTACTGGATCAATAATCCCTGATTTTACAAGATCAGTGTAAGACTCAGTTTGGGCATCAAATCCGTGGTTGCTATCTTTTTGTTCTAATAATTTTCCAATTACTATCGAACCCTCAACTCCAGCATTTTCTGCAATTTGTCTTGCTGGCGATTCAAGTGCTTTCCTAATTATGTCAATACCAGCGTCTTGATCAGGGTTATTGCCTTTGAGACCGTCTAATGATTTAATAGAATAAAGTAGAGCTGTACCTCCTCCGGGTACTATCCCCTCTTCAACTGCTGCGCGTGTTGCATTTAGTGCATCATCAACCCTATCTTTTCTTTCTTTAACCTCAACTTCGGTTGATCCACCCACGTTTATTACAGCAACTCCGCCAGAGAGTTTTGCTAACCGTTCTTGGAGTTTTTCTTTATCATAATCCGAAGTAGTAGTCTCTATTTGAGTTTTTATTTGCTCACATCTTGCTTTAACGTCTGAAGAGTTTCCACTACCGCTAACGACGGTGGTATCTTCTTTATCGATTCTTACTTTTTTGCACGAACCAAGATCTTGGATTCCAACATTTTCAAGCTTTATTCCAAGCTCTTCACTTATAACTTGCCCACCTGTAAGTATGGCTAAATCTTCAAGCATGGATTTTCTTCTATCACCAAAGCCTGGTGCTTTCACAGCAGCGACCTTTAAGCCACCTCTAAGTTTATTAACAACCAGTGTGGCAAGGGCTTCTCCCTCTACATCTTCAGCAATGATTAATAATGGCTTACCAGATTTTACAACAGCCTCTAAAAGAGGTAATAAATCTTGAAGGTTGGAAAGCTTTCCTTCATTCAACAAAATATATGGATCTTCAAATTCACAAATCATTTTTTCTGCATCAGTTATAAAGTAAGGGGATAGATAGCCTCTATCAAACTGCATTCCTTCTGTTGTTTCTAGAGTTGTATCTCTAGTTTTTGACTCCTCAACTGTGATAACTCCGTCACGACCAACTTTGTCCATAGCTTCAGAAATTTTCATGCCAATCTCTTCTTCTCCATTAGCTGATATGGTACCAACTTGGGCTATTTCGGAAGATGAGCCTAATTTTTTAGCCTTAGATTTCAAGTCATTTAAAACTTTGTCAACTGCAAGATCAATTCCTCTCTTTAAATCCATAGGATTCATGCCCGAAGTAACTGCTTTGGCGCCTTGCTTGACGATTGCTTGGGCTAACACTGTTGCAGTTGTGGTTCCATCACCTGCAGAATCGGAACTTTTACTTGCAACTTCTTTAACCATTTGGGCCCCCATATTTTCAAACTTATCTCTAAGTTCTATTTCTTTAGCTACTGAAACTCCATCTTTAGTAACTCTTGGTGCACCAAAAGATTTATCCAGAATTACATTTCTCCCTTTCGGTCCTAATGTGACTTTCACGGCGTTAGCTAAAGCATCTACACCTGAGATCATTAAATCTCTTGCATCCGATCCGTATGATATTTTTTTTGCTGACATTTTTTTCTCCTTGTTTTTTAAATTATTCTAAGATGCCCATGATGTCTGACTCTTTCATTATCAGAACATCCTCACCATCTAACTTAACTTCTGTACCAGACCATTTACCAAATAAAATTTTGTCCCCTTTTTTAACATTCATAGGCTTGGGTTTTCCATCTTCAGTAATTTCTCCAGGTCCAACGGCTAGAACTTCGCCTTCACTTGGTTTCTCTTTTGCTGTATCAGGGATTATAATCCCACCTGCAGATTTTTCATCTGAGTCAATTCTTTTTACGACAACTCTGTCGTGTAGTGGTTTAAAATTCATGATGAATCTCCTTTCTTAGACAATTCTTGTAATGAGTCTTTTTAGCACTCAATGATTATGACTGCTAACATAAATATTATAATTTTTTTGTCAAGACTTTTCTAAAAGCTAAACTCTTTAAGAATATATTCCTCAAGCTTTCTAACACTCTCTTCAACTGAACATCTTGATGTATTAATGACTAAATTTGGCATTTCAGGAGGTTCGTATGGTGAAGATATACCTGTAAAGTTTTTGATTTCGCCTTTAATAGCTTTAGCATAAAGTCCCTTTACGTCTCTTTTAGAACAAACTTCTACGGAAGCTTCAATATATATCTCTCGGAAAATCTCTGGTCTGATATCCCTGGCTTTTTTCCTCTCACTCCTGTAGGGAGAAATTAAGGAAACTAAAACAATAAAACCAGCTTTAGTAAAAAGATTAGCTACCTCCGCAGTCCTTCTGATATTTTCTGTTCTGTCCTCAGGTGAAAAGTTTAAATTTTTATTGAGTCCAATTCTAAGATTATCTCCATCTAAAGAAAAAATGTTTATATTTTTGTGAAATAGTCTTTTTTCAACATTCTTTGCAATAGTACTTTTTCCTGCGCCTGATAAACCCGTAAGCCAAACAATACCTGGCCTATGATTAAATCTTATTGATCTATCAATTTCACTAACGGCATAATTTTCTGGAACTATATTCTGTTTAAAATTATCCTTATATTCTCTTTGATCAGGGTAATTTCTAATATCCACTATACCTCCTGCAACAATTTCCTTTTCATCAAGCAAACAAAATCTTGAAGTAGATTTATTAAAAGAATAATCGTCCATTGGTATTAATTCTGATGAATGAATCACAACTTCGCAAATATCATTTTTTTGAACGTTTATTTTTGTTTTTTCAGTAAGACTTTCAACATCAATAATTTTTTTTATTTTGTTTATTGAAACTTCATACTCTCCTGTATTAATTTTCATCAAATATTTCTTGTTAAATAATATTTTTGATTTACTAAGCCAAAACACTCGCGATTCAAATCTATTGGTTAATTTCGGAGGTCTCTCTAGATCTGACCCCATATTCCCTTTATCAACAAAAATTTCATCACTAAGTGTAATACCAATACAATCCCCAACCTCATATTCTTTCTTTGCTTTTGGCCAAACTTCCAAAGTTTTTACATAAACACTCTCGTTTGAGGGAAGAAAAATGAGCTTTGTACCACTTTTAATTTTCCCTGATTCAATTCTTCCTACAATAACTCTTTTATCTCCTAACTTATATATATCTTGAACTGGAAACCTTATGAATTCAGATTTATTATTTTCTTGAATCTTGTATCCATCTAGAATCTCAACAAATGATTGCCCGTGGTACCATCTCATGTTTTTACTTAAAGAAACAATATTGTCTCCTTTTTTTGATGATATTGGAAGGGAAGTATATGATTCTATTCCAATGTTAGAAAGAAATTCATCAAGCTCTGCTTTGATATTCAAAAATTTGCTCTCTGAATAACTAATTTTGTCCATTTTGTTATAGAGTGTTATTACTTTTTCGATTCCTAATAATTTTAGAAGATAAGAGTGTTTTTTAGTTTGTTGTTTTATACCATCTTTAACGTCAACAATCAAAATTGCTATATCCGCTGAGGCTGCACCTGTAATCATATTTCTTATAAACTCTTTGTGACCTGGTGCATCAATAAAAACATATTTTCTTTTTTTTGTTTTAAAAAAAATTCGCGTTGTATCTATAGTAATTCCTTGGTCCCTCTCGTCCTGAAGAGCGTCGAGTAAAAAAGCAAATTCAAATTCCTCCCCCCTTTTCTTACTTGCTTTTTTTAATTCTCCAAATTTCTCTTTTTGTATTTCTCCGATGTCGTAAAGCAACCTTCCAATAAATGAAGACTTTCCGTGATCTACGTGTCCTACAATCACAATTTTTGGCACATCAAAATCATTGTTTTGAATCATCTTACATATATCCTTTTGTTCTTAATCTTTCAAAAACATTCTCCTCTTCATGATCCATTTTCCGACCTGATCTTTCAGAAGTTTTACTGACTTTCAATTCTTCAATTATTTCTTCAATTGTTTTAGCTGAACTTTTGACTGGTGAAGTTATATCTTCGTCTCCTAATGACCTGTATCTTTTTCCATTTTTGGAAAAATACAAATCTACGACTGGAATTTTCTCATATTTTATATATTCCCAAATGTCTAGTTCAGTCCAACCTAACAAGGGATGAATTCTGACGTGAACAGATTTAGGATAATTAAAATTTGATTGATCCCAAAACTCTGGTGGTTGATTTTTAATATCCCAAGCTCCTGAGTCAGACCGTGGACTGAAAATTCTCTCTTTGGCCCTTGTCCCTTGCTCATCTCTTCTAATACCTGCTATAATTCCTCTGAAATTCTTTTCCTTTATTATTTTTCTTAAACCCTCGGTTTTTCTTGCAGCAGATCGAGCAGCGGGTGGTAAAGTTGAATCAACTTTTTCAATTGAAGGACAAGACCCCTTAATTAAATTTAGCTTCCATTTCTTTACGTATTTGTCTCTAAAAGAATACATTTCTTTAAATTTTTTTCCTGTGTCTACATGAACAAGTGGAAAAGGTATCCTTCCTAGAAATGCTTTAAAAGCAAGCCACAACATCACATTTGAATCTTTTCCCAAAGACCATAAGAGGGCTACATTTGGAATTGATCTATAGGCTTGTCTAAAAATGTATATACTTTCATTTTCTAATTTTCTTAGATTACGGTGCATTTTATTTCTTCAAATTATAATGAATGCCACATTCTGTTTTAATTTTATCTGCCCATCTTCCTGATCTTGGGTTTTCAATTACAGAAGATTTTATTGTGCAATGAGTACATCCTATTGACAAGTAACCAGCTTCATAAAGTGGATGTCTTTCAATCTTATTACTTTCAAAATACGAATTTACAAAGTTTTTTTCAACTTGTGCAAGTGGATTTATAACTATCTTTTGGTTGATATATTCAAAAAACTCCAAATTCTTTCTTTCTCCATTATGGTATGATTTTCTTCCTGATACCCAAGCATCATATTTGACTAATTCTTTTTGCAATGGTAAAACTTTCCTGATATTACAGCACAGATCAGGATTTTTTTCCCACAGAGTTCCTTTTTTATCACTATTTTTCAAATCATCTGCACTTGGATAAATTTCTTTGAAATTAGAAAAATCAAACTTACTAATTAAATAATTTTTGTACTCAATAGTTTCTTTAAAGAGATAATTTGTATTTAATAAAATAATTGGTAATGATCTGTCAATTTCAGATATCATGTGGAGAATTATTGCTGACTCGGTTCCAAAAGAACAAACATATACCATCTTTTTCTTAAAAAA
>CACFSX010000014.1 GCA_902569095.1 uncultured Alphaproteobacteria bacterium
AAGAATCTCCCGTCTTAGACAAAGATAAAAGATCAAATAAAAGAGAAGAAAAATCTGAAATTGCAACAAGTATGCCGAACTTAAACGAGGAAGAAATAAAAAAAAAATACGAAAATGCAATTAAATTATTATGGGCAAATAAGTATGAAAATGCAGAGGAAGAGTTATTGCAATTAAAAAAAATTGAGCCTGAAGATTTGATGCCAAATATTCAATACTGGCTTGGGGAAGTTTATTATGCAAAAAAAAATTTTCAGCAAGCCGTTATTGAGTTTGGTGAGGGATTTGCAAATTTTCCAGATTCTATTAAAGGTCCTGACAATCTCCTAAAATTAGGTCTTTCATTTTCAAATCTAAATAAAAAAAATGAAGCTTGTAGTGCATTTTATGAACTTGAAGTAAAATACAAGAATTCACCTAAAAATGTTTTGGAAAGATCCCAAGAAGAGAGAAAAAAATTAAATTGTCCCGAGGAATAAAAGGTTGTGAGCCAAGCAATTACTGATGCAGAATTTTCATCTTTATTAAAAAAACATTCTTTTGTATATGAAAAAAACCCATCCGTTGCAGTAAGTTTTTCAGGTGGATCTGACAGCGCAGCACTGTTGCTATTAATGAATAATTGGATAAAAAATCGAGATGGACTTTTAACGTGTATCTATTTTGATCATAAATTAAGAAAAGAATCGTCTCTTGAATTACAATATGCCAAAGAAATCTCATCTAAACTTAAAATTGATTATAAAATATTAACATGGAACGAAAAAAAACCTAAAAGCTCAATTATGCAGAGTGCTAGAGAAATGCGATACAAAAAAATAATTAACTATTGTAAAAAAAAAACAATCTTGACTCTTATGACTGCTCACCATTTTGATGACTCTCTAGAGACATATTTCATGAAAAAAAAAAGAAACTCGTTGACTCCTAATTTGTCAGGAATTCCTGTCAAAAATACTCAGGATCAAGTTCAGATTTTTAGACCATTAATTAATGTAAGGAAGTCAAGATTAATCGAAACATGTGAGAAAAATAAATTGAAATGGTTTAAAGATTCAAGCAATCAAAATGAAAACTTTGAAAGGGTGAGAGTTAGAAACTGTATAGGAAGTTTAAGCAGATTCAATAAATTCAAACTTTACAAAGAATTCAAAGTAAAATCGCGTGAAAATAAGTCTTTTGAAATAAAATTAGCTGAATTTTTCATAAAAAGTCTCAAATTTGATGAATACGGTAAGTTTACAATAAACAAAAAAAATTTTAAATATCAAAACAAATATTTTCAGATTGAAATTTTAAAGAGAATATTAGTTACCTGTTCTGGGAGTATTTATTCACCTAGATCAAGATCAATAAAATTTTTTTTAGACAAATATCTTAAACTTACAAATATTAAATTTACTCTTCATTCTTGTATTATTAAATGTTCACTAGATGAGATTTATATTTACAGGGAATTTGAAAAAACAAAAAAGTTAAATTCAAAGCAACGTATTATCGTAAAAGGACATTCTGTTATCTGGGACAATAGATTTTTAATAAACTCCATTTTTTTTGACCTAAAATGTTGCATTTTAAATAATGTTATTTGGTTAAAATTAAAAAAACATTACGAACTGATGAGAAAATCAAAAAACATTCCATATGATATTTTACAGACATTACCTGTTCTATGCTTTAAAAACAAAATGATTATTCCATTTTTAACCAGCAGAGAATTAATGAAGAACTATGGGATCTCGGTAAGCTTAGAGCCAAAAATTCCGTTAACAAAAAAAAATTTTTAAATATTATATTGAGATAAAAATATATATAATTATATTTAATCAATGAATAACAATTTACTTAAAAATGTTGCAATTTGGCTGTTAATTGGCTTCTTAGTTTTTCTAATTGTTGATTTTTACAAAGCTAACGATGCATCGAGAAAAATCTCACCTATTTCATACTCAAATTTTTTAACTGAAATTAAAAATGGGAACGTAGCCAGAGTTGAAATCCGCGGGAATAATATTACCGGTGAATATTCTAACGGCTCCTATTTTTCAACATATTCTCCTAATGATATGAATCTTATAGAAAAATTAGAAAATAATAGCGTTGAAATAAACGCTTTGCCTTTAGATAAGGGTTCACCCGGTTTAATTGATATTTTAATTTCTTGGTTTCCAATGCTACTCCTTATTGGCGTTTGGATTTTCTTCATGAGACAAATGCAATCCGGGAGCGGTAGAGCAATGGGTTTTGGAAAATCTAGAGCAAAGCTTCTAAATGAAAATAAAGATAAAGTTACGTTCTCTGATGTAGCTGGTATTGACGAAGCTAAAAGCGAATTGGAAGAGATAGTTGAGTTTCTTAAGGATCCAACTAAATTTCAAAGGTTAGGCGGAAAAATTCCCAAAGGTGCTCTATTAGTTGGTCCTCCAGGAACAGGTAAAACATTGTTAGCACGAGCGATTGCCGGTGAAGCTAACGTTCCTTTTTTCTCAATTTCAGGTTCCGACTTTGTCGAAATGTTTGTTGGTGTTGGTGCAAGCAGAGTGCGAGATATGTTTGAACAGGGTCGTAAAAATGCGCCTTGTATCATTTTTATTGATGAAATTGATGCAGTTGGAAGACACAGGGGAGCTGGACTAGGTGGAGGCAACGACGAAAGAGAACAAACTCTCAATCAACTATTAGTTGAGATGGATGGATTTGATTCCACTCAGGGAGTCATTCTAATTGCAGCCACAAACAGACCTGATGTTCTTGATCCTGCTCTCTTGAGACCAGGAAGGTTTGATAGACAAGTAGTTGTACCAAATCCAGATATAGTAGGTAGAACAAAAATCCTTGAAGTTCACACAAGAAAGTTAGCTCTTGCTCCAGACGTTGATATAAAAGTAATAGCAAGAGGAACCCCAGGTTTTTCCGGAGCAGATCTGGCAAACTTGTCGAACGAAGCCGCACTTTTAGCTGCTAGAAGAAACAAAAGATTAGTTACAATGCTGGACTTCGAAGATGCCAAAGATAAAGTAATGATGGGAGCTGAGAGAAGATCAATGGTTATGACCCTTAAAGAAAAAGAGTTAACAGCATATCATGAGGCTGGCCACGCATTGGTTGGTATCTTTACACCTGGAAACGACCCTCTTCACAAAGTAACAATTATCCCAAGGGGAAGAGCACTTGGAGTGACAATGAATCTTCCAGAACGAGATAAGTACTCTGAAACTAAAACTGAGATGAAAGCTAAACTCGCTATGATATTTGGAGGCAGAGTAGCAGAAGAACTAATTTTTGGAAAAGAAAACATTACTTCTGGAGCGTCCAACGATATCCTTCAGGCAACACAAAGAGCCAGAGCCATGGTTGTAGAGTGGGGGATGAGCGAAGCTCTAGGTCCACTTAGGTATTCTGAAAATGAGGAAGATGTATTTTTAGGAAGGTCTGTTACACAAAGAAAGAGTATGTCAGATGAAACAGCAAAGCTCATTGATCAAGAAATTAGAAAGTTTATTGATAATGCAGAGTCCCATGCTAGAAAGATTCTTAAAAAAAACTTAAAACATTTACATAATTTAGCAAAAGCTCTTCTAGAATTTGAAACGTTATCTGGGGATGATGTTAAACAGCTAATTAATAAAGGTAAGCTAAAACCAAATAATAAAAATAATGATGGTACAACATCTAAAAAGAAAACTTCTATCCCACTTGGAAGTGATAAGGAAGGTAAAAAAAGAAGGAATTTAGGACTCAACCCTAATCCTGCCGCAACTTAATAATAAGATAGCTTGATTTCATCCAAAGTTAAATACTATTTACGACCACTTTCTCCGCTAAGTTATGAAGATGGATTCGCCTTAAAAAAAAAAAAAAATGCGACTTTGATACAAGATATATTTTTTAACAAAATAGAAGTTATTATTCGTCGAAAATCAAAGATTGAAAAAGAAATTTATAACTTACCAGAGTTTTTTAAAGTTTTTGAAAAAAATAAAAATGTATGTGATCTATATAACAATCTGAAGCATAAAAACAAAATTCTCAAGAGATTAGTGTTCAAAAACAAGAAAATTTCAATATTTGGAATCTTAAACATAACTCCTGATAGTTTTTCTGATGGAGGCACTAACCTAGATTTGTCTGCAGCCGTTTTAAATGCTCAAAAAATGGTAAATGACGGTGCTTCTTTTATTGATGTTGGTGGAGAATCAACACGACCAGGTGCTAAGCCAGTAAGTACGCAAGAAGAGATCTCAAGAGTAATTCCAGTTATTCAAAGATTGAATTTTAAAAAAATAGATTTGTCGTTAGATACGAGAAACTCTTCAACTATGGAGTTTGGGATAGCATCTGGTGTAAAGATAATTAATGACGTGAGTGCTCTTGAAAATGATAAAAAAAGCCTTGATGTGGTTAAAAAGTATTGCACACCAGTTATAGTTATGCATATGCCAGGAACTCCTCTAACAATGATGAAAAGAAATAAATATGATGATGTCGTTTTAGATGTATACGATTTTTTGGAAAAAAGGATTAAATTTTTAACCAAATCTGGTTTGAAAAAAGATAATATAATAGTTGATCCAGGAATCGGCTTTGGAAAAGACTATATTCAAAATATTAAACTTATTAAAAATTTATCAGTTTTTCATTCTCTTGGAGTTCCTGTAATGCTAGGAGTTTCTAGAAAAAGATTTATTGAATCAATTTCAAATAAATCTGAGCCCGAAGAGAGACTAGGCGGCACTTCGGCAGCAACATTGCTAGGGATGAGTCAAGGAATAAGAATCCATAGAGTTCACGATGTTAAAGAAATATATCAAGCTTTAACTGTGTTTGAAAGATTATTTAATAGATGAAAAAAAAGTTTTTTGGTACAGATGGAATAAGAGGGGTTTTTAATGAATTTCCAATCACACCCACTTTCTTTTATAATTTAACAAAAGCAATAAAACTAACATTCAGTAATGTAAAGAAAGTTCTCATTGGGATGGATACCAGAGAATCATCGCAATCGATTGAATCAGATATCATTTTTGGATTCAAGAAAGTGAAAGTTGAGTGTAACTCATTAGGTGTTGTATCCACCCCAATATTGTCATTTAATACAAAAAAATTTAATTATGACTTAGGAATAATGATTTCAGCGTCTCATAACCCATATATGGATAATGGAATCAAAATTTTTGACAAGAAAGGCGAAAAACTTTGTGACAATGATGAACTTAAAATTGAAAAGAATATAAATTTTACAAAACACAATTACGAAAAAACTTTTAAAGTAAAAAAAAATAATGTAAGTCATATGGAGTATGAAAATTTTTTATTTGAAAGGTTTTCAATATTAAAAAGTTTTAAAAAAAAAATTTTATTTGATTGCGCTAATGGATCCTTGAGCAGTATAGCACCAAATATTTTTAGAAAATTGAATTTGAACTTTTCGTGTTATGGTGTTAAACCAAATGGTAAAAATATAAACAAAAATTGTGGTGCAACATTTCCTCAGGAAATTTCAAATAGAACCCTTAAGAAAAAAGCTGATATTGGTGTATCATTCGACGGTGATGCTGATAGAGTTATTTTTTGTGATGAAAAGGGAGAAATCGTTGATGGTGACTACATTTTAGCAATTTTAGCTTTATTCTATAAAAATAAAAAAAAGTTAATAAACGATTCAGTTGTAAGTACGAAAATGTCAAATTTAGGTATGAGAAATTTTTTTTCCAAAGAAAAAATCAAATTTTATCTTTCGGACGTAGGAGACAGATATGTTGTAGAGCTCATGAAAAAGAATCGTTGTATTTTAGGGGGAGAGCAGTCTGGGCACATTATTTTCTCTGATAATTCTTTTTGCGGTGACGGACTTTTCACAGCTCTAACGATATTAGAGATTATAAATGAGAGTAATTCATCGCTTTCTGACCTTCATGAAAATTTATTTGATAAGTTTCCACAACAATTAGTAAACTATAGGGTTTCTATTGATCCTAACATCGTTATTCAAGATAGAAAAATTAATGCCTTGTTGAATAATTACTCCAAAATTAATAATTGTGATGTTTTATTAAGAAAGTCTGGAACAGAAAATTTATTAAGACTAATGGTACAAGCCGAATCTAGAAATTTGGTCGCTGAGGTGGTTAAGGAAGTTTTAATTGAAATACAGAAATTAGATGAAAAAAGATAAAATCCTCAAAATGTTATCAATAGCAGGCAGTGATAATACTTGTGGTGCTGGAATTCAAGCTGATGTAAAAACCTGCCAAGCATTAAAAGCTTACTGTTTAACTTGTATTACAACAATTACTTCGCAAAATTCAAAGAGAGTTTTTAAAATATATGAATTACCCAAAACGTATATAAAGTCCCAAATTAACTCAATTATGATGGATTATGAAATTGATTGCATTAAGATTGGATTGATAGGTAGTGTTTCTCAAGCAAAAACGATCTATCAAATATTACGAATGTTTGATTCTAAAGTTCCTGTTGTAGTTGATCCTATATTTAAGTCTTCTACTAACAAAAAATTTAATAATTCCAAAAATTATTTATTAATTTATAAAACTATTGCAAAAATAAGCCCAGTTTTTACGCCTAATCTTAACGAAGCCAAGATTCTTTCAGAAATAAAGTACAATAGAAAACTTTCTACTGAGGAAATTATTAAAGAATTTATTCAAAAATTTAAAGCTAAGGTTGTAATAACTGACGGAGGACAAAAATTAAATCAATGCGAAGATTTTTTTGTTGATAAAGGACCAGTAGAAAAATTTGCTTCAAACAAAATATTAAGTAAAAATACTCACGGATCAGGGTGTACTTTTTCATCAGCACTTGCTGTAAACTTAGCAAAAGGATTTTCGTTAAAAAAATCAGTTGAACTTTCAAAGGATCTCACAAGAAAGTTTATTTTAAATGCACCTAAATTTAATCTTAAATATGGTCCAGTAGGACATTGGTTATGATCTAAGGTATATATCACCACCGAGTTCTTTGAATTTTTTTGACATATCTTTCTTACCTTGCGCACTTTTATCTTTTATTTCTTGAGAAATCTTCATCGAACAAAACTTTGGACCGCACATAGAACAGAAGTGTGCCACCTTTGCTCCTTCAGATGGCAAGGTTTGATCGTGAAAGTTTTCTGCTGTTTCGGGGTCTAGTGAAAGATTAAATTGATCTCTCCATCTGAATTCAAATCTTGCCTTTGACAAAAGATAATCCCTGTAATAAGCGCCCCTATTACCTCTAGCCAAATCTGCGGCGTGTGCAGCAATTTTATATGTGATAACCCCAATTTTAACGTCTTCCTTATCTGGGAGTCCTAAATGCTCCTTAGGTGTAACATAACACAACATAGAGGTCCCATACCAACCTATCATGGCTGCACCAATTGCACTCGTAATGTGATCATAACCAGGTGCAATGTCGGTTGCCAGGGGACCAAGTGTATAAAATGGTGCATTTTTACAATACTTTTTCTGTAAGTCTACATTCTCTTTAATTTTTTGAATTGGTACATGACCCGGTCCCTCGATCATTACTTGAACATTGTATTTCCAAGCTATTTCAGTTAAATCACCAAGTGTTCTTAGTTCTGCAAATTGTGACTCGTCATTTGCATCATGAATAGAACCAGGTCTTAATCCGTCTCCTAGGGAAAATGAAACATCATAATCCTTCATTATGCTACAAATCTCTTCAAAATTGGTGTATAAAAAATTCTCTTTGTGATGTGCAAGACACCATTTTGCTATAATTGAACCACCTCTTGAAACAATACCAGTGAGTCTATCAACAGTCATTGGAATAAATGGAAGTCTCACTCCTGCGTGAATTGTAAAATAGTCTATTCCCTGTTCTGCTTGTTCAATTAAGGTTTCTTTGAATATTTCCCAATTTAGGTCCTCAGCCACCCCATTTACCTTTTCCAAAGCCTGATAAATAGGAACAGTTCCAACTGGCACAGGAGAATTTCTTATTATCCATTCTCTTATATAATGAATGTTATCTCCTGTAGATAAATCCATGATAGTATCACTTCCCCAGCGAATCGACCAGATCAATTTTTCGACTTCGTCATAAACATCCGATATCACCGCAGAATTTCCAATATTTGCATTTATTTTTACCAGAAAGTTTTGTCCAATAATCATTGGTTCTAGCTCTTTGTGGTTAATATTTGAAGGGATAATGGCTCTTCCTGAAGCAATTTCACTTCTTACGAATTCCGGAGTAACAATGTCCTCTTTATTAACAAATTTTCCAATTAATTTTTCTCTACCTTCATTTTCTCTGATTGCACAATATTCCATTTCCTCTGTGATAATGTTATTTCTAGCAAAATAAAGCTGGGTAATTTCACTGTTTTTACTTCGTTTAAGAATTTTTTCCGGTATTGAAGGAAAAGTTCTTACTTTGCATTTAGAGTGATCAAGAAATTTTAGGTCGATTTTAGATGATTCTTTGATTCCCTTTCTACTATGAAGCCAAGTTGACCTAATTGATTTAAGACCTTTTTCGTAATTATGACTATAGTTTTGATCTGAATAAAAACCAGATGTATCATAAACAATTAAATTTTTAATATCTTTATCTTCAAGTGTAATTTCTCTCATGCCAACTTTAACATCTTTGAATTTTTTGCTTTGGAAGTAAACTTTCTTAGATTTAGGGAGCTTTTTGAAAGTAGATAAGCTATCAGATATACTTTTTTTGTTATTTGCTTTATTAATTTTTCTTAACATCGGTTTCTTAAAAATATTATTTTTAGCATTCTATGATTCTAATATAATGTTAAAATGTAAACTAGACAATTTAAATAATTTTCCAATATTATGTTTTTTTTATCTAATGAAGTTTTTGTTTACTTAAGTCTCATTATAGTTGTAATGAGTATGTTCTTCTACGCATTAGATAATTTATCCATTGTCTTAAAATCAATTGTTATTCTTACCTTTTTACTTATATTTTTTTCATTTTTTCCCTATTTAGATCAAGATGGTAAAAATCTCCTCAATCCTCAAACAATTTTAAAGGGTTTTAGTAATACATCTTTGATAACAGTTTTGTGTCTGCTGATACTCGGTCAGGGTGTAGTACAAACAAGGGCTCTTGACAATGTATTGTCTTCATTAACAAGATTATTTCCTGATAAGCCAAACATAATAATTATCTTTTGCTTAATGCTGGTCTTGATCTTGAGTGCTTTTATAAACAACACGCCAGTTGTAATAATCTTCATACCAATCCTACAAGGAATAATCAAAAATATGAATTCTTCGTTAGGAAGATTTTTAATGCCTTTGAGTTACGTGGCAATTTTGGGTGGAATGACAACTTTAATTGGTTCGAGTACAAATCTTTTGGTTTCAGATTCATTGAAAACTTATTCCAACGTAACTCTTGGTTTTTTTGATTTTACTTTAGCTGGTTCAATTATTGCCTTTTCAGGTTTTATGTATGTAATAATTTTTTCAAAATTCGATGTATTTCTTAAAGATAGATCTCCTCAATCAAATGAATTATTAGATAACAGAGAAAATAACTTTATAACCCAAGTTGTTATTAATGAAAAATCAGCACTAATTGGAAAAAACACTCTGGATGGAAAGTTTCCTGGTTTAGAAAAAATAAAAGTTTTAATGATTCAAAGAGGTGAACATGCTGAGCATGGTCCATTTGAGAGTTTTATCTTAGAAAAAGGGGACATATTGGTTGTTTCAATCAGCCGCGAACAACTTACTGAAATATTAAGTAAAGACATTGTTTCTTTAGGGAACGCAGAAAAAAGCGAAGAAACTATTGATAACAAGTTGATTACTGAAGCTATGGTTACTCCTTCCTCGAGTTTAGTTGGAAATACTATTGAAAATGTTAGTTTTAGGTATAGGTACAATTGCTTAGTAATAGGACTGCAAAGGAAATCAAGAATTATTACAAAAAAAATGGGAGAACTTCCTCTTGAGCCTGGTGACACTCTTCTTATTCAGGGAAATAAGGAAGTAATAAAAAATCTGAGAAATCAAAATGATCTCCTTCCAATGGAGTGGGCCACCTCTGAAATTTCAAATAAGGAGATAGCAAATAGATCTTTACTTATTTTTTTATCTGTAATTGCATTAGGAGCTCTTGAAATTTTACCTCTGGTTGTAGCTTCTCTTTTGGGAGTGGTTTCAATACTCTTTTTTAAAGTTTTAACTATCAGACAAGTAATAAGAAGTATTGACAACAATCTTCTACTGCTAATTGTTACATCTTTAGCCTTGGGACAAGTAATTCAAGTTACAGGAACTGCAAATTTTTTATCTGAGTTTCTTTTACAGATTTTGGAAGGATCTTCACCAATGACAATAATTTTGTGTTTTTATGTTTTCGTTTCAATAACTACAAATTTTATTTCTAACAATGCTTGCGCTGTTCTTTTTTCACCAATTGCAATTGATATAGCAGACAAACTTTCAGTGGATCCAAAGGTCTTGGCAATAGCTCTTATTTTTGCAGTAAATACCTCTTTTTTAACACCTTTGGCATATCAAACGAATTTATTAGTAATGGGTCCTGGTCATTATAAGTTTATTGATTATGTAAAATTTGGTCTTCCACTAACAATTTTATGTTGGCTAATTTTTTATATCACTTTCCCAATATTTTATGATGTATGAAGAATCTTAATCCTGACAAACCAAAAGACCCAAGATTTTCTTGTGGTCCGACAAAAAAACCAGATGGATGGTGTTTAAATAACCTCAACAAAAAATATCTGGGTCGATATCACAGAGCTAGTGAAATCAAGATTTTTGTAGAGAAGCAACTTATCAGAATTAAAAAAATTCTTAAGATTCCAAAATCTTACAAAATCTTTCTTATGCCAGGTTCATGTACAGGTGCAATGGAGGCTGTTATATGGAATTTGTTTGGTAAAAGAGAAATAACATCAATAGTTTATGACTACTGGGGAGTTGAATGGTTGAAAGATCTCAAAAAATTGAATTTAAAGGTTGATGCAAGAATTAGTCTTGATGGTACTCTCCCATCTTTAGAAAATATTCCATCGAAAAATGATTTTTTTTTTGTGTGGACTGGAACAACAACTGGAATGTCAATTAATAATTTGAATTTTTTGTGCGAGAAGCGAGAGGGTATTGTAGTAAGTGATATCACCTCTGCAGCCTTCATTTATGATATACCCTGGAATAAAATTGATGTTTCTGTTTTTTCATGGCAAAAGGCTCTTGGTTCGGAATCCCAGCATGGTGTAATAGTTATGAGTCCTAAAGCAATTGCTAGTGCTGTGTCGAGACCGGTACCAAAAATATTTGACTTTTTAAAAAATAATTTCGTTATTAATACCCCATCTTTACTTACTATCTCTGATTTAGCACAATGTTTAGATATTTATGAAAAAAATGGAGGTTTAATTAATGGTATAAATGTTTGTAAAAATAACAAATCAGTCATTGATAAGTGGGCTGATAAAAACGAATTTGTGGTTAATTTCATTAAAAATAAAAAATACAGGGCTATTTCTCCCGTATATTTAGTTTTTAAAAAAAACACTAATTATGAGAAAATGTTTAAATTTTTAAGTGACAATGAAATTGCATATGATATCCGAAATTATAGATTAGCTGATCCAGGAATAAGAATATGGACTGGCCCTACTATTAAAAAAAACGATTTAATTGCACTCACAAATTGGTTAGATTGGTGTTTTAATAAATTTAAATGAACAAGTGAAAAGTCAACTTTTACCAGAGGGATTTAGAGATGGTCTGCCTGACCTTGCAGAGTTAGAGTACCAGATAAATTCATTTTTCATAAATCTTATGATGTCAAATGGTTTCATGATGGTGAAACCTCCACTTGTTGAGTTTGAAAATTCTTTATTTTTTCTTACAAAAGACTCCGATAATATTGATTCTTTTAGGGTTATGGATCCTTTGACACAGAAAATAATGGGAATACGCTCAGATATAACCATGCAAGTTGCAAGAATAGCATGTGGATCTCTAGTTGAAAATCAAAGACCTTTGAGGTTGTGTTATACAGGCGACATATTGAAAGTTAAAAATAATAATATTAATCTATCAAGACAATTTACTCAAATTGGAGCTGAAGTTATAGGAGTCGACAAAAATTTTTGTTTAATAGAAATAATAAACTTAATAATCGAGTTTCTGAATAACTTAAAAATAAAAAAATTTATAATTAATTTCTCTATGCCCAATCTAATAAGTCTAATTTCACAGGATTTTAAGCTTAAAAAATCAGATTATGAAATACTAAAGAATTGTTATAGAAATAAAAATTTATCTGAGTTAAAAAATATTTCTAATGATTTATTTGAGATGTCAGAATATTTGCTCAACTGTGTTGGAAACATTGACGAAAAGAAAGATTTACTAAAAAAATATAAATTTCCAAAAAATATTAAGTCAGAAGTATATGGTTTTATTTCTCAAATAAAAAAAATTAAAGATGAATTTACAGGACACGAAATAATTATTGATCCTTTGGAAATTGATGAATCAAGCTATCACAAGGGGTTTTGTTTTAGAATATATTCTGAAAATTCTAAAGAACTTATTACTGGAGGTGGTTATAGTGTAGAATCCGAACTGTGTGCAGGTTTTTCAGGTTTCTTGGAGAACTTGATTCTAGAGTCCAAAATAAAAAAAAAAACCAAAAGTAGAATAATGGTTCAGCATAATTTAGAATTTAAAAAAATTAAATCACTTCAAAAAAAAAAAAATATGATTGTAATAAAATCAATAAAAATGCTTAACAAGTCACAATTATCCAAAGAAGCAAAAAACCAAAAATGTCAGTATTATTTTTTCGAAAACTCAATTTTTAAGGTTACTTAAATGTCAAATGTAACTGTAGTTGGAGCTCAATGGGGTGATGAGGGAAAAGGGAAGATTGTTGATTGGTTATCAAATCAAGCTGATGTTGTGGTCAGATTTCAAGGAGGAAATAACGCTGGTCACACAATTGTAATTAATAAAAAAAAGATAGCACTTAGTTTGATTCCCTCTGGTATAATTAGAAAAAATAAAATTTCAATAATTGGAAATGGTGTCGTTGTTAACCCTTCTGCGCTTCTTGAGGAAATCAGAAAGCTAAATGAAGCTGGCATTAAAATTACAAAAAAAAACCTAAGAATTTCTGAAAATGCCTCTATAATTTTTAATTTTCATAAAAAAATTGATGAAATTAGAGAAAATAGAAAGGGTCCTAACAAGATTGGAACCACTGGTAGAGGAATTGGACCTGCATATGAAGATAAAGTTGGAAGAAGAGCTATTCGCTTTTCCGATCTGCCCAATAAAGGAGTATTGAAAGAAAAAATAAAAAACGTATTGGATTATCACAACATTATACTAGCAGGATTAAATTCTAAATTATTAACTGAAAAAGAAATAAAAGACGAAATAGATTCATATAAAAAACAAATTTTAAAGTATGTTGATAGAACCTCTAAAATTCTTAGAGAGGCAAAAAGTCTTGGAAAAAAAATTCTATTTGAAGGCGCTCAAGGTGTTCTATTAGACGTTGATCACGGGACATATCCATATGTAACTTCATCTAATACTTTGCCTAGCGCAGCTTCATCTGGGACAGGAGTGCCAATAAAAGAAATTGGTTACATTTTAGGAATTGTTAAAGCTTACACAACGAGAGTTGGAAGTGGTCCTTTTCCCTCAGAATTATATAATGCTATTGGTCAAAAACTTGGTCAAATTGGTAACGAGTTTGGTACAGTGACTGGTAGGCAGAGAAGATGCGGGTGGTTTGATTCAGTAATTACAAGACATTCTATGGAGGTAGCAGGTATTGATGGAATAGCTTTAACTAAATTAGATGTTTTAGATAGCTTTAAAGAAATTAAAATATGCGTTGGATACAAACTTTATGATAAAAAAATTGACTATTTTCCTCTTTCAGAGTCCGATCAAAAAAATATTAAACCTATTTACGAGACGCACCAAGGATGGATGAAAAATACTCAGGGAGCAAGAAGCTGGACAGACCTTCCTGCTCTTGCCATTAAATACGTGAGGAGAATTGAAGAACTTTTACAAACGCAGGTTTCTCTCTTATCAACTAGTCCCAAAAGAGATGATACTATCCTTGTTAGAAATCCATTTATTGATTAAAATTCTTTGATTTATAGTTGATATTTTTTACAACTTTTCTGAGTTTTTCGAAGGCTCTGACCTCAACTTGCCTCACTCTTTCTCTTGATATTCCAAAGGATTTGCTCAATTCATCTAAAGTCAGCGGATCATCGACCAATCTTCTTTGAGTAAGAATTCTTCTTTCTCTTTCATCAAGATTTTTAAGAGCAATCATTAGCATTTCTTTCCTTTTGAATAATTCATCGTTTTGCATGAATTTGTTTTCATGATTATCTCTTTCGTCTTGAATACCGTTAATCCATTCGTCTTCATTATCAGCTGAATAAGGGTTATTTAGAGAGTGATCATGACCTGCGAGTCTTCTGTTCATATCAACAACTTCATTTTCTGCAACATCCAATCTTTCCGCAATTTCGGTAACAAGCTCGGGAGGTAAATCTCCATCGTCAAGTGCCTTTAGTTGTCCTTTTAAAGATCTAAGGTTGAAAAATAGTTTTTTTTGAGCAGCTGTAGTACCGATTTTTACGAGTGACCAAGAGTGTAGAATATATTCTTGGATTGAAGCTCTTATCCACCACATTGCATATGTAGAAAGTCTAAAACCTTTGCTAGGGTCAAATCTCTCTAATGATTGGATAAGTCCTAAATTACCCTCTGATATTAACTCACTTAGTTGAAGGCCATAACCTCTATATTTCATTGCTAACTTAACAACTAGTCTAAGATGAGAATTAATGAGTTTGTGGGCTGCTGTACTTGATCTGCTTTCGATCCACTCATTTGCAAGTTTAATTTCATCTTCATGTGTCAGAATAGGAAATTTTTGAATCTCACGTAGGTAGCTTGAGATATCATTCTGATCAACTGAAATGTTAAAGCTTTTTCTAATATATGTACTCATGATTACATTATTACATAATTAAAAATTAAATTCAACAATAAAATGAATATAACATGAACAAAATATTAATTTTTATTCATAATTTAATAAATTTTTCAATAATCAGTAAGATTTTGCGATAATTTGAATAAATCTAAAGGGAATTTCGATTTAAATTCAAAATTCTTTCTTTTTAATGGATGATAAAACCCTAATTTACTTGCATGAAGTGCTTGTCTTTCGGGTTTTATGAAATTTTCAATTATAAAAGATTTTAGTTTGCCTGTTAATTGAAGATGATAGTTGTTTCTACTGTATTTTCTATCTCCTAAAAGTGGATTACCAATATAACTCATATGTAGTCTAATCTGATGGGTTCTTCCTGTGAAGAGTTTGCATTTGGCATAACTAATCTTGATTTTTTTACCTATATTATACGAATTTACAAGCCAGAATTTAGTGATTGCTATTTTTCCCGAATTTGGTTTCGCAATAGCCATTTTTTGTCTATTAACTCTAGATCTTTCTATATTTGTCTCAATTGTACCTTGTATGTCTTTTAAAATGTTCCAAGTAAATAAATCATATTCTCTTTTTATAGATTTTGTTTTAAACTGTTCAGATAAGCTATTGTGGGTTATGTCATCTTTTGCAAAAACCAATAGTCCGCTTGTCATTTTATCTATTCTGTGAACAACTCCAGGTCTTAACACACCTCCTATCCCGGACAAGTTTTTACAATGTGATAATAAACCATTTACTAACGTATTTTCATTATTTCCAGACCCAGGGTGAACAACAGTTCCAGCATTCTTGTTTAAAACTATTAAATGCTCATCTTCATATACTATATCTAGCTCTAAATTTTGGGGAATTAAACTATATTTTTTTGGTTTGGGGATTTCCAGAATTAGCTCACCCAATTTTTTAAGTTTTACAGAAGGTTGGGTTATTACTTTATCATTGAACTTTAAATTTCCGTTTGTGATTAATTGTTGGAGACGATTCCTAGATAAATCTTTTAATTTTTGAGTAATAAAAACATCGACTCTTTTATCTAGATCTTTGCTAGTTATTAAAATCGATATATAATTTTGATTCAATGAGAAAGTTCCTAAAATTTACAGTTATTTTTCTTGGTTTTTTGATTGTCACACTTTTTTGTATAACAATATTTACAATATATAACAAATACAATGATTATGATTTAAAAAATTTTAATTTTCTTAAGTTAGAACCGCAAATTGAGAAATTTTTAACTATAAAGGATTTTCAAATTCAAAAAAATCTAATACACTTTCGTCTTGAAAATAATAATGATAATAGCCAGTTTATAAGAACTTATAATCTTAAGGATGGTAAACTTTCAACAGAAATAAAAATTAAATGATTTCAAAAAAATTATTAATATTTCTTAGCTCCTGGATAATTGAAAATACTGAATTTAATCAGAAAATCGAAGATCCGAAGTTCTTCAAACTTACTGAAAATGAGATGTCAGATAAAGCTTGCTTTTCATCTGAAAATTGCAGAGTAAAAGCTTATTATGTTAAGGATAGTGGTATATTCTACATCGACAAAATGCAGCCCGAAAAAGATATTTGTGACAAATCCATCATTTTGCATGAGATGGTTCATCATTATCAAAAAAATGATGATAGAGTAATTGAATTAGACGAAAGAACTCTTTGGACACTTCAAGAAAGACAAGCAATCTACTATCAAAATCTTTTTTTAATTTCTCAAAAAAGATTAAATGACAATAAAGGTCCAGAAAATGTTCTTCAATGTGAGGGAGGTTCTTACTTAGATTTACAATATAAATTTAATGAATCCAGATGAGAGTAATTTGATTTGAAAAATAAAACCAATTTAATTCAACTTTCAACTAAAGATATAACAGCTCATTCATTAAAAAATAATATTTTTGAAGGCAAAATTTTACTAATTAAAAATTCTAAAGAAATTTTAAAAATTATTGAACTTACAGAGCAATATTTTAATTACCTTTTTAATACAAGGATAACTTATTCAGCGAAACTAAAAATAAATTACAATAAAGAAAACTCTATATTTTTTGAGATTATTCAAAATAGAATAAAGTTTTGCAAATTGATAAGACAATGCTTTGCAAATTTTCTTTTGCAATTTGAATTAGATATTCAGAGTACTTTTATGGATTACATTACATTTAGATATAGTCCAGCAAGTGGTATGAAAAATATTGGAACATTGATTCCAACTCCAGCTCACAGGGATACGTGGGCTTCAAATATTTTTAGCCAAATTAATTTTTGGTTTCCAACTCATAATGTTTCAAATCGTAATTCAATTTTTTTTGTTCCTAAATACTTTCAAAAAAGAGTGAGCAATAACAGCGATAAATGGAGTTTTTATCAATATAAAAAAACAAAAGAATTTCTCTCAACACCAGTTTCAAATATAAAATTTCCACAAAATCAAATTGTCAGTTTCAATGTCAAAAAAGGTGAAGTTTTGTGCTTTTCTGGTCATCACATTCACGGAAGTTTGGTAGGTGAAAGTGATAGACTTAATCTGGAAACAAGAATTGTTTGTGAAAATGATGAAGAAAACTACAAAATACCAGTTAATTTAGATGCAATGGGAACTGTAAGAAAAAATAAGTGGTTTAGAAACTTAAAAACTGGAAAAAGTTATATTTAATTCTTCAAGAAATTAACCAACAAAATATGGGAAACGGTTAGGGAAGACAGTCCTACCACTATATAATTTATTTGAAGTAAATTTATGTCATTCTTCATAAAATAATAAGTAAGAGTAAAAAATAAGATAGTAATGACAGTCATAGGAATAGTCTTAAAAAAAAGTTCTCCGAATTTTAAATCAAGATTGTTTTTTTCATCTAACAAATGTCGAGTAGAATGAAGAAAACAAAAATACATAAAAAAAGATAGAAGAGGTTCAAAAAACCAAAAACAAAAGAATAATAAAATGAATTCACTTAAAACTAAATAAACTTGACTTTTATTTTGATACATTAACCAACTCTTTAACAACCAGACAAATATGAGCAATATTAAAAAAAAATACAAATAGTTAAAATATTTACTTACTTCAATTAAAAAAAAACTGTCTACAAAAAAAAAAGAGAAAATTTCGATTGATTCTTCCAGGTGAAACTTAAAAGGAAGAGAAATAACAAATATTCCTCTAATTAAAACTTCAATAAATGAAAATTTAGATTTTTCTATACAATCGCTAACACCAAAGTGTAAAATGGAAAGAAACAAAAAAATAATAAATAATAAATGAGGATAGTTTATCCATGAGAAAAAAAAGATTACAGGTACTAGTATATAGATTAAAAGAAATAATAGCGTTCCAAAATTACTATTAACGATTCCTTTATGTTTAGCTATGTCTAAATCTAAACTTCCGTGTGCAAGTCCTGGCCATAGAATGGGTAAAGAAAAAAGTAAAATTTGATTCAAATAATTACCCGAAAAAAGCTCCTCAAAAAATAATGTAATTGGAATCATTAAAAAAATTGAAAATAGAAATAACTTTGTGTCTAGTTGTTTCATCTTATTTCAAAAACCGATTTTATTAACGAAATTTTGGGAAGGGAGATTATTATTTTCAAGGTTTCAAAAAGGTTGGCGGTATTTGTTAAAAATTTTACTATAATAGGTAAGCTATTTCTTTTAAAAAATCTTTCAAAAAATTGCAAAGCTGTTTCAGGGTTATTTTCAATAAATTTACAAAAGGTATTGTCTAGAAAATTTAAAAAATTATTTTTTCTTATTTTAGGATACTTTTCTTTCATTATACAATCTACTATTTGCTTAGAATAAATAAATGAATTCTGTAAAGAATATCCTGTAGATTGTTTTACCCAATTTCCAGCTGTACCAATTTTAATACAATTTTCCATATTTTTTTCAATAATCCTGAACATCGGAATTACACCTGATTCGCAAAATCGAATTTTATAGTGTTTTCCAAAATAATTTCTAGACATATACTCTTCTATATCCTGTTTATATTTTGACCTACTTAAAGTCCTCTTTGAAAAATAAGTAGTTTCTACTAATATTTTATTTTGGCTAAATGGTAAGACATAAATAAAATTAAAATTATTTTTTTTATTTTGTATATCCATTAATATTACCTCATCTTTATTTATAATGTTTTCTTTGAATGTAATTTCCACACCGTAAAAATGTTGTAATAATCTATGTGATTTTTTCAAGTCGGTGTCTATTCTACTGTCGAATAATAATTGAGAAGTATAAATCTTATTTTCGGTATTAATTTCTACAATATTATTGTTTGACTTTAATGATTTTATGTTTGCACCCAAAATTATCTTAAAATTCTTTCTTTTTTTAAGTCTACTTAAAAAAAAATTATATAGATTGTTTGACTTTATCCTTAAATATTCAATTCCACTAAAATTAAATGAATGTTTTTTTCCTTTAATAATTACACATACTTTTTTCCATTTATTATCAGCAGATTTATTTAAAATATTGTAAGGAATATTCCAAAAACAGAGGTTTTTTTCAAATCTTAAATTTTTTTCTTTCTCTAATAAAAGTACTTTTTTATTTGTTCTTTTTGTTATTTCGTCAGCTAGTACAAGACCAGATACTCCTGCTCCAATAATAATTATATCGAATTTTTTTTTAATCACATTTAATTAAAACTATTTTTTTAATATTTGTATTTAGTTTTTCTCTCATATTTGAATTTTTACATATTTTCTCATTATAGATTAATTTTATCAAAACTTTGATTGTTTTAATCACTTTTTCTATTTTAGTAAGATAGATTCTTTGCTTCCATATATTGTATTTGTTGTTTTTAATTTTTGTACCAATCGATTGGTATAAATAAGATGCAATTGCAATAGGAAACCTATACCTTAAAGGTAATTTTATAATTCCTTCCCAAGCTAAGTCATAAATAATATTTGATGTATCTATTAGTTTTTTTAAATCTTTGGAAAATTCTTTTTGGAGTTTGTCACTGAGTGGAATATCATAAAAATCATTTTTGACATGAACTCTAATCTCTTTTGGAATATAAATTCTATCTCTTAGTAAATCTTCTTTGACATCTCTGGAAATATTGGTTAGTTGCATTGCTATTCCAAGATAAATAGCATTGAATTTTAATGAATTTTCTTTAACTCCCATAATATCACACATCATTAAGCCAACTGTTCCAGCAACTTTATAACTATAACAAAATAATTGATTATAATCTTTAATATTGACCTTGTTTAAATCACTCAAAATTCCATCAATTAGAGCATTCGGTATTCTATGATCAATTTCGTATTTACACATTAAATTAATAAAATTATGAATTATTTGATTTTTTGACTTTCCTGTTAATAGCTCCTTTTTAATTTTAGTTAATTTTATTTTTGAAACTTTTTTAGATAGTTTTTTGTCATCACCCAAGTCGTCAACAAATCTACAAAATAGATAAAGTACTTTGATATCGTCTCTTTTATCAGTTGGGAAAAATAATGATGCAAAATAAAAGGTTTTGGCTCTATTTTTTAATGAAAACTTAGCTTTCTTTAGATTCATTTTTCAGAATATTTTCGAGTACTTTAGCTGAGCTTATTACTCCAGGTACACCAGCCCCGGGATGACAACCTGCACCTACAAAATATAAATTTTTAAAATCTTCAGATTTATTATGAAATCTAAACCAAGCAGATTGCCTAAAAATCGGAGAAATAGAAAATCCGGCACCATATAGTGAGTTATAATCGTTTTTAAAATCATGAGGAGACATGTGAAAGCAAACTTTTAAATTTTTACGCAGATCCGGTAAAATTGTTTGTTCAAGAGCATTTAAGATTTTCTTTTCATAAGTCTTACCATAATTTTTCCAATCAATTTGTTTTTTTAGATTAGGAACTGGTGATAAAACATAAAAACTATCGCATCCTTTAGGAGCCATTGATTTGTCAGTTGCAGTTGGTCTATGAAGGTAAAGACTAAAGTCGTCAGCCAGAATTTTATTTTTAAAAATATCATTCAATAGGCCCTCATACCTCTTTCCCATCCATATGGTATGATGAGCTATATTTTTATATATTTTTTTTGTTCCAAAATAAATAACGAAAAGACCCATCGAATAATCCATTGTATCGACTCTTTTTTGATGCCACTTTTTATTATTTTTTGATTTAATTAAATATTTATAAGTGTATGCAGGATCGGTATTCATGACTATTTTATTGGCATAAACAACTTTGTTTTTAAATTTTACTCCTATTGCCTGTTCGTCTTTTGTTAAAATCCTTTTAATTTCTGCATTTTTAAAAATTTTAATATTTTCCTCTTTCATAAGTTTTTCAAAGCCTTGTACAATTTTTCCAGTGCCGCCAATAGCATAATGAACTCCCCATTTTCGCTCTAAATAATGGATTAAATTATATATTGAAGTTGTATCAATTGGATTTCCACCTAATAAAAGTGGTTGGATGCTAAAAGCTTGAATAATCTGCTCATTTTTAATAAATTTAGATACTAGTCTAAAAACACTTAAATAACTTTTTAATGTAATTAAAGTTGGGATCTGTCGTATCATGAAAAAAAAATCATG
>CACFSX010000015.1 GCA_902569095.1 uncultured Alphaproteobacteria bacterium
AAATGAGGTGTCTTGAGCAAGATCAAGTACAATTCTTTTTATTTCTCCATTTGAACCAAATCTTAAATTTACTAATTCATTAGAATATGCTTGATTAAGGAAAATAATAAAAAAAATTATGAGTTTAAAAAAATAAATCAATTTAAAAAAAAATTAGTTATACTAGATATAGTGTTTTTTTTTGCAAAAAAATCAATATCTTCCATGATTTTTTTAAATTTATGTGTAATACTGTCTGTATAAGACAGATTTAATAAAAGAATTTATAAGGAAAATAAAATGAAGAAGAAAATGTTAATTGATGCATCTCACAAAGAAATTATTAGAGTTGCTATGATTGAAAGAAATAATTTAATAGATTATGAGTCAGAAAAAATAAAAAATGAAAGAATCAAAGGAAATATTTATTTAGCAAAAATTGTTCGAGTGGAACCATCACTTCAAGCTGCATTTGTTGATTACGGAGGAAATAAACATGGATTTCTTGCCTATAACGAAATTCATCCTGACTATTTTAAAATTCCTACCTCCGATAAAAAGAAATTGCTAGAACAGGAGCTTGAAGCCTCTAAAACCATACCAATCGAAGATGAAGAGGACTTTGAAGAACAACAAATTAACAACGAAAGATTACCAAACCAACATAATACTTCAAATGAAACTGATACACAAAAAGGGTTTCTATCAAAAGTATTTGATTTCTTTAATTATAAACCAATTGAGGAAATTCCAGTACACAGAGTTAGGAAGAGAAAAAAATTTAAACATTCACCAAGAAAGCCTCAAATCATCTTTCATAGAAAATATAGCATTCAGGAAGTAATTAAAAGTAATCAAGTAATACTAATCCAAGTTGTAAAAGAGGAGCGCGGTAATAAAGGAGCAGCAGTTACAACAAGACTGTCATTAGCTGGCAAATATTGTGTCTTAATGCCTAACACAAACAAAGGTGGAGGTATATCTAGGAAAATTGAGGACTTAAAATTAAGAAAAAAATTAAAAGATCTTTTAAGTAAATTAAATATTAAAAAAGGCATGGGAGTAATTATTCGAACAGCAGGACAAGTGATGGGGATAAAGGAAATAAAAAGAGACTATAATTCTCTTATAAAACTTTGGAGTGAAATAACATCCAAAACTATTAAATCTAATGCTCCCTGTCTTATTCACGAAGAAGATAACATCATTAAAAGATGTATAAGAGATTATTTCGATTCTTCTTTCGATCAAATCATAATAAATGAAAAAGACACACTTAAAAAGTCAAGAGAGATTGTCAAACAATTTATGCCAAGTTCTTTGAAAACAGTTAAATATTATACTGATAAAAAGCCACTTTTTTCAAGCTTTGGAATTGAAAAAAAAATTATAGGTATAAATAATCCAACTGTTAATCTTAAATCTGGTGGATATCTTGTAATTAATCAAACCGAGGCTCTTGTCTCAATTGATATTAATTCAGGTAAATACACTAAACAGCGAAATATTGAAGATACTGCTTTTAAAACAAACTTAGAAGCTTCAGAAGAAATTAGTAAACAATTAAGAATTCGCGATTTAGCAGGATTAATTGTAATAGATTTTATAGATATGCTTGATAGAACTCACAACCTAAAAGTAGAAAGAAAGCTAAAAGAATGTCTCAGAGAAGATCGAGCAAGAATTCAGGTAGGGCGAATAAGTAATTTTGGACTATTAGAACTCTCCCGACAGAGGCTGAAAGTGACAACAGATACTGTTATGTCAAGCAGATGCCATGCCTGTAACGGATACGGTAGTATAACATCTGTAGATTTCTTATATGAACAACTAATAAAAGTTTGTAATGAATATTCTCTCAATGCTGTTTATAAAAATATTTTTCTTCTAACAGGTAAAGAATTATACGACCTGATCTTAAAAAATGCTGAAAACACGAAACAATCACTTCTTTCAAAGAAAGTTATTGTCACTCATTATCCCAATCTCAAAAATAATGATTTTTTGATCTGCTCTGCAACAGAGATTTTGTATAAAAATTGTCACGAAAGAAGTAATGTTGAGAATTTCACTAATTATTTAAAAAACAATAATTTCGATTCTGAGAAAGAAAATTTTTCAGAAAACGATGATAATTTAACAATAAAAAAGAAAAGAATAAGCTACAGAGCCAAAGCCAATGACTATGAAAAGAAGAAAAACAAAAAAGCTGAATCAACCAAAAATAAAAATAAAACTCAAGTTGAGGGTGTGGGACAGATAAAAGTTTTATCAAAAAATAGCGACAAAAAAATTGAAAAAAGACAAGGTTGGTGGAGTCAATAGTGCTTTTTAAACCAACTATTAATCTTCTGCACAGCTTCAAGAACTACTTCTTGTTTCGACGAAAAAGATAATCTGACAGTTTGAGAGCCAAATCTTTTGTCAAAATCAATCCCGGGTGTTAAAACTACACCAGTCTCCATCATAAGTTTGTTTACAAATTTAAAAGAATCGATTTTGGTATTTTGTATATCGATATAAAAATAAAATGATCCTTGAGGTTTGTTAAACCTAATTGTAGGAATATCCTGTAATATTTTGAAAACTTTGTCTCTTGTAGAGTGATAAACTTTGACAATTTTATTTAATTCACTAAGAGAATCAAATACTTTTAATGCAGAATATTGTGCAACATTTCCTGATGAAATAAAAAGATTTTGGGATAATTTTAAAAAATTTTCTTTTAATTCTCTCGGAATTATTGCCCAGCCGAGTCTCCATCCAGGCATACAAAAATATTTTGAAAAACTATTTATGACTATTGCTTTTTTTCCATAGTTAAGCATTGAATTTATTTGTTTTCCGTATTCTATCCCATGATAAATTTCATCTGATATTAAAATTACTTTATTTTTTCTGCAATGCTGGTAAATAAATTTTAATTCGGCATTACTAAAAGTCTGACCATTGGGATTATTAGGATTTGATATTATTAAACCGTCAATCTTATGCTTTAAGATCAAATAAGGGTCAATTTTGTCAATTTTGTTTTTTTCAGGAAAAATTTCAACAACATCAATATCCAATGACTTCAGTATATTTCTGTATGCAGGGTATACCGGGTTAAATATTGCTACTCTCGAACCTTTATCGAAACATGATAAAAAAGTTAATAAAAAAGCTCCGGAGGAGCCAGTTGTTATGAAGATTTGATTAGGATTTACTTTTAAATTGTATTTAGATTTATAAAAATCTGATATTTTTTCTCTTAATTCTTCTATTCCATTTGAGGGGGTATAACCTGGAAGATTTAATTTTGATAACCTTGAAGCTTCATTTAAAACAGTTTTTGGTGTCTTTGGAAGTGGTTCACCTAATTCAAGATGAAATATTTTTTTTCCATTCGCTTGAAGTCTATTAGCATTGTATAATAGCTCCATAACATAAAAAGAATCGATGTTGGATCTATTAGCTGGAAAATATGTTCTATTTATCATTGAAAAATATTTAATTAAATTAAACTAAATTTTATGAGAATACTAATAACTTTTGTAATATTTTTTTTTTGTAGTTTTATTAAAGCAAATTCTATAAATGTGATTAGGGATGCTGAAGTCGAAAACCTTTTGAACGATATAAGCAAAATACTAGTAAGAGGAACACAACTTGAAAATGAGGTTTTGACTTTTTACTTGGATAATCAAAAATATATTAATGCTCTAGTAACACCTGATAAAAAATTTTTTTTTACAACCGAGTTACTCTTAAAAAGTAAAAAAGTTGAGGATATTGCAGGAGTTATTTCTCATGAAATTGGTCATATAATAGGTGGACATTTTCAAAAAAGACAAAGACAAATGGAAAAATCCTCTGTAATTAACATTCTGTCTTCAATTCTCGCAGTTGGAGCAATTGCCGGAGGTGCTTACGATGCTGGTTCAGCTTTACTTATGGGTGGACAGCATATTAGTGCATCGAGAATGTTTGCTTTTTCACGTTCTCAAGAATCACTTGCAGATCAAACTGCAATAAGATTACTCAAAAGAAATGGCTTCTCACTTCAAGGACTTATAAATATTTTTAGTGAAATTCAGAGGAATGAAAAATTAAGAAAAATAAATCCTTATTTTTTGACTCATCCACTTTCAGCAGAAAGAATTAGAAATATAAAAATTAATTTTGAAGATCAAGAAGTTAGAAAATATAAAAAATTGGATTATAGATTCAAGTTGGCAAAAGCTAAACTCAATGGATTTTTTCTGAAAAAAGAACAGTTGGAATATTTTTATCCAAATAAAATAAATTTAGAGAGTCTATATGCACACGCGCTTCATAATTATAGAGTAGGAAAAATTGAATTAGCAATGAAATATATTAATCAATGTATACAAAAAGATGATAAAAACGCTTATTTTCATGAACTTAAAGGACAGATGTATTTTGAAAGTGGCAATTTTCAGGAAGCTATAAAATCTTTTTTCGTTTCAAAATCTATATTACCCGAGGAAAAAGGATTTAAGTTATTTTTAGCTAAATCTCTTTATCATAGCAATATTAGAGATAACCAAGAAAAATCAATACAACTTTTATTGGAATACGTAAAAAAAGATGAATTTCCCATTGATGCATGGCATTATTTAGGGTTAAATTATGGAAAATTAAAAAAATTAGATTATTCCTCATATGCATTTGCGGAAAAATATTTGTTAACCGGAAAGGTCGAAAGTGCTAAAATCCATCTTGATAGAGCAACAAAAATAACTAAAGACCCTATCCTCAAAAAAAAATTACTAGACCTCAAGTATGAGATGAAAAAAAGAAGAAAATGAAGAAGATTATAATTATAAATGGTCCAAACTTAAATTTGCTTGGAGAGAGAGAAGTAGAACTATACGGTTCAAAAACTCTTAAAGAAATAGAAATAGAATGTTGCGACATATTTAAAGACGAAGAAATAAGTTTGGATTTTTTTCAAAGTAATTCAGAAAGTGAAATTATTGATAAAATTCATATTAGTAAAAATTGTGATGGTATGATAATTAACGCTGGAGCACTTACACACACTTCGATCGCCATTCATGACGCACTTAAAATTGTTAAAATTCCAAAAATTGAGGTTCATATCTCTAATATTTACAACAGAGAGGAGTTTAGAAAAAATTCTTTTATTAGTCCTGTAGTTAATGGTATTATAGCAGGATTTGGTACTCACGTTTACCAAGTAGCGATTAATTCACTAAAATATTTGCAAGAATGAAAAAACAAGAAAAGAAACTAACCGATGATATAGATTTTTTGTCTAAATTAATGGAAAAGAATAATTTAAAAGAATTAGAAATTTCTTACGATAAAGTTTCTTATAAATTGACAAAGAACTCAAATGAAAATAAGAAAAGTACAAACATTAAGAAAAGTTTGGATAACCCTAATAAAGCATCCATTGATCAAAAAACTGAAGCTTCACTAAAATCTCCATTGGTTGGAACAGCTTATTTAAGTCCAGAACCCGGATCTAAAAAATTCATTGAAGTAGGTCAGAATGTAAAAATTGGCCAGGTACTTCTAATAATTGAGGCCATGAAAACAATGAATGAAATTGTTGCAGATAAAAACGGTATAGTTAAGAAAATATATATTAAAAATGAAACTCCAGTAGAATTTGGAGAACCCCTAGTTCTTATTGAATAATGCTTAAAAAAGTTTTAGTTGCAAACAGAGGTGAAATTGCCCTAAGGATTTTAAGAGCATGCAAAGAACTTAATATTAAAACCGTCGTCGTACATTCTACTGCTGATGAGAAAGAAATGTTTGTCAGGTTGGCTGATGAGAGTGTTTGCATTGGCCCCCCTCAGGTTAAAAATTCCTACTTAAATATACCTTCAATAATTTCAGCAGCAACAATTGCTAACGTTGATGCTATTCACCCTGGAATTGGAATGTTATCTGAAAATTCTAGTTTTGCAAAAATTGTAAATGATCACGGATTTAAGTTTATAGGTCCAAAATATGACCATATTGAAAAAATGTCTGATAAAGTGAAGGCCAAAAATTTTGCAAAAGAATTAGGGCTTCCAATTATTCCAGGAAGCAAAAAAAATGTTAAAAATTTCACCGAAGCAAAGCTCATTTCTAAGGATATTGGATACCCGATCTTAATAAAGGCTAGTAATGGCGGAGGTGGAAGAGGAATAAAAAAAGTTTATAATGAAAGCGAACTAAAGAACAACTTTTTACTAGCTAAAAAGGAAACAATCCAAAGTTTTGGCAATGATAATGTCTATATTGAAAAATTTATCGAAAACCCACGACATATTGAAGTGCAAATTATAGGAGATCAAGAAGGAAATTTAATTCATGTAGGTGAAAGAGAATGTTCGATTCAAAGAAGAAATCAAAAAATTATTGAAGAATGTCCAAGTCCTGCAATAACTGAAAGTGAAAGAAAAAAGATTTGTGACGTTACATTAAATGCATTTGAAAAAGTTGGTTACCAAAATCTTGGAACCGTAGAATATCTTTATAGTAATGGAAATTTTTTTTTCATTGAAATGAATACTAGACTTCAGGTTGAGCATACAATTACTGAGGAGGTTTTTAACATTGATATTGTAAAAGAACAAATAAATGTAGCATCTAACGGTAAACTAACAATGAAACAGGAAGAAATACAAAAAACGTGTCATTCTATAGAGTGCAGGATTAATGCTGAAAATCCAGTTACAATGTTCCCCTCTACTGGTTTAGTAAAAACCTATCATCCGCCTGGTGGACCAGGAATAAGAATTGATTCACTACTTTATTCAGGTTGTAGCGTAACTTCATTTTATGATGGATTAGTTGCGAAAATAATTTCAAAAGGTAAAAATCGAGATGAATGCATTATGAGGCTCAAAAGAGCTTTAGATGAATGTGTAATTGAAGGTATTGAAACTAACATTCAGATTTTAAAAAAGATTTTAAGTCATAAAAATTTTTTGGACGCAAAATTTGATATAAGTTGGTATGATAAATTAAATTCTTAAATTATGTTTTTATCAACTGATCTTGTTCTTAAGGCATACGAAAAAGGCATATTCCCAATGTCAGATTCGAACTACGATCCTTACATTTATTGGGTTGAGCCAAAAGAAAGAGGTGTAATAGATTTAAAGGAATTTAAAGTTTCTAAAAGTTTAATAAAACTAATAAAAAAAAATATTCATACAGTAGAAATCAATTCAAATTTTGAAAAAGTTATAAACCTTTGTGCAAAAAATAAAAAAAGAAGAAACTCTTGGATTAACAAACAAATTATTGAAAATTACACAAAACTTCACAAATTAGGCTTTGCCAAGTCAATCGAATGTTATTACGAGAAGTCTCTAGTCGGAGGTTTATATGGTATTGTTATTGGAGGAATCTTTTGTGGTGAAAGTATGTTCAGCATAAGAAAAAATGCTAGTAAGATTGCTTTAACATATTTAGCTGCATTATTAAAACAAGGGGGATTTAAATTTATAGATACCCAATTTTACTCTGATCATTTAAAACAGTTTGGTACGAAGAAGATTTCAAGAAATAAATATCTAAAATTACTTAAGGATAATAAACATTTAGAAGATCCAATTTTTCCAGAACAACTTAAAAATAACGTATTAGATTACTTTAAATAGATTCTTTATTATTTAAAAAGATAGGATCATCGATTAGGCATTTTTCAAGCTTGATATCATAAATAGGATTTTTAGGAGCATTTAGATATTGAGTTGATTTAAAAATCCATCCAAAAAAAACGTCTTCATTATTTAATTTATTTTTGAGCTTGTGTGTTAAAAGAGCAACCTCATCATTTTTTCCTTCATTTTCAACCTTGATACATCTGTGGATAACAATGCTTGAATTGTAAAGTTCGATAGTTTGAGAAAGTGGTGTAGTAAAATAATTTTTCTCATTAGTTGTTTTATTTAATACCCTAATTATAGCTCCTTGACACTCAACCTCTTGCGCAGTTACTAAGTTGTAATTTATGAAAACTAAAAATATGAAATGAATCAGCAATTTCATTCTTTACCGATTGAAAATTCTAAGCTATTCATAAGTTTAATAAATTTTTTTTTAAAATCATCTTCATTGCACCCTATCAAAATTGCATCATCAAAGGCATTTTGAAGAACTGAGGTAACCTCAATAAAATTTTCGTTTAAAATCTTGTTAGTTTCTTCACAAGATATAATTTTATTGTTTTTATCAATCCATAAAAATTCTTTTTCATTATCTTTTTTCATTGTTTATTGAGTTGCTAAAAAAATTATTCTACTTACTTGATCTTCAATTGATTCGAAATCTTTAACATTTTTTATTTCACTATTGGCGTTTAAAAAATTTTTGTCATCTCTGTTAATCGGTGAGATTGATAAATATTTATTACCAAGAATTCCATCATTTGATACCTCGATGCTTACTTCTTTGGGAATTTTTATTCTTGAATAAACCTTAAAAGTTACCTCTGCAAAATATTCTTCGTCAAGCCTAACATTACTTACAACTCCGATCTTTACACCACTCATTTTAACATCATTCCCAATCATGATACCTCCTACCTTAATGAATTTTGCTTTCAAAAGGTATGAATCTTTAGATTTTTTGTCTGAATTCGCATTTGTGAATTCAAACAAAAAAGAAATGGCGATTAGAAATGTTATTCCACCTAAAATTGTTTCAATGTAATTTTGTTTCATAAGCCTTTATTTTTTTCACCTATTAATATAATTTTTTTTAAAAGTTCTTCTATGACAATTGAATCCTCAGAAAAAGAAAATTTATCACCGTTCTGCAAATAAAAATCGTTCCCTCCTACTTCAACTAAAAGGAATTTTTTTCCAAAAAGCCCATCAGTTTGTATTGAAAGAGATGAATCGTCTGAAATCTTAATTTTTTTATCAACTGAAATTGATATTTGCGGATAATTATCTTTAATGAATATTTCTTTTACCTCACCTACTTTTATGCCAGAAATTACCACATCTGTTCCAACTGAAACTCCATCAATTTTGTTAAATGTTGCAAAATAGTTGTTTACGTTACTCCCAACGCTATTCTTTTCAGTGAATACAAGGTTTAATAATATTATACAGGCAATAATCCCATAAAAAAACTTTTTAATTCTTATTTTTTTTTCGGTTTCCATATTGAATACACATTCTTAATTTTTGATGAATCCTTTTTATCTTTATACTCATAAGCAAAAGGAGTGCCAGTGAGGTTTGGAGTATGTTCTTTAATCCAAAATGGTTTATTAATTTGCTTACCTGGTATATCGTCAGTTATATGGTGAAGCCATGCATTCCATTCTTGAGGTATTTTACTAGCTTCAACATTTCCATTGTAAATGACAAACCTTCGTTGCCTAAAATTATTTTTTTGTGATGGTTTATTTTTTTGAAAATATCGATTTCCATAATTGTCTACTCCAATTTTTTTTGCGAAGAAAATACAATAAATTTTAAAAAACCAAGAATTATATGATAAGCTCATGTTAAAATAATAATATCCTATGAATAAATATAACGACTTAAAAAACTTTATCGACAACTTTGTTGAAAAAATTGATCATCACTTGATTGAATCAAATGATAAAAATATTAAAAGTACCTTAAAAAAAATTGATAGGGATAAAAAAATTTTATTCAACGAATTAAGAGAAATTTTTGATAAAGATATAGAGAAAAGTGGCTCAGCTTATAGAAGAAAACTACCGCACAGAAGAAAAGGATATACTCAAAAAGCATCCATTAACAAGCACAAGGTCTATCTCCGAACTGGTGAATATATGGACGGTTCAATAGGTGAAATTTTTATTGATATGCATAAAGAAGGAGCTGCATTTAGAAGCTTGATGAACAATTTTGCAATAGCCGTATCCATTGCTTTACAATATGGAGTTCCATTAGAAGAATTTGTTGAAGCTTTTACTTTCACCCGCTTTGAGCCTAGCGGTCAAGTTCATGGGAATACAGAAATAAAGTTTTCAACATCAGTTTTAGACTATATTTTTAAAGAATTGGCAATATCATATCTTGGTAGGGAAGATTTTAGTAATCACGATCAAAATCAAACCACAGAACTTCTTCCTAACGAAAATATTACTAGTAAAAAGAAAGATGCAGAAATTGTATTAAAACAATTTACTAGTAAGGGGTATATAAGAAAAAAAGTGTTTGACAACAATCTAACTCTCATAACTAATGAAAATGAAAAATCTCAGACCGAGAAGATCCAAAATTATTATACATTTGAAGGCGATCCGTGTGATAAATGCGGAAATTTTACAATGTATAAAGAATCAAAAAAATTTAAATGCTTAACTTGCAATCATGAAATTGATGAATGATTTTTTTGAAAATAAATTGAATAAATGTAATATAAAAAGATATCTTGCAAAAAATAGCGTACTTGCTAATTATCTCCCATTTATATTAAGCAATAACTTCATATTTATATCTGGACAACTTCCAATGACAAAGATGGGCATTGAATTTCCAGGAAAAATTAAAAAAGGGATCATTTTAGATGAATACAAAAATGTTATGGAAATTACAACTTCAAATCTTTTGTGGAACGTTAGTGATTGTATTAAAAGTTCTAAAGAGAAAATCACTAATGTCCAGTGCTGTTCTATAAAAGGCTATTTTAATTGTGATCAAGAATTTGAGGATCATTCATCTTTGTTAAACTTTTCATCGGATTGTATTGTAAAAGTTTTAGGAACAAATGGAAAACATAGCAGAGTTGCCATTGGAGTTTCAAGCTTACCAAAAAATTCTCCAGTTGAAATTGAAGGAATATTTTCTATTTCATATGTATAAACTACAATGAAAATTGAATTAATTTCTTCCATTAAGAATGCAGAAGATTTCTGTAAACAAAACTTCTCTGATAACTCACCCTTTCTCAAGTACAGTTTCTTTAAGCTTTTAGAGGATTCTAATTGTACTGGCGAAAATTCAGGTTGGATTCCACAACATTTTATTTTCAAAGAGAATAACAAAACAGTTGCATTTGTTCCTAACTTTAAAAAATTAAATTCGAATGGTGAATATATCTTCGACCATATGTTTGAGAATGCATATTACCAAATCGGTTCAAATTATTTCCCAAAATACTTATCTGGAATTCCATTTACTCCAGTTACAAGACAAAAGTTTATTTATTCAAAAAATTCTATTGATCAAGAAAAGGTAATTGATCTTATTCTTGAAGTTTTAAAAGAGAAAAATATATCGTCCTTTCATGCAAATTTTATTGATTTAAAAACCTCAAAAATACTCGAAAAATATAAATTCTTAAAAAGAATTGGGATTCAATATCACTGGGTTAACAACTCCTTTAATGACTTTAGTGACTTTCTCAGTTCAATGAAAAGTAGAAAGAAAAAAACAATAATTAAAGAAAGAAAGTTTCTAAAAGATCAAGGAGTTTCTTTCTCATCCAAAGAGGGTGATATGATTGATGAAGAAGATATAAAGAATTTGTATTCATGCTATCTTAATACAATAGAAAAAAAATGGTCAAGACCGTACTTAAATTTTGAATTTTTTAAAGGTCTCATCAATTCAAACAGTGATAAAAAAGTTCTTTTGATTTCTGCTTATAAACACAAAAAACTACTTGGATGTTCTATCCACTTTGTTGGCAATGAAATACTTTATGGAAGATACTGGGGTTGTACAGAAAATGTTCCCTATTTACATTTTGAGTTATGTTATTATCAGGCTATTGAGTATGCAATAAAAAATAAATTAAAAAAAGTTGAAGCCGGTGCCCAGGGTGAACATAAAATTTCTAGAGGCTACTTGCCAAATCTCACCTACAGTAATCACTGGTTTAATAATGAAGCTTTAGCTGGGCCTATCCGAGATTTTCTTGAAAAGGAAAATAAAAAAACTATTGAAGTAGCTGATTATCTATCAAAGTTTTCACCTTTCAGCGAAAACAGTAATTAGCTTCTTTTTTTGATCAGTAAAAGAAAACTTAAAGGCTTTAACTTTTTTGCAGTAATCCACCTTGATATTGCTTAGATTTTCATTTTTCTTTAGCATGATATCAGCAAGTGGAAGCTTAATTTTTTCTTCGATCACTCTCGCCATAGGTCTAGCTCCGTCAATATTGTTAAAGCCTAGTTCTAAAATCTTAGATTTAGCTTTGTCGTTAATACTCAAAGTAATATTTTTATTTATTAAAATTGATTCTAATTCCATTAAAAACTTTTCAACTACTTTAATTGCGTTTTGTTTGTTCAGCATTTCAAAATTTACAATTGAGTCTAACCTATTCCTAAACTCAGGACTGAAAAACTTAGAAATGGCTTTTTGGTTGTCATCTTTAACATTTTCTCCCAAAAACCCAACTTTTTCTTTCACAATATCTTCAGCACCAATATTACTTGTCATTATTAGTATCACATTTGTAAAATCAACCTTTTTTCCAAGATGGTCTGTCAGCTTACCATAGTCCATGACTTGAAGTAAAATATTGAAGAGATCAGGATGTGCTTTTTCTATCTCATCAAGGAGAACAACAGAATATGGGTTTTTATCTACAGAATCAGTTAGAAGTCCACCTTGATCAAATCCAACGTATCCAGGAGGAGCTCCAATAAGTTTTGATACACTGTGCCTTTCCATATATTCAGACATGTCAAACCTTATAAAATTCATCTTCATTGTATTAGCTAACTGTTTAGTTAGCTCTGTTTTACCTACTCCTGTTGGACCTGCAAATAGAAAAGAGCCTATAGGCTTCTCATTATTTCTTAAGCCCACTTTTGAAAGTTTTATGCATGAAGAAACGACCTTTATTGCTTTGTCTTGACCGAATATGAGAGTTTTAAGATCTCTTTCTAAACTTTTAAGTTTAACTTTATCATCAGATTTAATGCTATTTTCAGGAATATTTGCTATTTTTGAAATGGTTTTCTGAATATCTAATTTGCATATATTTTTTGATGATCTAGAGTCATTTATTTTTATTGCTGCAGCAGTTTCATCCAAAACGTCCAGGGCGTTGTCAGGAAGTTTAAGGTTTATCAAATATTTTTTAGAGAGATTAACAGCTTCTTTAGAACAATCATCATCGAACTTCACACCATGATAACTTTCATAGTATGATTTTAATCCATCAAGTATCTTTACGGAATCCTCGACTGAGGGTTCATCAACATCAATTTTTTGAAACCTTCTGCACAATGCTCTGTCTTTTTCGAAATAATTTCTATATTCACTGTAGGTGGTGGAACCAATGCACTTGAAATTACCTTTTGTAAGAGCTGGCTTTAAAATATTAGAAGCATCCATTGAACCAGAACTAGTACCACCTGCTCCAATTAAAGTATGAATTTCGTCGATAAATAAAATATTACTTTCTAATTTATGAAAAAAATCAATTACTTTCTTTAAACGTTCTTCGAAATCACCTCTAAACTTTGTACCAGCTAGTAAGGCACCTAGGTCGAGTGAAAAAATCTTTGAATCTAGTAGTGATTTGGGTACCTCTTTCTTTATAATCTTCAAAGCAAGACCCTCAGCTAGAGCAGTCTTGCCAACGCCTGGATCTCCAACGAATATAGGGTTATTTTTATTTCTCCTAGCAAGAACGTGGATTGTCCTATTAATTTCATTTTCTCTCCCAATTATTGGATCAATCTTACCGGATGCAGCCTTTTTATTTAAATCTACGCAAAACTTTTCAATAATTTCGTTAGATTTTTTTTGTTGATTTTCTTCAGGATAATCATTCAACATCTGATCAAAATCATCTTTGTCATTTTCTTTCTCAACACCGTGTGAGAGGAAATTAACAACATCTAATCTGTTTAAATTTTCTTGCTGTAGAAAATAAACAGCATGAGATTCTCTTTCACTAAATATTGCCACCAATACATTAGCCGCATTGGCTTCTTCTTTTCCAGAAGACTGGACATGGATAACTGCCCTTTGAATGACTCTTTGAAAACCTAATGTTGGTTTAACTTCATTTTCTGAAGAATCATTAATTAAATCTTTAAGGTTATCTTCTACAAATTTTTTGAGGTTATTTCTTAATTTATTTTTATCGATAACACATGCGTCTAAAACTTTTATTACATCGCTGTCGTCAAGCATTGAGAAAAGTAAATGTTCAAGCGTCATATACTGATGTTTGAAAGATTTTGCATATTTTTGAGTTCTTTGCAGTGTTTTTTCTAATTCGTCAGAAATCATTAGTCAAGCTCCATAATACATTTTAGAGGATGTTGATCGTTTTGGGCCATTTTTAAAACTGTCTCTACTTTTGTTTCAGCAATTTCTTTCGTAAATATACCGCATATCCCCGAACCTTTTTTGTGAACCATCAGCATGATGTTAACTGCTTCATCTTCGCTTTTCTTAAAAATAATCCGCAATAACCTTACCACATATTCCATTGGAGTATAATCATCATTCAACAAAATAACTTTATACAATTTTGGTTTTTGGACTTCAATTTTTTCTTTTGTAGCTATTCCGGTTGAGATTGATTTGGTTTCGTCAGACATAATAAAAAAAAATTTACCCTAACTATAAATTAGAAAAATCTTTTTTAATTTTCAACTACTATTTTTTGAGAAATTTTTTTGTCAAATTCTTTTACAGCTTCTTTAACCTTTAACAACTGATTTTTTAATCCAGCTTTACTGATTGATTCGCATCTCAATACAATACATGGCTGAGTATTAGATGCTCTAAGCAACCACCAACCATCTTCTGACTGTACTCTTAATCCATCTATAGCAACTATTTTTTTATTTAATTTTTTTTGACTTTTAGAAATATTATTTATTAGTGTGAACTTCTTATCATCTTCACAATCTATTCTAATTTCAGGAGTGTTAAATACCTTTGGAATTTTATCTATATGTTCAGAAAGTTTTTTATTAGAATTTGAGAGAATTTTAATAAGTTGAACGGCAGCATATAACGCGTCATCGAACCCATAATTCGATTTAAAAAAAATGTGACCACTCATTTCTCCTGCCAAATCAGCATCATATTTTTTCATATTTATTTTTACATGACTATGGCCTGTTTGAGAAATAATAGGTTTTCCACCTAAATTTTCTATTTCGTCAAATAGAACCTGACTGCATTTTACATCTCCAATAATTGTAGAATTCTTTTTAACCAAACTTTTGGAAAGAATTAGAAGTAATATATCACCTGCAATAATTCTTCCTTTATCATCAATTACTCCGATTCTATCTCCATCACCGTCAAAAGCTATTCCTAAGTCAAAATTGTTTTTTCTTATTTCTGCGATACATTGTACAAGATTTTCTGGATCAGATGGATCTGGGTGATGATTTGGAAAGTTCCCATCAATTTCTTTGAATAAAAGTTTCTGTTGCCCTCTGATCTTTCCTGAAATTTCTTCCATAACTTTGCCGGCTGAACCATTACCGGAATCCCAAACTATATTAAGTTTTCTGTCTTGAGAAAAATTATTAAAAATATTTTTTAAATATTCTGATTCAAAATTAACCTTCTCTCTGTTACCCACACTCTTTTCAAGTAAAAAGTTTTGGGCCTTTTTCTTCAAATTTATCAAATCCTCACCGTAAAATGGAAGGCCATCTAAGATTAATTTAAAACCATTATAATTTTTCGGGTTATGAGACCCAGTAACCATTACACCACCCCTTGAATTATTTGACATGGTAGAAAAATATAATAATGGAGTTGGAACTAAACCTATTTCACAAACATCTGCTCCAGATTCCAGTATTCCTTCAATTAAAGAATCCTTTAGTGGTTCTGAGGATTTTCTTCCATCGTATCCCACATTGATTTTTTTATTCTTTCCTACCTCCAAACCAAATAATTGTCCAATTACCCTTGCATCTTTTTCAAAAAGTGTTTTGTTGAAAATACCTCTGATATCGTATGAGCGAATAATCGAATCATCAAAAATGTGGTTAATAGTTTTCACAATGAAACTCTTCCAACTGAGTAATATTCAAAACCATTTTCCCTGATCTCTATTGGATTATAAATATTCCTTAAGTCAACTATTACATTTCTTTTCAAAAATTTTTTAAGTTTTTTGAGATCTAAAGCTCTGAATTCGTTCCACTCTGTAAGAATTACTAATACGTCAGCATTTAATGCTGCTTCATACGCATTCTTACACCAAATAATTTTAGACTTATATTTAATTAAACTCTTTTTTGCTTCCTCCATACCCTCTGGATCAAAAACTCTTACCTCATAGTTTTGTTTTATTAATGCAGGTATTATATCCAGACTTGGGCTATCTCTCATATCATCTGTATTGGGCTTAAAAGTTAAACCAAGTACTGAGATAGTTTTTTTTTTTTTATCTCGAGGGATTATGTTAGTAATCCTCTTGTACATTGATCTTTTTCTTTTTTTATTACTTTCAACAACATGTTCGATTAATGATAATGGCGATTTGTAGTCTTGCGCAGTTTTAACTAATGCAAGGGTGTCTTTAGGAAAACAAGAGCCACCGTAGCCTGGACCAGGATGAAGAAATTTTTTGCCTATTCTACCGTCTAATCCAATACCTGTGGAAACGTCACTGACATTGGCTCCTACTTTTTCACACAAATCAGCAATTTCATTAATAAAAGTAATTTTAGTAGCCAAAAAAGAGTTCGCTGCATATTTAATTAGTTCAGCTGTTTCTCTTTTTGTAAACAAAATAGGTGTTTCTAAAAGATATAAAGGTCTATAGAGTTCTTTAAGGATATCTTTTGCTCTTTTGGTTTCGCAACCTATAACGACTCTATCAGGACGCATAAAATCATTAATTGCAGATCCCTCTCTTAAAAATTCTGGGTTTGATGCCACATCAAATTCTAGCTCAGGTTTAATTTTTTTTATTATATCAAAAACTTTTTTTCCGGTTCCAATCGGCACAGTTGATTTATTTACAATTACTGCATATTTATTCAAATTTTTTGCAATATTCTTCGCGGCAGAATAAACATAACTTAAATCTGCATGCCCATCACCTCTCCTTGATGGAGTTCCAACAGCTATAAAAATAGCCTCGGAATCTCTCAACGATTCAGACAAGCTTGTCTGAAAAAATAACCTTTTCTCCTTTAAATTTTTTTTAACCAGATCTTTTAATCCTGGTTCAAATATTGGAATGATCCCTTTCTTTAACTTTTTAATTTTTTCTTTGTTATTATCAACGCAAACAACAGTGACTCCAAACTCAGCAAAACAAGTTCCAGAGACTAAGCCAACATAACCTGTACCGACTACTGTTATTTTCATATTTTTCTCAATAAATTTCTAAGATTCTTACTAATATTTTTATCTTTTAATCCGAAATTAACATTAGCTTCAATAAAACCTAACTTGTTCCCACAATCATACCTATTTCCATCAAATTCCAAACCATATAAACCCGGTTTCTCAATCAAAGAAATCAAACTATCAGTAAGTTGAATTTCATTTCCATGACCTTTTTTCTGTTTTTCAAGAAGGTCAAAAACTTTGTAGTTCAAAATATATCTTCCAACAACAGTAAGATTTGAAGGTGCTTTTGATGGATGTGGTTTTTCGATAAGATTTTTTATTTGATAATAGTTATCTTTTTTTTTTTTAAAATCAATTACACCGTATTTAAATACTTCTTTCTTTGGAACTTTCTCTAAGGCTAAAACTGAACCTCCTGAGGTTTTTTCATGAATTTTTAGCATTTGCGCAATAACAGGCTTTTTTGAGAGAATTATGTCATCAGGTAACATCACAACAAAATTTTCATTTTTCTCAATGAATCTTTTTGCACACCATACAGCATGTCCAAGCCCTTTAGGCTCGCCTTGAATAACGTAAGTGAATTTTCCGAGCCCACTTTGGCTTTGAATCGAAGAAATCTGATTGTTCTTTTTTTTTTTTTTTAACAAATTTTCAAGCTCTAATGATCTATTAAAATGTTCAATTATTGAATTTTTCTTCGAAGAAGTTACAAAAATCATTTCTTCAATCCCAGACCTTGATGCCTCGATTACAGCCCATTCTAAAATAGGTCTATCCATGACAATTAACATTTCCTTTGCTAATGTTTTAGTTGCAGGAAGAAATCGACTACCCAAACCTGCAATTGGAAAAATAGCTTTTTTAATTTTACTTTGCATAAAAACTGAAGGTTAAAGAAAAAAAAAAAAATCTCAACTTAAAAGAGTATCTCTGGCTTTATTAATTTGTTTTGTAATCCATTCTGACCCACCTTTATCAGGATGATTTTTTTTTATTAATTCTTGATACCTTTTCAAAATCTCATTTTTTGAAGCATTTTGTTTTAAGCCAAGAATTTCATAAGCATCTTCCTTTTTTAGTGACTTCGAAGGGTTATTTCTTTTCTTAAAGAAAAATGTTTGTAACAAAAAGTTTATAAAAACACGCCATCGATATAGAATTAAAAAAACAGCAGGAATTACCGATATAATATTAGGAAATCTTGTCATTATTAAAAGAATTATAATGACCAAAATTATAGACAAGATGAATTTTATTTTCTTTTTGAATTTTTCATGGGATTCATGAATAAATTCTAAAAACAATGAAAGTAAAATTGTTGCTAAAATTATTCCAAAAATAATGTAGTATAACATTTTATTACCTAACTATGAGAAAATATAAACTTTTATATTTCGTAAGTGAAGATGAATATTTTTTGTCCCATAAAATCGATCAAGCTTGCTCAGCGTTAAAAAATAACTTCGAGGTACTTGTAGTTTGTAATTTTACAGACAAGGAAAAAAAAATACAATCTTATGGCTTTAAAACAAAGCACATTGAGATAAATAGAGGATCAATAAATCCTTTAAGAGAATTATTTTGTATCATAAAATTATTTTGGATTATAATAAAGTTTCAGCCAGATTTAATTCAAAGTGTTGCTCTAAAACCTATTTTGTATACCACGATTTTATCTAAAGTATTCAGAAAACAAAAAATGATATTCTGCGTTGTTGGGTTGGGTTATGTTTTTATAAGCAAAAAATATCATCAAAAATTTTAAAATTTACTTATGTAAGTTTAATAAATATTTTTTTAAAAAAAATGAAGGTTCTTTTTATTTTTCAGAATAAAGAAGATAAATTGATTTTTAAAAATAACAAAATTACTAAGTTTGCCAAAACAACTATTATTTATGGTTCTGGAGTTGATACAGATTTATTTAAAAGAAAAAAAACAAAAAAAATATATGATATCATATTCCATTCAAGGATATTATATGACAAAGGTATTCTCGAATTAATAAATGCAATTAAAGAAATAAGAAAAAAAAAAAAAATTTCTGTTTTGATTCTTGGTAATCCAGACAAACAAAATCGAGCATCAGTTAAAGTAAGTATGTTAGAGCAGTGGCAAAGTGAAAACTTAATTATATGGAAAGGGAAAAAAAAGAATGTTCTACCATATCTTCAAAAATCAAAAATTGCTGTTTTACCCTCTTACAGAGAAGGACTCCCAAAAAATCTTCTCGAAGCTGCCAGCTGTGAGCTTCCCATCATAACAACAAATGTAGTTGGTTGCAAAGAAATATGCCGTAATAATTTTAATGGACAATTGGTTCCTGCACAAAATTATATTCACTTATCTAAAGCTATCGAAAAAATTCTCAACAACCCTAAACTTTCAAATTTTTACGGTAAAAATGGTAGAAAGTTAGCTATTGAAAAATTTTCAACCAAAATAATTATAAAAAAATTCCTCGAAGTTTATAATGAATTTTTATTAGAATAGACCTTGAATGTTTCCATCAGATCCTATTTTTACTTCGTAAGCCGCAGGTTTCTTCGGTAAACCAGGCATGGTCATTATGTCTCCAGCTATTGCGACGATGAATTCGGCTCCAGCAGATAACCTGATCTCTCTAATATGAATATCATGATTTTCAGGGGCACATTTATTTTTTGGATCGGTACTAAAGCTATATTGAGTTTTTGCCATGCAGACTGGAAAATGGTTATAACCTAACTTTGATATTTCGTCTAATTTTTTTAGTGCAGGTTGCGAAAAGGTAACATCTGATGCCCTGTAAATTTCTTTTGATATTTTCTTTATTTTTTCTTTTACGTCGTCTTCATCATCATAGGTAAATTTTAGTTCTACCTTTTTATTTTGGATGGTTGAAATAACAGTTTCTGCTAATTTTGAAGCTCCTTTTCCACCATCTTTCCAATGTTCAGCTAGTATTGCATTAACTCCAAGTTCCTCACACACTTTTTGAACTTTTGTTATTTCGTTTTTGGTATCTGTGGGAAATCTATTTAATGCTACTACAGTAGGTATTCCAAATTTTGAAAGATTTTCTATGTGTCTTAATAGATTTGGTAGTCCCTTCTCAACAGCTTCAAGGTTTTCTTCACCAAGATTTTTAGGGTCAACTTCTCCATGAAGTTTGAGAGCCCTTACTGTAGCAACCACAACAGCACATGAAGGTCTCAAACCGGTTTTTCTGCATTTTATATTTAAAAATTTCTCAGCACCTAAATCGGCTCCAAAACCTGCCTCTGTTACAACATAATCAGAAAGTTTCAAAGCAGTCTTAGTTGCAATAACCGTGTTGCATCCATGTGCAATATTTGCAAATGGTCCTCCATGAATAAAAGCAGGATTATTCTCGAGTGTTTGTACTAAATTTGGTTGAAGCGCGTCCTTGAGCAGTACTGACATAGCGCCATCAGCTTTTATATCTCTGCAAAAAATTGGATCCAGATCTCTTGTGTAGCCTACAATAATTTTTCCTAACCTATCCTTCAAGTCCTCAAAATCTGTTGCCAAACAGAGTATTGCCATGACTTCAGATGCGACTGTTATATCAAAACCATCTTCCCTTGAGAATCCGTTCGAAATTCCACCTAAAGAGTTTGTAATTGACCTCAGTGCTCTGTCATTCATGTCTACAACTCTTCTCCAAGCAACCCTCCTGCTATCAATTTTAGGCTCTAAATTCCAATATATATGATTATCAATCATTGCAGAAAGAAGCATATGCGCAGACGTAATTGCATGAAAATCACCAGTAAAGTGTAAATTAATATCTTCCATAGGAACAACTTGTGCATATCCACCACCTGCTGCACCACCTTTCATTCCGAAACATGGCCCTAGGCTCGGTTCTCTTAGTGCAACCATGGCTTTTTTACCAATAAAATTAAGACCATCAGTAAGTCCAACTGAAGTTGTAGTCTTACCTTCTCCAGCAGTTGTGGGGGTCATCGCAGTAACTAAGATTAATTTTCCGTCATCTTTTTTACTAAGTTCACTGATGAAGCCTGAATCAAGTTTTGCTTTGAAATGTCCGTATGGAACTAAGTTTTTTTCATCGATAGATAGTATATTTGAAGCAACCTCAGAGATTTTTAGTTTTTTTGCTTCTCTCGCAATC
>CACFSX010000016.1 GCA_902569095.1 uncultured Alphaproteobacteria bacterium
AGCTGAAACGTTGATTAAATATTAAACTTATCTAATAAAAAGAATGACAAGAGCACACAAACTATTTTTAAAATGGCTATTACAGTTTAGCTTAATGTCGTTTTTTATTTTTTTTATCTTTGATCAAGGATTAATCATTAAAATAGTGAGTTCAGATAAAAGTTATATTACTAGTTTCATATTAGTTCTATTTTTTATAATTAGTATGCATTGCTTTTATCATACTTTCATAATCTCAGATGAACTTAATAAAGCACACATAATAAAAAAAAGTCTTTTAGATGAAAATGTAAAGCTAAGGATAATTGAAGGATCATTAATTCTTACCTCAAAGGGCCAAATATCTGATGGAATTGTCTCTGATTATTTCAAAGACTTGATTGGTTTAAAGAAAAATGGAGCTACATCTCACGTTCAAATATTGGATAGTTACATAAAGAAAACAATTGGATTTTACGAATTTGGGTGGTTCTGCTCGGACATTATGCTTAAGTTAGGTCTTATCGGAACGGTTATTGGTTTCATTATTATGTTAAGTTCTTTATCAGATATAACAACTTTTGATGTTACGCTTTTGCAAGGAGTTCTCACAACTATGGGCAGTGGTATGGGTGTTGCTCTATATACCACTTTGTCTGCATTAGTGGCTGGTGTTATGGTAGCAGTTCAATATTACAATCTTGAGAGTGGGTGTGAAGAATTATTTTCAGTATTAAACCAAATTTCTGAAGTTAGCATAGATAATAGTTTGTAATGTCATATTCAGGAAGAAGATTAAGGGCTGACCCTTTCACTGATTTACTTTTTAATATATTACTGTCTTTTACACTTTTGATGTTTCTCGCCATTATTTTCATGAATCCAATACCAAAAACAGGTGTTATAAATCCAAAGGCTGAATATATCATAACAGTTAGTTGGAAAGATAATAACCCCGATGATATAGATACTTACGTTCAAAGTCCAACTGGTGATTTGATTTGGTTTAGGGGCAAAGAGGCAGGTTTTGTTCATCTTGATAGGGATGACAGGGGTCTTTTAAATGACACAATCGAAATTAACGGCGAAAAAGTACAAAATCCTCTTAACCAAGAGGTTGTTACTATTAGAGCAGTAGTACCTGGAGAGTATATCGTAAATATTCATTATTATGCGACCAAAACAAATCAACCGATCGACGTAAATGTAAAAGTTGAAAAAGTGAATCCTCAGCTTGAGGTAATTTACTACGGAACAATTAATTTAGAAAAAAAAGGTGTAGAAAAAACTGCAACAAGATTTAATATTACACAAAACGGTAAGGTAACTATTTCAGGTAACTTGTTTAAAAAGTTAGTTCCTGAAAATTAAAAGAAAGGTCAATATGAATTCAGAAATTTTTTTAATTATAATTTGCTATATCATCTTAGCATTTTTACTACTATTGTTTAATCTAAGAACAAATTTTCATTGGATGATTAAGTCAACAATGATTGTTTTAACAACGCTCTTTTATATTTTAACATATGATTCTTTTAAAAATCTCATAGGTTGGCCCTCAAATGATTCCTTACCAGATAGATTTAGGTTAGTAGCGGCGCAAATATATGAGCCAAATGCGCTATTAAATTCAGAGGGTTCAATTTTTTTATGGATAACTGATATGGACGATTTAGCTGGTCTGAGCACTCCAAGATCATACAGCATGAAATATAATAAAGAAGTTCATGAAAGAGTTTCTAAAGCCCTTGTAAGTCTTAAAAATGGTATTCCTCAAATGGGAGAGAATACAGACGAAAACAAAAGAAATATTATTTCTTCTATTTTAAAAAAGGAGAAAGCTTCTGCTGTAAGCTCTAAATTAAATTTTTTTGATATGCCAAACCAATTACTTCCAGAGAAATAAATAATGAAATATATATTATTTCTTTTTATCTTAATAGGATGCTCAGAGAATAATAACACTTATTTTCCATTAGGAAAAATGAAGTCTTGGTCTTATAAAATTGAGATCGAACCTGAAGTCGATAAAAAAACTGTGTACAAAAAAACAAATTTATCATTAGGTAAAAAGCGATTAGATATAGAAGGGAAAAAGCAAATATTTTATCCATTTCTCCGTGAAGACGGTTCCATGTTTTTCTATAAGTTTGAAAAAAATGGAATTTATAGAGGTGGTTTCGCTTTCGCAAAAGATAAAAATATCAATAAGGAGCAAAGACAAAGAATGGTGCTTCCAGTACCACCGAAAATTGGAAAAAAATGGTCTGTCGATAGTAAAACTTATTTGATTCTTAAAAGATATCCTTATTACGATTATAGAGCAACAACAAATTTTATGATAAATTATGAAATAATTTCAAAAAATGAAGTTATTTCAACACCAATTGGTAAGTTTCGTAACTGTATATTAGTAAGAGGTGTGGGCAATACTAGATTTATAGGTGACAGTGAAATTGGTTCAATTGCAATTAATATTATGTCTGAGGAATGGTATGCTAAAGGAGTTGGATTAATTAAAAGTGTTAGAGTTGAGGCAACAGATTCAGATTTATTTGGAACAACAAAAATGACACAAATTTTAGAAAGTTATAATGAAAATTAAAAATGAAGTCTAGCTCCATCCTTTTATTTTTTTTATTTTTATTTCTAATTTTTTACCTTGGAAAATTTATTTTTCTTCCATTGTTTCTAGCACTTTTTTTTTATTTAGTAATAAAGTCTGTAACCACTAAATTCCTTATTTCAATAAATTCAAGGTGTGGATTTAATTTAAATAAATTAAAGGCTACGACTTTAATGTTGATAATAATTTCTATTCTTACTTATTTTTTATGGATTATTTTAGAGTTAAATATTAATACAGTTCTGGAGAACTCCAGTAAATATCAAAAAAACTTTGAAAAAATACTTTTATACTTATCAATTGAACCACTAAACGCATTATTTGAAGAAAGTCAATTATTTAGTTCATTAGATATTTTAACGATTTTTTCTAGTATATTAAACAGTCTTTCATCATTTGCAGGAAACTTTGCCTTCGTAATAATTTTCATAATATTTTTTATATTTGAAGAAAATCATTTCAAAAAAAAATTGAATTCAGTTATGAATTCTTCAAATTTAAAAATACTAAACAAAATAAATCACGATATTTTCTTTTACATTCAACTCAAAACTATTACAAGTTTTCTGACAGGAATATCTACTTTTATTATTTTATTTATTTTGGAAAATGATTTAGCTCCTACTTTTGGAATTATTTCCTTCTTCCTAAACTTTATTCCCTTTATTGGATCCCTATTATCTATTCTTTTACCTTTTATATTTTCAGCAGTTCAATTTCTTAACTTTCTTGAACCTACTTTAACTTTTTTTCTTCTTTTATTCGTTCAAATTTATATTGGGAATGTTTTAGAACCAAAGTTAATGGGAAGAACACTTAATATAAGTCCTTTAGTAATGATAATTTTCTTAACAGTCATGGGAAAAATTTGGGGAGTTGCTGGAATGTTTTTGAGTGTACCACTTTTAGTAATTATTTTAATAATTCTTAGAAATATGAGATTAACAAAAAAAATCGCAATACTTTTGTCTGAAAGTGGTGAATTATAAATCAATTTGATCTGCGGTCCATTGATAAAATAATTCCAAATCCAAAAAAATAAGTTAGCATTGATGAACCACCATACGAAACCAATGGCAAAGGTAATCCTACAATTGGTAATATTCCTATCACCATTGACATATTAATGAATGAAGCAAAGAAAAAATTCGTTATAACTCCATATCCTACTATTCTATTAAAGTTATTGTGAACAAAGCTACTAGTAATATGGTATGTTATATATGTAATTAGACAAATCAAACCTATAACAGACAAAGTTCCGAAAAACCCGAACTCCTCACCCAACATAGAAAAAATAAAATCTGTATGCTTCTCAGGTAGAAAATCCAGGTGAGATTGAGTACCTTTTGTCCACCCTTTACCAAAGGTACCTCCAGAACCAATTGCAATTTGCGACTGTATAATATGATAACCAGAACCTAGAGGATCATTCTCAGGATTGAATAAAGTCAGTATTCTCTGTTTTTGATATTCTTTTAACCCACCCCACAAATACGGAGTGACTACAACAGTAAGAAATCCAGAAAAAGCAAAGAATTTCCAATTAATTCCTGATACAAAAAAAATCACAACACTTACAAACAATATAAGCATAGCAGTGCCAAGGTCTGGTTGAATTAAAACTAAAAAGAATGGAATGGTAACAAGAAATATCGGAAGAATAAGAAAAAAATAATCTCTTGATTCTTGAAATTTCTTTTCATCAAAAAACTTTGCCAAAGATATTACTAAGAAAATCTTCATTATTTCAGATGGTTGAAAATTAAATCCATAAAAATTTATCCACCTTCTAGCACCTTTTCCAAGATGACCGTAAAAAGTCACCCATAACAATAAAACTAATCCTAAAAAATAGAGTAGATATGCATTTTTTTTCCAAAACTCTACATCTATAAGGCTAATTAAGATCATTAGAATAAAACCAAATGTCACTTTATAAATGTGAGAAATAAAGATTTTTGATTCTTCACCGAAAGTTGCACTATATATCATTACAAGTCCAACAAAAGACAAAAAAGATATCAAAAAAATGAATAACCAATTTAAGTTTTTAAGTTTGATGATTATTTCTGTCATTTTTTTATTGATATTTGTTTAATGCCAATTCCATTATTCTTTTAGCAATTGGAGCAGCAACTTTAGAGCCACTGCCCATATGTTCAGCAATTACTGAGAGTGAAAACTTAGGATTATCAAACGGAGCAAAACATGTAAATATTGAATGATCTCTGAGTTTATAATTCAACTCCTCGTTTTTTAATACACCATCCTCCCTTTCCTTTAAACTTATCCTTCTTACTTGTGAAGTTCCAGTTTTACCTGCCATTTTATAATAACCTTTTAATTTTGAATTAAATGCTGTACCTGTGCTTTCATTCACTACCGAAAACATTGAAGATTTTATGAATTCTAAATTCTCATTATTAATATTTAAATTTTCAAATTCTTTTTTGTTTAAAATAATACTTGGAATTATTTTTTTCCCTGTTGCCAGTCTTGCTGTCATAAGTGTAATTTGAAGAGGAGTTGACAACATAAATCCTTGTCCGATGACAGTATTTAGTGTCTCACCTTTTTGCCATCTTTCACCTCTATTTGAAATTTTCCATTTTCTATTGGGCATAATACCTTTTAACTCATTTGGAATATCAATACCCGTTGTTTGTCCATATGAAAATAACCTTGAAAATTTAGCAAGATCATCTATTTCTAAGATTTTCGCTAAATTATAAAAATAACAATCGCAAGATTTTTTTATAGCTTCATGTAAATTTACATATCCATGACCCTCTTTTTTCCAGCAATGAAATTTTCTTTTACCAAAAGATATACTACCAGAACATAAAAACTTTTTATTCTTGTTAAATTTTTTATTTTCTAGAGCATGTAATGCAGTAATTAATTTATAAGTTGACCCTGGTGAATAAAGACCTGCTATACATCTATTTAATAGAGGGTTAAATTCATCTGCTAATAACGAATTCCACTTTTTCAAACTTACACCGTCACTAAATTCATTATTGTTGAAAGAGGGAGATGAGTATAAACAGTTTACACCACCGTTCTGACAATTGATCATTACGATTGCACCATTGATTCCTCTCATTTCAACAGAAGCTTTGTTTTGTATCTCACTTATAAGATTTGTTTTTATATTTGCACCTGGGACTGCATACTTTTTATTCAGTTCTTTTTTAACAGCTCCTTTGGAGTCGGTCTCAAATTTAATCCAACCGTCTTTACCTAAAAGTTTTGTGTCTAACTTTTTTTCAATTCCTGAGATTCCAACTTTAAGATTAGATAATTTTTTTTTTGAAACATTTTTTTTAAAACCAACATAACCTAGAACATGTGAAAATATAATATCATTATCATAGTCTCTTACCTTTTCTTTGGTAATAATTAGGAAGGGAAATTTATTTTTCATAAATTCAAAAAACTCAAGCTCATTCCAACTTAGATTTCTTTTAATAGTAATGAAATCTGAAAGATCTTGTTCTTTCAAATTACTTTTAATTACCTCTAAGTCGACTTCTGAGAAATTTATATGACCTTTAAGTTTTTTTATATAATCATTAATTAAATTTTTCTTATCTTTAAATATACTTAGTTGATAATCAATTCTATTTGACGCAATGGGTTTGTTATATAAATCATAAATTGTTCCCCTTTCTGGGTAAACAATTTTTAGTTTAATTCTGTTTGTGTCAGACAATTTTCCGTATTTAGATTTTTGAAGAATTTGCAGATAAAATAGTTTGCCGAAAACAAAAAATGTAAACAACGTTTTTGAGAGTCCAAGAATAAGTGCTCTTCTTTTAATTTTTTTTTCAAAATTTATTTCTCTACTCATTGTAACCTCTAAATTTATTACTCAATTTATCAACAATAAAAAAGAATAAAGGAAATAGCGCTATACTAAAGATAAAACTAAGTGCTAAATTCTTTAAAACTATCTTATTCTCATTGAAGAAAATTATTGTTAAAGAAATTAAAAATATATAAATTGTAATTCCTATTATAAACCTAAACCAAGTTTCTTTAAAATCATTTGAAATTAAATCGTTGAATTTTTTTCTTTGAGAGTAATGTAGTAGTAAAAAAAATAAACAAGTAATTCCTACAATCCCTCCTTGCAAAAGGTCATAGAGTGTGGTGAGTAGAAAAATTGAGATGGGTGAAAACTGTTTAAAATTAGAACTTATCCAACAATATAGAATCGAAAAAAACATATAGGGTTTTATAATTTCCTTTTGAAAGAAATAATTCGGTGTGAATTCAAAAAAAATAAAAAATAAAATAAATACAAATGGAATGGATTTGAAAATCAATTTATTGAGCATTAATAATTAACCTAATCTTGGAATACATTTTCATAATTATAAATTAAAACATTAACATAAATAGAATCTGTTTTTTTTGCAAATGGCATGACGAAAACTTCATTCAAGGTCTTTACAACTCTTCCAATTTTGATTCCTTCTTGAAAATATCCAGCGGCATCTGTTGAAACGATAATTTCACCGTGTTTCAGATCAAATTTTTTTTCAATGTGCTTTAGCACTAATCTTTCATTTGCTCCTTGTAAAAAAAAAGATTTTTTTGTGTCTATTGATACAACCGGAACAACAGAATTTTCATCAAAGATTGTTAAAACTTTTGAAGAATTTTGTCCTAGTTCAATTATCCTTCCTAACAAACCTTTTTCATTAAAAACAGCGTCATTAATTTTCAATCCATCTTTTTTTCCAACATCTATATAAATTAAAGATCCAGCGTCCTTGTAAGCATCAATAAGAATTCTAGCCACTATTTTTTTTACATAATTAATTTCTGGGATTTTTAATAAATTTTTCAATCTATGGTTTTCGAGTAACAAAAAATTTTTCTTATTTAACTCCTCATTTAACCTTTTGTTTTCTTTTGACAATTCTACGTTTTGCTGTTTTGCAAGCTTAATTTCATTAATGTAAATTAATGAATCGTTGAAAAGCTGAAATGGTTTACTCACTCCAATTAAAATTGGTTTACTAAAGGATATTGTGGCAAATCTCAGAAACTTAAGGGATTTTGAATCAATTGCCGAGAGAACAAACAGTGTCATTGAGAAGGAAACACAAAATATTAAACTTAAAACGTAACTGTTTAGTATGCTAGAATTAAATCCCCTTCCAAAAGACGACTTGTATACCATAAGTTAGTAACTACTTGTTAAAACAGATCGAAGCTCTTTTAAATTCTCTGCACATTTACCAGTTCCCTGAACCACACAACTTAACGGATCATCAGCTATACTAACTGGAAGACCAGTCGAATCTCTTATCACCTGATCTAGTTCACCTAAAAGTGAACCGCCACCAGTTAACACAATCCCCTTATCCACAATATCGGCTGCAAGTTCTGGATCTGAGTTCTCGAGAGTATTAGTAACAGCCTCGATGATAGCTTGAACGGGTTCTTGAAGTGCATCAGAGATTTGTCTTTGGTTTATAACAACCTCTTTAGGTACTCCTTTCAAAAGATCTCTACCTTTTATGTGAAGAACTTTGCCGTCTCCAGAGTTAGGCGCAGCAGCAACTCCTATAGCTTTCTTTATCCTTTCTGCACTACTCTCTCCTACTAAAAGGTTGTGAGATCTTCTAATATAGTTAATTATTGCAGTGTCCATAGCATCACCACCAACTCTCACAGAATGAGCATGTACAATTCCACCAAGTGCTAGGAGCGCAACTTCCGTTGTTCCACCACCAATGTCGACAACCATCGAACCGGAGGGCTCGGTTACCGCAAGTCCTGCACCAAGTGCAGCGGCCATTGGCTCATCAACCAAATAAACCTTCCTCGCACCAGCAGCTGCAGCTGAACCTTCTATTGCTCTTCTTTCTACTGATGTTGCTCCAGAAGGAACGCAGACTACAATAACAGGGCTAAAAAAACTGTTGTGATTGTGCGCTTTCCTTATAAAGTGCTTTATCATTTCTTCAGCAACATCAAAGTCCGCTATAACGCCGTCTCTCATTGGTCGTATTGCAACAATGTTCCCAGGTGTTCTACCTAACATTGTTTTGGCTTCATGCCCTACTGCCAACACCTTAGGCTTTGCTTCTTTTTTATCATTTGATAAAGCCACAACTGAAGGTTCATTCAAAACTATACCTTTACCTTTGACATAAATTAAAGTGTTTGCTGTTCCAAGGTCTATTGCGATATCTTGAGATAAGAAGGAAAAAAATTTTTTCATGTTTTAATTTTTTACATGCAAAATTCACAAAAATCAATAAATTAAATTACATGCTTATTTAGTTTCTCATTCGATGTTTCTAAAACCGATTTGGAATCCTCCGCTCTTTTTCTTTTCATTATTAGTTTATTCATTGCATTAATATATGCTTTGGCAGAGGCAACCATTGTATCAACATCGCTACCTTGCCCTTGAACAGAAATTAATTTCTCTTCTAATCTGACATTTACTTCAGCTTGCGCGTCTGTCCCTTTAGTGATTGCATTAACCTGATAAAGAATTAGGTTTGCTTTATTAGGAATAAGCGCTTTTAGAGCATTAAAAATTGCGTCAATAGGCCCATTTCCAACTTCCTTAATTAGCCTCTTTTCTCCAAAGATTTCTAATTTTAATTTTGCTTCTGCATTTTTACCTTGACCACACTTTAACGAAAGATCAATTAAATTAATGGGCATCTTTTTTTGAAAATTCTTTTCGCTTTCTACCATTGCATATAAATCTTCTTCAAAAACTTGTTTTTTCTTATCAGCTAAATTTTTAAACTGCTTAAAAAGTTTATTAATATTTCTTTCATCGAAATCATATCCTAATTCATTAAGTTTAACTTTAAATGCGTGTCTTCCCGAATGTTTACCTAAAACTAGCTCAGAGGAGGATAGTCCAATTGATTCTGGTGTAATAATTTCATAAGTATTAGCATTTTTTAACATTCCATCTTGATGAATTCCTGATTCGTGGGCAAAGGCGTTCTTTCCAACTATTGCTTTATTTGGTTGGACTGGAAAACCGGTTATTGTTGAAACAAGATGGGATATAACCGTTATTTTTTTAGTATTAATATCTGTATAAAAAGGTAGCTTGTCAGCTCTGGTCTTAAGACACATTACTATTTCTTCTAAAGCAGCATTACCAGCTCTCTCACCAATTCCATTTACTGTACACTCGACCTGTCTTGCTCCTTCTATTATAGCAGACAAAGAATTTGATACTGCCAGGCCTAGATCATTGTGACAATGAACTGAAATTACGGCCTTATCAATGTTTGAAACATTGTTTTTAATTTTTTTAATCAAAGATGCAAACTCTTTCGGGATAGCATAACCCACTGTATCTGGAATATTAATAGTCGTTGCGCCAGAACTAATTGCTACTTCAATACTTTTGTAAAGAAAGTCGAGGTTAGTCCTTGAAGCATCTTCGGGTGACCACTCGATGTCAGAGGTATATTTTGAGGCTCTAGCGATACTTTTCTTTATCGATTCAAGCACCTCCTTCTTTGACATTCTAAGCTTATATTTCATGTGCAAGTCACTTGTGGAAATGAAGGTATGTATTCTTTTTTTTTCTGCCGCCGCTAGTGCTTCACCAGCAGTATCTATGTCTTTGTCCTGAGCCCTTGCTAGACCACATATAATTGAATGAGTAGATATCTCAGATACTTTTTTTACTGCTTGAAAATCACCTTTGGACGCAAATGGAAATCCAGCTTCAATAATATCAACTTTCATTTCATTAAGTTTTGTCGCTATCTCAATTTTATCTTCGATAGACATCGAAGCACCAGCTGATTGCTCTCCATCTCTTAGAGTGGTGTCAAAAATAATAATTCTATTTTTTTTCATACTTATTAGATACTAATTATTCTTTTTATTTACTAGTTTATTTGAACTTATCCAAGGCATCATTTTTCTCAACTTTTCTCCAACTATTTCAATTTGCTTTTCACTTTGAATTCTTTTTTCTGCTTTGAAGTTTAATTGCCCAGACTTACATTCCAAAATCCAGTCTCTTACAAACTTTCCAGACTGGATTTCATTTAAAACTTTCTTCATTTCTAACTTAGTATTTTCATTTATTATTCGAGGTCCTCTGGTAAGATCTCCATACTCAGCAGTATTTGAAATGGAATACCTCATATTGGCAATCCCACCTTCATAGATTAAATCAACTATTAACTTGACTTCATGTAAACATTCAAAATATGCCATTTCAGGAGAATACCCTGCTTCAACAAGAGTTTCGAAACCCGCTTGAATCAAAGCAGTTAAACCTCCACACAAGACGGTTTGCTCACCAAACAGGTCTGTTTCGCATTCTTCTTTAAAAGTTGTTTGAATTATTCCGGAACGACCACCTCCAATTGCTGACGCATAAGAAATTCCAAGTTCAAGGGCATTCTTGGATGCATCTTGGTGAATAGCAATTAAACAAGGGACCCCACCACCTGAAAGATACTGACCCCTCACGGTGTGACCTGGGCCTTTTGGTGCGATCATAAAAACGTCTAAGTCTACTCTGGCTTTTATTAGTTGAAAATGAATTGAAAGTCCATGGGCAAAAAGCAAACAAGCTCCTTTTTTTAAATTTTTTTCTAAGTATTCAGAATATAAATCTGCTTGTAATTCGTCTGGTACAAGGACCATACAAACGTCTGCCCATTTAGATGCCTCATCTACACCTAAAACTTTAAAACCCTCTTTTTCGGCTTTAGCACGTGAGGCGGAGCCTTGTCTCAATGCTATTACAACATTTTTAACTCCACTATCTCTTAGGTTAAGAGCGTGAGCATGACCTTGGCTTCCATAACCTATTATACAAACTTTCTTATTTTTAATTAAATTTAAGTCTGCATCACTATCGTAATAAACTTTCATAAATTTTCCTTATCTTCTTATGTAATCTTTACCTAATGCCATTGATACTAAGCCCGATCTAGTTAACTCAACAATATTATACACCTTCATTTTTTTTATCAAACTGGAAATTTCAGTTGGAGTGCCTGAAAATTCTATTATTATAACAGTTTCATCCTCAAATAAAATCTTCGCTCCAATATTTTTTATATGTTCGTGAATTTTTATAACTGTTTTCTGTTTTATATCCAATTTCACTAAAATCAACTCTTTTCCTATAAAACTTTTTAACTCCGTTATATCTATTAAATTGTGAACAGGAATGAGTTTTCTTACTTGAGCTTTAATCTGATCTATAATATTTTTTGTTCCTGAAGTAACAACAGTTACTCTAGATAGAAATCTATCAGAATCAACTTCTGATACAGATAAGCTTTCAATGTTATATCCTCTTCCAGAAAAAAGCCCTACAATTCTTGCCAAAACTCCTGGTTCGTTATCAACCATAATTGAGAGAATATGTTTGGAATGAGATTCTGTCATTACAGCATACTAAACAAGAACCATTCCTTCTTCTGAAATTTCTCCCTCTAATTTATCATTCGGACCAAGAAGCATTTGGTCATGTGTAGATCCTGAAGGTATCATTGGGAAACAATTTTCTTTTGGGTCGACCACGACATCACATATTACTGGTCCTTTTATTTTGATCATTTCTTTTATAAGATCATCTACTTCACCAGGTTTGCTAACTCGAAGTCCTGTTGCTCCAAATGATTCAGCAAGTTTAACAAAATCTGGAAGTGAATCCATATATGACTCTGAAAGTCTATTCCCATGAAGTAGCTCTTGCCATTGTCTAACCATGCCCATGTAGTGATTATTAAGAATAAAAATTTTTACAGGTAATCTATACTGTTTGATTGTTGACATTTCTTGGATGTTCATAAGTATAGATGCTTCTCCGGCAACATCTATAACTAAATCTTTTGGATATGCAATCTGGACACCCATAGCTGCAGGTAATCCATAACCCATCGTACCCAATCCACCTGACGTCATCCAATGTTTAGGTTTATTAAATGTTAGAAATTGAGCAGCCCACATTTGGTGCTGACCAACCTCAGTTGTTATAAATGGATCTAAATGCTTAGTCAGAAAATCTAGTCTTTGTAATGCATACTGTGGTTTAATAATTGATTTTGAATTCTTGTAATTTAAGCAATTCTTTGCTCTCCATTTATTAATTTGAATCCACCACGCAGATATTTTTTCTTTACTAAAGGAAATTCCTTTTTTTTCAATATATTTGAGTGTCATTTCTAATATTTTCGATAAATCCCCCTGAATTAAAAGGTCGACGTTTACACTTTTATTAAATGAAGATGCATCTATATCTAGGTGGATTTTCTTTGATTTAGGAGAAAAACCAGAAACTTTTCCCGTTATTCTATCATCAAATCTAGCCCCTATACAAATCATCAAGTCTGATTTATTCATAGATAAATTAGCCTCGTACGTTCCATGCATACCCAACATTCCTATAAACTGATCGTCTGAAGTTGGGGTTGCTCCAAGACCCATAAGTGTTTGCGTGCACGGAAAACCTGTTATTTTAAGTAATTTCTTAAGGTATAAAGAGGCTCTTGATCCAGAGTTTATTACACCTCCTCCAACGTAAAAAATTGGTTTCTTTGATTTTTCTAAAAGAGTTACAAACTTAATAATTGTATCGAGTGATGGTTTTGTGTTGGGTTTATAAAAAGCAAAACTTTTTGTATGCTTTTTTCCTCCATATTTTGTTTCAAATGTTTGTATATCTTTTGGAATATCAACTAAGACGGGACCAGGCCTACCGTTCTTGGCAATATGAAATGCAGAATGAATAGACTCAGCTAATTTAGATATTTCTTTAACCAAGTAATTATGTTTTGTACACGGTCTGGTTATGCCTACAATATCAGCCTCTTGAAAAGCATCATTACCTATCATGTGTGTAGGAACTTGACCAGAAATACAAACTACTGGAACTGAATCCATCATCGCATCTGTCAAACCCGTAACTGTGTTAGTTGCTCCTGGTCCAGAGGTAACCAAAACGACTCCAACTTTTCCAGTAGATCTTGCATAACCCTCAGCAGCATGAACCGCTGCTTGTTCGTGTCTTACAAGAATATGCCTTATTTTATTCTGTTTGAACAACTCATCATAAATTGGAAGTACAGCACCTCCTGGATAACCGAAAATTACTTTAACATTTTCTTGGATTAATGCTTCAATAACTATTCTTGCGCCTGTTAATTTTTTCATCATAATATAAGTTAAACCAAAAACATTCTTTAAACACCAAAAAATTTAAATATTTTTTAATAAGTATTTTTTAGCATCAGAAAAATTCATTGCAATTGCTTCTTTTGGTCTATTTTTAAACCATGTAATTTGTCTTTTAGCATATCTTCTAGTTTCTTGCCTAAACAAATCAAGTGACTCGTTAAATGTATTTTTTCCCATTAAATATCGCTCAATTTCCTTAAAACCAATAGATTTATGGAGAGGATGATCAATTAATTTTTTTTTCTTTAGAAAAATTGAGACCTCATTCACTGCGTCAGACTTCATTATGTTCAGACATCTATCGTCAATTTTTTTATAAAGTATATTTCTTTCAACGGAAATTGTTAGATATAGGATTTTTTTAAACAATTTTTTTGAGCCTAGACCATGCCAATGTGTTAAATTTTTACCAGTACACATTTTGACAGTTATTGCTCTTAAAAGTCTTTGGGTATCATTTCTTGAGATCTTTTTGGAGTATATTTCATCAACTTGTTGAAGTTTTCTGTAGAATAATGAGTTTCCGTACTTTTTGTGTAATTTTTTTATGCGTTTTTCTGCTCTCTCGGGTATTTCAGGAATAGGTGAAATTTTACCATACAAGCTTTCAAAATATAATCCTGTACCACCAACAAAAATAGGAACTTTTTCTTTTGCTTTTGACAACACTTTCAAAACTTTCGTATACCAAAAACCTACATTGCATTTGTCAGGGTACTCTATAAACTTAAATAAGTTACAAGAGTACTTTCTGATTTCTTCATTTGAAGGTATATTCGTTAGCAAACCTAGATCTTTATATACCTGCATACTATCTGAATTTATTATTATGCTGGGGATTTTGCTCTGAATCTCGAATGCAAGTTTTGTTTTTTGCGATGCTGTTGGTCCACCAATCAAAATTGCTAATGGATACAAATTTTTACTTTAATTTTAGGATTAAAAATCTCGAAAATTCACCCTCAAATACTTGTAAAAGAATAGAATCGGTCTTTCTTTTAATAAAATCATCAAATATTTTCTTCGCTTGAGACGGTTCTTGAATATCTTTCTGGGCAATTTGAGAGATAACATTACCTACATTTAAGCCGGCCTTTGCAGCGAATGAGTCTCTTTTAACCGCTGTAATGACGACACCTTTGACTGATTCAGAAATATTATATTTTGTCCTTGTGTTTTTGTTTAGCCCAAGAAGTCTAAGTCCAATATCATCTATTTCAATTTCATCGCTAACAATTTCCTTATTTTCTCCAGTTTTTTCGCTAGTCGCAGTGTTAAATTTTTCTAGATCTCCAAGCTTTACTGTAAATGATTTTTCTTTTTTATCTCTCCAAACCTTAACTTTAGCTTTGCTCTCAACCGCCGATTCAGCAACGGTTCTCTGAAGAGATTTTACATTTTTAATCTTTTCTCCATTAAATTCTAAAATCACATCACCAGATTTAAGACCGCCTTTTTCTGCAGGTTCACCGGGATTAACCATTGAGATCAGAACACCTTCTTCATTTTTAAGTCCAAGGCTTTTTGCTATCTCGGGCGTAAGTTCTTGTATTCTTACACCAAGCCATCCTCTTTGAGTTTTACCAAATTTTCTTAATTGCTCAATTATTGGTTTTGCTAAGTTTGCGGGTATTGAAAAGCCAATACCTACACTACCACCAGTTGGAGAAAAAATAGCTGTATTTATTCCTAAAACTTCGCCTTCGAGATTAAAAAGTGGTCCTCCAGAATTACCTCTATTTATAGAAGCATCTGTTTGGATGAAGCTATCATAAGGACCGGCGTTAATGTCTCTATTGAAAGCTGAGATTATTCCAGATGTTACAGTACCGCCTAAACCAAATGGATTCCCAATTGCAAATACTGAATGACCAACCCTTGCTTTGTCTGAGTCAGCAAACTTTAAATACGGAAGCGAGCTTTTTGGTTCAACTTTTAAAAGTGCAATGTCAGTCAGTTTGTCAGTCCCAACTAACTTCGCCTCCAGCTCAGTATCATCCTGAAATTTAACTTTAATTTCATTTGCTTGCTCTATAACGTGATTATTTGTAACGATGTAACCGGTTGGATCAATAACAAATCCTGAACCTAAAGCTTGAGGTCGCTCACTTTCTTGTTGATTAGGTTGTTGAGGTTGAGGACCAAATGGAAAACCAGGAGGAAAGTTTTTAAAAAAATCTCGAAATTGAGGGGGAATGCCATCTAAGGGGTTTTGGCTGTTATTTGACTCTTGACGCTTTTGGACAGTAAAAACGTTAACCACACTTGGTGATTTACTCTCAACTAGGTCAGCAAAATTATCGGATAAGGGATGGGGTTTTACATCATTAAAGCCAAAGCACAGTAAAAGTATTGAGAGCGTCGATAAAAGTTTAATCATTTGTTGCCTATCGTGATTTACCTGTAGAGCTATTGAAGAATTCTAAAAACTCACTGTCTGGAGACAAAATCATGGTTGTTCCATCTTCACCTAAAACGTTTCCGTAAGCTTGCATTGATCTATAAAAAGAATAAAAATCGGAGTCTTGTTCAAAAGCGTTTGCATAAATATCTATCGCTTCTGACTCTCCTTCACCCCTTAAAATTTCTGATTTCCTTGTTGCTTCAGCTAAAATAACAGTTTTTTCTTTATCAGCTTCTGCTCTAATTTTCTGCGCAACTTCTGATCCTTTTGCTCTGAATTCTTTTGCCTCTCTTACCCTTTCACTTATCATTCTTTCGTAGATAGCTTGGCTATTAGCTTCTGGTAGATCTGCTCTTCTTATTCTAACATCAACAATCTCAATCCCAAAACGCGATGCCTCATTATTAACCTCTACTTTAATATTTTCCATTATATTACCTCTTTCCTTAGACAGAAGTTCATCTAAAGTTACACGACCTACGACTCTTCTAAGTGATGAAATAACATTTGAATTGAGTCTGTTTCGAACACTACTTTCGTTTCCGACAGTTTTGTAAAACTCTAGTGGATCAATAATTTTAAATCTGGTGAACGAGTCTATCAACATTCTTTTCTTGTCAACAGCAATCACTTCTTCAACCGGGAGATCATATTCCAATATTCTTCTGTCATATCTAATAACGTTTTGAATTAAGGGAAGTTTAAAATGAATTCCTGAGGATTGTACGACTCTTTTCGGTTCACCAAACTGAAGAACCAAACCTTGCTCTCTCTCATTCATAGTGAATAAGGAATTAAGTCCTACGAATGCCAATGCAACTAAAATTAAGTATAGAAAACTAGTTTTGCTCATTATTTGAATTTAAATTTGAATTATTATTAATTTTTTTTTTAAGCTCTGGTAAAGGTAAATAAGGCACAACACCACTGCCAGTATTATTATCTACAATAACCTTATCTATCCTTCCCAGGGTTTTTTCAAGTGTTTCAAGGTAAATTCTTTCTCTGGTAACATCTTTTGAAGTTTTATAAGAATTATAAACTGAAATGAATCTTTGCGCTTCACCTTCAGCTTTGGCTACAACCTCTTTTTTATACGCTTCTGCTTCTTGAATTTTCCTCTCAGCTTCACCTCTTGCTTTTGGTATTATGTCATTTCTGTAAGCTTCCGCTTCATTTCTGAGTCTTTGTTCGTCAGTTTTTGCTCTTTGAACATCCCTGAATGATTCAATTACTAGCTCAGGAGGATCAGCTTTTTGAAGTTGAACCTGAGTGACCAGAACGCCAGATTGATAATAATCTAAAACACTTTGCACGTTATTTTTCACATCTTCTTCGACAATTGACTTTCCTTCAGATAAAATAGGGTCAATAGGAGTTTGACCTATTTTCTCTCTCATCACACTTTCACCTATACTTTTGATTGTAATTTCTGGGTTTCTAACATTAAATAAAAAGTCTTTTGCGTCATTTATGATCCAAAAAATCGTAAAATTTAGGTCTACAATATTCTCGTCACCAGTCAGCATTAGTGCTTCTTCGGGTGTTTGCCTTGTTTGAGGCGTTTGTGAAAACTGGGATTGAGATGTTCTAAAACCTACTTCTATCCTGTTTACTTTTGTGACCTTAGGTTTTAATACTGATTCTATGGGGAAGGGAAGATGGTAGTGCAAGCCAGGTTCAGTTGTTCTAACGTATTCACCAAACCTTGTTACAACCCCTTGTTCGTCGGTTCCAACTCTATAAAAACCACTAAGGGTCCAAACGAATAAAAGAATTACTAGCACTAAACCTATACTGGTTGGGTTATTCTTTGGAAACATGTTTTTTAATTTGTCTTGAAATGATTTTAGATAATCATCTCCATAGTTTTGTCCACTTCCATTGGAGCTGTTTTTTTTATTTTCACTAGGTTTTTTTCCCCAGGGACTATTGTTATCGTTTGATGACCAAGACATTTTTTTTAATTGTTGTTACACTATATATAAGAAATGTTTTGAGCATGCAAAGAATAATTTTCTAATTTAAATTTTTATTTTTTAATTTAAAATCATTAAAATGATAAAAAATTTTGTTGTTGTTGGTTCAGGTAAAGGTGGCGTTGGTAAATCAACTGTTGCTGTAAACCTAGCGGTCGCGCTTGCAAATTTTGAAAAACTAAAAGTTGGTCTTCTTGACGCAGATATTTATGGACCATCAGTACATAAAATGCTTGGTATAAAGGATAAACCCTCTGCTTCCAAAAATAAAAAAATGCTTCCCTATGAAAAATTTTTAATAAAAGCAATGTCAATTGGTAATATGATTCCTGAGGATAAAGCAGTTGTTTGGAGAGGTGCGATGGCTTCAAGTGCAATTAAACAACTTTTGAATGATGTTGAATGGGGAGAATTAGACTTTTTAATTATAGATCTTCCTCCAGGAACTGGTGATATTCAACTATCACTTTGTCAAACTTTAAAGATAAGTGGAGCAGTAATTGTATCCACACCCCAAGAAATATCACTTTTAGATGTGAGAAAAGCAATTAATATGTTTCAAAAAGTAAATGTACCGATACTAGGGACAATTCAAAATATGAGTTTCATAGAGATAAACAATAAAAAAAGTTATCTTTTTGGAAAAGATGGAGTTATTCAAGAGTCAAAAAAACAAAAACTTAATTTCTTAGCTGAGATACCGATATTCCATGAAATTCCAATTTCCGGTGATACTGGTGTTCCCTTGACGTCCACCAAAAATTCATGTCTTGATGAAGTTTTTAAAAAGATTGCTAAAGATTTATTAAAGTCTATTGAAAAAAATAAAAATTTAAACATCGAAATTAACAATTAAATAGTTTATTTATAGTCTCTAATTCTCTCTTTGAAATATTTTTTGGAACTCTTTTTCTTCTTTTAATTAATGATTTAATATATTCTATACCATGCGACGACATAGTAATTGAATTTAATCTATTGCTTAAGAAAGATTCATAGGTAAGAGGAACCCACTTTTTCAAAATTTCCATCATAACTTCGGCATATACCCTGATTTCGTATTGAGCATGAGGATCGAATCTTAGCGACAAGAAATGCATTAAGTTGTGTAAATCAATCTTCCAGTACCATTGAGTGTAGGCATTAAGAGGTAATGTCATTCTGGATAATTCTCTGGCTAAGCCTTTTTTTGAATCATCAATTATTTTTCCAGACTCATCCTCATTCAGAAGCTTGCTATAGTTCTCAAAACCAATTTTCGAATTATCCTTTAAAATTTTTGAATAATTTTTAATCTCCTCATTACTTAGTTCTCCTGATCTGCCTTGATTATTATATTTAGATTGTGGTTTAAGATTTGCGTTTTTTGGAATGTAGAATTCTTTATCTAAAATTGAATATCTTGCAGAGTATTCATTTACATTGGCAGTTCTGTGTCTTATCCACTGTCTTGCTACAAAAATTGGGAGTTTTATATGAAATTTTATTTCATTCATTTCAAAAGGGGTAGAATGTCTGTGACTTATCAAATAGTTTATTAAATTTTTATCTTGATTTAATTTCTTTGTTCCTTTTCCGTAAGACACTCTGGCGGCTTGAACGATTGAAGAATCGTTTCCCATATAATCTATGACCCTCACAAAACCATGATCTAAAATTTTAAAGGATTTATAAAGAATCTTTTCTAATGCATTAACTGTTGCCCTTTTAGTAGTAAAGTTGTTACTACGCAATTTTTCAATTTCTGTTTTTATTTGATTTTTTTTCTTCATAAAACTTTGATTTTTTATAATAACTTATTCTTGCACTAAAACAATTTATAGGTTTTATTTTTTTTTATCTTTCACTATTATAAAAGTGCTGAATTTCAGCTATGGCAATAAACGTTTGATTTTGAGCCGATGCGGACCCGGGGGCGGTACCCGGCACCTCCACCACATAATGATAAAACAGGGGGGTGAAATAGGATCGACGTGCGTGTGAATAATCAAAAACTTTGCCCGGAATGGTACCAACGTTATCGGACTAAAATTATAAATGCCAATGATAATGAAATGGCACTCGCTGCTTAATTAATTTAAGTAAGCGCGGTTGTGGACACCGGGCAACAGAAGTCTCATCGGCAAGGGCGGGCAATTGTTCGCCCTTGTTTGTTTTAGGGAGACTTACAAAGGGTTTCAGAGGTTTGACTCAACAGAAAACAAAACAAAATAAAACGAGTTAAGTACAATACACTTTTGTTTGTTCTTATTTTCTTAAAGATTTATTTTAATCTTAAAACATTGGTTCAAGCATTAAAAATTAGGTTGTTTTGCTTGAACCAATATAATTTATTTTATTCT
>CACFSX010000017.1 GCA_902569095.1 uncultured Alphaproteobacteria bacterium
TAAAAAAAGCTTCAAACGTAACAGATATTTTTGAATTTTATAGAAAAAATTTTCCAAAGAAAAAATTCTTATTCTCCAAAGTAAAAAATACTTGGGAAGGTAAAAATTTCAATGAAATTGGAATAAATATAGATAAAATTAAATCTTCGCTTCACAAACTTGGATTAAGAAAAGGAGATAGAGTTTTTCTTTTGTCATCAAATAGAATTGAATGGGTAGAGTTTGATATAGCTATAATGAGCATTGGTGGAATTACAGTGCCATCATTTGTAACTAATAATTTGGAAGACAATGATTTTATTATAAAAAACTCTAGTCCAAAAATTATTATTTTTGAAAATTATAATATTCTTAAAATTAACAAGCCTATTATTAAAAATTTCAATCAAAAAAGAATAATAACTATTGAAAAGCACCAAAGCTATGTAAATTACGATTTAATTTTATCAGAGGGGGGTGGGAAAATAAAAAAACAAAACATTTCTTTAGATGATATTTCAACAATTATATATACATCTGGTACTAGTGGAAAACCAAAAGGTGTAACATTAAATCATAAATCATTAATACATAATCTTTTTGCATCTTTGAAAATTATTGAAGATTTTAAAATCGATAATGAGAGATTTATTTCTTTTCTACCCCTATCTCATTCTTATGAAAGAATGGCTGGACTTTATTTTCCTTTATTAATTGGAGCTGAAATTTATTTTTGCTCATCTCTAGATAAGTTAATGAATGAAATAAAAGAAATTAAACCAACAATATTTTCTGGAGTTCCAAGATTATTTGAAAACATATTTAAAAAAATCAAAAGTCAAACAAATAATGTAGGATTTTTTAAACGAATAATTTTAAGTGTTTGTTTTAAAAATTTTGAAGATAATCAGCGAAGCATATTAAACAAATGTTTAAGTCAAATATTTATTTTTCTTTTTTTAAAATCAGCAGTAAGAAAAGTGTTTGGAGGAAATATTAAAGCTTTAATATCTGGAGGTGCAGCATTAAGCCCAAAAATTGGATTATTTTTTGATAAAATTGGCTTAACCCTTTTACAAGGTTATGGACAAACAGAAGCAGCGCCTTTGATAAGTTGTAATACTAAATACTTCAATAATCCAACGACAGTTGGTTTTCCAGTAAAAGGAGTTGAAATAAAAATTTCAAGTGATGGAGAAATTTTAGTCAAGGGTTCCAATGTAATGACTGGATATTGGAAAAATAAAAGATTAACTTCTCAGACAATAAAGAAAAAATGGCTGCATACTGGTGACTTGGGGTTTTTAGATAGTAAAGGGAGGTTAGTAATAAATGGAAGGAAAAAAGACTTAATTGTTACATCAGGTGGAGATAATATATCTGTACAAAAAATTGAGACTAAATTGTCAGAGCAAATTGAAATTGAACAAGCTGTAGTTTATGGCGATAACAAACCATTTTTAATAGCTTTACTTGTAGTTAAAGATCCAAACAATAAAAATAAGTATACTGAACTTGTTCAAAATATTAATACATCATTAAACTCTTTAGAAAGAATTAGAAAGTTTTTACTTCTAAGAGAAAACTTTACTTATGAAAATGGACTGCTTACTCAAACTCTTAAAGTAAAAAGAGAAAAAGTTTATGAGAATTATAAAGAAGAGATAGAAAAGCTTTACAAATGAATTAATGTTTATAGTAATTTTTGTACCATTCTATAAACTTGGGTATTCCTTCGTCTATGGATGTTTTTGGATTAAATTTTAATTCTTTTTTACTCTCATTTATATTTGCTGAGGTTTTGGCTACATCACCGGGTTGCATTTGTAAAAGATTTTTTTTTGCTTTTATTTTTAATTCTTTTTCTATTATTGATACAAATCTTTTCAAATTTTCTGGTTTGTTATTACCTAGATTATAAATTTTATGTCTATATTTGTCTTTGAGATTTATAGCACCTTTTATGCCTTCAACAATATCGTCGATATACGTAAAATCTCTCTGCATATTTCCGTAATTAAATATGTCTATTTTTTTTTTTTCTATAATTTTTTTTGTAAAAATAAAAGTCGCCATGTCAGGTCTACCCCAAGGACCATAAACTGTAAAAAATCTTAATCCAATACATTTGATTTTAAATAGATGTGAATAACATTCAGCTAATAGTTCAGTAGATTTTTTAGATGCTGCATAAAGTGAAATGGGGTTATCAACTCTATGCTTTACTGAAAATGGCATTTTCTTATTTCCTCCATAAACAGAGGATGAACTTGCATAAATAAATTTTTTCACACCATTTTTTCTTGCAAATTCTAACAAATTTATTTGTCCTAAGACATTTGAATTAATATACGAAAATGGATCTTTGAGTGAATGTCTCACACCTGCCTGAGCAGCAAGATTAATTATTATATCCAGCTCAATTTTTTTAAATTTGCCATGCAAATTTTTATTCTGAATGTCGATCTTTAAAAAATCAAAATTTTTATGCTGTTTGAGTAGCTTTAGTCTGCTTTTCTTAAGATTGACATCATAATAATTATTTAAATTATCTAAACCGTAAATTTTATGATTCGTTAGTAAAGACATACATGTATGAAAACCAATAAAACCTGCAGCTCCAGTGATTAAGATGTTCATTTATTTAACTGGTCTTTGAAATTTTTTTTTCCATTCATTGTAATCCATTCCATAAACTTCAGAACGAACATTATCATAATCTAAACTTATATTTTTTTTTTTGGCTTCCTCTACCATCCATTTTGAAAGACAATTTCTGCAAAAACCAGCTAAGTTCATTAAATCAATATTTTGTACTTGCGTATTCTTTTGAAGATGGACTACAAGCCTTCTAAACGCAGCTGCTTCTATGCTTTCCTTTTCATGGTTTTTATTCATTAAGAATTTCCTTAAAAATATTTGAAAATAATACTAAGTATTTTTTAATTCCTTTTTGATTACAAATCAAATCGTTTCTAATTTCTATGGTAATATTTTTTAAATCAACATTCATACAAATTCTATCAATCGTATAGTTATAGTGAAAACCAGAGTAGGGAAAATTTCTTCCAAAGTGGATTTTATTATCGTTTAGATTTTTTTGAATAGGAAGTAAAAGATCCATACTTTTACTCCATAGCAAACCAATTTCTACACCTCTATCAAAATTTCGAGAGTGTTTAGTAAAACTATGAATTGAAACTAAAAAAACATTAGTGTATTTATTTATTTTTTTTTTTACAAAAGCAGCTAAATTCGTGTGATAAACATCATAATAGAAATTAATTCTATATTCTCTCTCTCGATCTGAGATATTTAAATTTCTAGGTACGTCTACATCAAAAGACCTAACAGCTATCAATTCTCTATCAACTTCTTTTCTATTTGGGTCTATCAATAGTCTTGAAAAATTTGACAAAAAGTAAGATTGTTTTAACTTTTTAGCAAGATTAATTGTTAAATTTTTAGCACCTATATCAAAAGCTATATGACTTTTTAAATCAATCTTTGAAATTCCAAGTTTATGGTATCTCCGAGGGATATAGTTTGAAGCATGATCACAAATAAAAACTATATGATTTGTTAAATTATTATTTTCAAATTCCTTTGCAAAAAAAACTGGTTTCATATGGATTTAATTTTATACCAAATACTCAATTAGTGTAGTATAAAGTAAATAAGAAATGTTAAGAAATAGAAATACGAAAATCATCGCGACTTTAGGCCCATCCTCATCGTCTCCAGCAAAAATTCATTCACTTTTTCAAGCCGGAGCAGATATTTTTAGATTAAATTTTAGTCATGGAAGTCATGAAGATCATCGTAGAAGAGTCTTCCATATAAGACAATACGAAAAAAGGTTGGGGAGACCAATTGCTATTTTAGGGGATCTACAGGGACCAAAATTTAGAATTGGAAATTTCAAAAACGGGTCTGTTTTACTAAAAAATAATCAAAAGTTTTCTTTAGATTTAAATGACAAATTAGGTGACGAATCAAGAGTTTTACTTCCTCACCCAGAAATTTTCAAATCTGTTAGAAAAAATAATAGAATTTTAATTGATGACGGAAAAATCATTCTAAATGTTCATAATGTTAAATCAGACAAAATAGTTACGGAGATAATAAATGGTGGAAGAATGTCTAATAAAAAAGGTGTAAATATTCCAGAGGTCTTCATAAAGGTATCTTCATTGACAAAAAAAGATTTGGTTGATTTAGAATTATGCCTCAATCTTAGTCTTGATTATGTTGCGTTATCATTTGTTCAAAAAGCTAACGATCTTCTGGAACTGAAAAAAAAAATTGGAGATCAAACAGCAATAATGGCAAAATTCGAGAAACCACTTGCAATCAAAAGAATGGAAGAGATTTTAAATAATTGTGATGCTGCGATGGTTGCCAGAGGGGATTTAGGTGTTGAGATGCCACCTGAGGAAGTTCCCATTATACAAAAAAGACTTGTTGATGCTTGCAGAAACCACGGAAAACCCATTGTTGTTGCAACTCAAATGCTTGACTCCATGGTTAATTCTCCTTCACCAACACGAGCAGAAGCTTCTGATGTTGCTACTGCTGTTTTCGATTCTGTTGACTGCGTTATGCTTTCAGCTGAAACTGCTTCTGGTAAATTCCCCGTAGATTCTGTAAAAATTATGGATAGAATTATTCGGGGTGTTGAAAATGATTTTTCTTACAGACAACTCTTAGAAAGTAAAAAAATAAAACTTGAAGAGACTACCTCTGATGCAATAAGTTCAGCTGCATCTCAAGTAGTAAAAACTGTTTTAGCTAAAGCAATTTTTACATATACCAGATCTGGTGGAACAGCAAAAAGAGCAGCTAGAGAGAGACCGACGGTTCCAATAATAGGTTTATCTCCAGAAAGACTAACAGCCAGACAACTTGCTTTAATTTGGGGGGTTCACAACATCCATGCCTTAGAGCCAAAAAGTTTTTCAGGAATGATTGAGAATGCTTGTGAGCTAGCGAAAAAGGAGAAGATTGTAAAAAAAGGTGATTACGTTGTTATAACCGCAGGAGCACCGATTGGAGTTTCAGGGTCAACAAATAATCTAAGAATTGCCAAAATAAGTTAACCTTGACGTGCTTTAAAACGTGCATCTGTTTTATTGATAACGTAAAGTCTGCCTTTTCTCTTTACTACGCGGCAATCTCTGTGTCTTGATTTTGCAGATTTAATCGATCTTAAAACTTTCATACTTCTGTGTAAAATAATTAATTCTAAAAATTTGTCAATCAAAGAAAATGTATTACAATTGTTTAGTGAAAAAATTAATATCAAAAATAATAACCACGAAAATTAATTTTTTTTTTGGAAAAATATCCTCTATCTTAATTCTGGTTCTTATAACTTTAGTTAGCCTATCTGTGATATTAAGATATATCTTTTCAATCGGATTTACATGGTTACAAGATTTATATATATGGATTCACGCTTGTTTTATTTTATTTGGAATTGCCTATACCTTAAATAAAGATGGTCATGTAAGAATTGACATTGTTTATAGAAAATTTAATCAGATAAGAAAAAAAAAAGTGAATTTAGTTGGATCTATCATATTTGGATTGCCGTTTTGTTTTTTTCTAATTACCAAAGGATATGACTACTTTATGAGATCTTTTTTAATTAGTGAGGATTCCAAAGAGACTGGTGGTCTTCCAAATATTTACATTTTGAAATTTTTTATTTTCTTCATGGGAATACTTTTATCTATCGAGTTAGTAAACAGAATATTTGATTTTTTCAAAAGAAAATGATTGAGTTTTTAAATCAAGAGTTTTTTGCGTTACTTTTATTTCTTCTTCTAGCTATTTTTTTATTAATAGGTTATCCAGTAGCTTTGACTTTGGCTGGTACTGCCATTTTAGTTGGAATAATTGGTTTTCTTTTTGATTTATTTCCTCTTGTTTTAATAAGTGTGTTACCAAATAGAATCTTTGGAATTCTTACAAATGAAACTTTAATTGCAGTCCCACTCTTTATTTTCATGGGAGTCATGCTTGAAAAATCTGGGATAGCGAATGAATTATTAGAAAATATGAGTAAAATTTGGGGTAAAAAAAAAGGGGGATTGGTCTATTCTATTTTAATTGTGGGCGTTCTTATGGCAGCATCTACTGGCATAGTAGGTGCAACAGTTGTTACAATGGGTATATTATCGCTTCCGCTGATGATAAGGTGGAAATACAATAAAAAAATTTCAACTGGTATTATCTGTGCAAGCGGAACTCTTGGTCAAATAATTCCGCCATCCATTGTGCTAGTTCTCTTGGCAGACATTTTTCAGGGCGCAAATGAACAAGCATCTGCCATTTCAGGGGAGCTAGCTCCAGATCCTGTAAGTAGTGTTGATTTGTTTGCTGGAGCCATTTTTCCAGGTTTGCTCTTAGTCAGTTTTTATTTTATGTGGATCTTTTTATGTTCACTTTATAAACCAAACTTGTTTCCGATTAATAAAAATCTCAGAGAATCTTCATTCAATTTGAAAGAAATCTTAAAGATTATATTTCCACCTATAAGTTTGATAATAATTGTCTTAGGATCAATATTATTTGGTATTGCAACACCTACTGAATCTGCATCATTGGGTGCTTTGGGGTCAATAATTTTGTCAATAAAAAAAAGAATAGAATTTAGATCTTTAATGTTAGCGTGTGAAGAAACACTAAAAATTTCATCAATGGTTTTTTTCATTCTTATTGGAGCCTCGTTATTTTCGCTAGTTTTTAGAGGTTTTGGCGGAGATCTTATTGTTGAAAACTTTATTACAGGGTTTCCCGGAGGTGCTTCAACTTCCTTATTAATTGTAATGGTTGTTATTTTTTTACTGGGATTTTTTTTAGATTTTTTTCAAATTGTTTTTGTAATTGTTCCTATAGTTGGTCCCTCTCTAATTGCTCTAGGCTACGATCCTATTTGGTTGGCAATTATGTTTGCAATAAACCTTCAAACAAGTTTTTTAACACCTCCTTTTGGTTTTGCTTTATTTTACCTAAGAGGAGTAAGTCCAACAGAAATAAAAACAAGCGATATTTATCAAGGTGTAATACCCTTTATAATTATCCAAGTATTTTTATTAATTATCTTATTTAAATTTCCGTCAATTATAACTTGGCTTCCAAAACAAATTTAATTGTTTAAGATTCTTGCATTTAAGTAATCTGCTTCAGAATAATGTGACCAAAAGATAGCCAGTTCTCTAAATGAAATTATATTATCAAATAGTTGTTTTGATAACTTATCTTTAGCCGCTATTTCTGAAATTATCTCATCAGATCTTCTTTTTAGGAGCTGGAGAACTTTATCATTGTACCTCATAAATGAAACATTAAATTGATCTTTTAATTTTTTGACAGCAAAACAGTTTCTCGCAAAAAATTCTGAGGCAATAATTGAATTAGATTTGGCGCAAGAAGACTCAACCAATCTTTGCAGTCCGTTACTAAGTTTATTCCAAGAATCAAGATTTATAAATGCTTCAAGACAAGTTCCAGGTTCATGCCATCCAGGATAGTAATAATAATCGCAAACTTTATGCAAACCTTTACCCAAATCTGCTGCAGGTCCGATCCATTCAGTACCGTCTATTGTACCAGACGTTATAGCTGGAACAACTTCAGGTCCAGGAAGTAAGACTACATTAGTTCCATAACTTTTTAATACCTCCCCACCTAAACCAGGCATTCTAAACTTTAGTCCTTTGAAATCAGTAACATCATTAATAGATTTATTAAACCAACCCCCCATTTGATTTCCTGTATTTCCAGCTGGAAAGAATTTTAGATTTAATTCATTATAAACTTTATTTGCTAATTTTAATCCATCTCCATGATAAAACCAAGCTGACATTTCCTGTTGATTAAAACCAAATGGAATACCTGACAAAAAAGATATTGCAGGAGACTTACCAGCCCAATAGTATGGAGATCCGAACCCCATTTGACATGTCCCACTTTGTACTACATCAAATGATTCGAAAGCTCCAACTAATTCATTTGCATGAAAAAGCCTAATATTTAATTCTCCTTCTGAAATCCGAGTTATTTCGTCGCAAAGCCTTGTAAAGGACCTGCCCAAGATTCCAGCTTTGTCAAAAGCAGAAACTGCAACCCATGTATGTTTTTTCTTTGAACTAACAATATTTGGGAAAAATAAAGAACTAGCTACTGCTCCGCCGAGTAAACTTGAGGAAATGGATTTTTTTATAAATTTTCTTCTTTTCATAAAACCTACATGGTGGGCGGAACAGGGATCGAACCTGCGACCTATTGCGTGTCGAGCAATTGCTCTCCCAGCTGAGCTATCCGCCCAATTTGATTGAATATACAACTAAAAATTAAAACCAACAAGAAAAATGGCATACTATTTGCTGTGGTAAATTATGTTTTCAATTATTCGAACAGGACTCGATGCTGCAAATAAAGACTTAGCAGTCATTTCTAATAATATTGCAAATGCCGGAACTAATGGTTTTAAAAAGAGTGAAGCTCAATTTGAGGACCTTTATCACTCTCAACATAACAATTCCACTGAAAAAGCAACAGGAATGGGTGTAAAAACAATAAAACCAAGACAAAGCTTTGCTCAAGGATCATTACAAGCTACAAACGGAAGTTTAGATCTAGCAATTATGGGTGAAGGGTTTTTTGTTTTAGGTCAACCTTTGGGTAGGTCATTGAATGCATCCGCTGAACAAAGGGCTTTTACAAGAGATGGTTCCTTCCAATTAGACAGAGAGGGAAATCTTGTTAATACTGATGGTTTACCTCTTCTTGGATTGGGACAAACACCAATAAATATTCCTTTTACGGCAAATATTACTGATGATAACTCAGTATCAAATTCACAGAATTTTGAATTGTTAACTGAAATATCTGTAGATAGTGAGGGTGAAATTTCTGCAACTTATGGATTAGATACCATAGTTGTAGTAGGACAAATTGAATTAGCAGATTTTGTGAATGAGCACGGTTTAAAAAATATTGGAAATGCACGATTTAATGAGACGCCTGAAAGTGGTATTCCAACATTCGGCCGTCCAAAAGAAAGAACAATTGGAAAAATACAAGCAGGATTTCTTGAAAAATCTAATACTGATATTACAGATGAAATAATTTTGATGCTTAGAACTCAACAAGCCTTTAATGGATGTGGTAAAATGCTTCAAACAGAAATTGATGTAGCGAAAAAATTTACTTCAAGGTAATATTACAAGAGTGGAATATTCCAATTAACTTCTTTAATTCTAATCTTGGTCTCACTATCAATGTAAAGATCTCCTTTCTGATTAATCATAAGACTATCCAAAGTAGAAATTGTTATTTTTATTTTTTTTGATGAATTTCTCTTCAAAGAAATATGATGCAAAATCTTGTCTAATTTTTTTGCATCTAAAAAAATGTTTACTTCCATTAATGCTTTGTCATTATAAATGAACAAATTATCAATTTTGTTTTTTTTATTTTTTTTAACTATAAGCTCACATCTTCCTCTAGATATATTTTCAAAACCACAAACAAAATTAACAGTCAAATCCTCTCTATGAATTAAATCTGCACTATCAACCCGTAATACAATTTTATTAATTTTTTCCCATTTATTTTTTTCAATCTGGATTGATTTCATCTCTAAGTTTTCCGATTATTGATTTTTTAATCTGAGAAATTCTACCGGTGCTTATTTCCAGAACTTCCGCAATTTCGTAAACATTTAACTCCTCTACATAATACAACTGCGCAACTAACGCTTCTTTAGGATTCAAAACGTTTAATGCATCTCTAATTTGCTCTTTTAATTCCTTGTTTTGTAAACTTAATTCTGGATTTTCATCGGTGCTAGCAAAAAGAATTGAATATTCATTATAAGCTGTATCTAAACTCTGAACGACATTAGCTTCGAATGCTTTTTTCCAGTAATTAAATTCATCAATTGAAATGCCAAGATAATCAGTCAACTCTTTTTCTGTTGCTTGTCTATTCAATTTTTTTTCAAGGTTTTGTCTCGATCTTTCAAACTCTTGTTTTTTTTTTATAGTTGTTCTGCATAAATTAGAATTCTTTCTTAGAAAGTCAATTATAGAACCTCTGATTCTCAGATGAGCATATTGAGCAAAATTAACACCCTCTTTTGGTGAATATTTTTGTGCCGCATGAATCAATCCCTCCATTCCTTGCTGAATTAGATCCTCTACTTCAACAATATTCTGAACTCTCCCATGCAATTGCCATGCAATTTTTTTTACAAGATCTAAGTTATCTTGAATTAAATCATTAATCGAAGTTTGTGATTTTTCCAAGTAATATTTATTATTCATGGTATATAGCTTACGCTCTTTTTTTAACTTTTGAAAGAAAAGTTAACCCTCCCCACTCGTTTGACGGCGTTTCATTGATATTCTTAGCTATTTTTAAAAAAGACTGAGCAATTTCAGACTTTGGCTCACTAATACTAACAGGTTTCCTGTCAACAATAGATTTTCTTATTTTTGGAGAACTTTTTACACATCCTACATAATGCAAATTAACATCTAAAAATTTAGCTGTAATTGATTGGAATTTTTTGAATAAATCTTTTCCATGACCCTCGTTGTCCACTTGATTTACTGCAATACAGTAGTTTTTAAAAGATGATTTAGAATACAATGCTTTTAATAAAGCGTATGAATCTACAAAACTGGTTGGTTCCCCAACAATTACAATTAAAATTCTGTCACAAGCCAATGAGAATACTAAGGCATTGTCTTCAGCACCAGCTGCAATATCAACCATTAATTTAACATTTCTAAACTCTTTGAGATGATTATCTATTTCATTTAATATTGCATATCTTTTAACATTTTCCAGATTAAGGAGACTGTTTGAAGCAGTTCCTCCAGAGATTAAATCAATCCCTTTCTTATAATTCTCTACAATCTCTGATATTCGTTTCTCCCCAGAAATTACATCCGAAATAGTAAATTTAGGATTAACTCCTAAAAGAACATGAGAATTAGCCATACCCATGTCAGTGTCTAAAAGAAAGACTTGATCAGTAAACTTTCTCTGAGCAATTGATAGGTTGACAGCAAATGTCGTTTTACCTACTCCTCCTTTTCCACTGGTTATTGCAATTGAATCAGACACCTTTAAAATTCTCTTTCATATATTTAGTGAGTGAGTTTTCATTAGCTTCTATAATTGAATCAATCAAAACCTTTGTACCCGTAACAATTCCAATTCTAGAGTTATTTCTTGCTAAAGAAGAAAATTCTTCCGCACCTACCCAACACTCGTCAAGTTTCGTGACAGCTATCATTGGTCTGATATTAGTGACTTTATTACTTAATCCATCTATCATTTCAGAATTTGATCCACTTGGCAATGTCAATATAGAGCAAAAATTGAAAGACGGAAATGAATTTTTTATCTCTTTAATTTTTTGTACCCCAAAATTAATATCTCCAGAAATATCAAAAATATTTATTGTATCATCCTCATTGTTTTTATTAAAATTGAAAAAATTATAATCTTTAACTGGAAAGCCTAGAACTCTACTATAAGATCTTAAAGTGTCTGAATTTCCTGTACTAGAATTTGTTACATCATAAAAGTTGATATTTTTAGTATTTTTTTTATCAGACAAGAATGAAGCAATTTTTGCGGACAAGGTAGATTTACCTGATCCAGAATTACCAAAAACAAATATATTTTTTGAATTCAACAATCTTGGAAAATCATCTGATGCTAATTTTTTAGATAACTCTCTAAAAAATGAAACTCTTCCTTCCTCCAAGTTTTTTCCAATGAAAGAATAACTCAATTTATTTATTATCTCAGGTAAAAACTTTTCTTGTCTCAATCTAATGGGTGTATAATAAGACAGTTTATCAGAAATACCTGATTGATCAGTTATAATCATCTTATTCATTTCGTCTTTAAGGGATTCAAGTTGACTCTGAATTTTTTTAAGTATTTGAGTATCAATTTGACCATGAGTGTTTTGATTGGATTCCTTCTTTCCAAGATAAGAAACATTGCCTTTATTTGAAATTGTTTCTTTAGAAGGAATGTTTATTTCTTTATTAAACACTTTCGAAAAATTTTTCTTTTCTTCTTCTTTCTTTTTATGAGATTCAATGATGTCATCATTGTCTGATGCTTCAACTTCGATAACACCATTATTTCTTTTTGTAGATAGAATAATAGCCTTTTCTCCGTATTCATCATTCACTAAATTCATGGCTGTTTTCATGTCTCTAGCTTTAAATAGTTGAGTTTTCATTATTTTGCTCCTTTTTATTTTCTGTTGTTATTTGTTCTCCAATTGTTGCTATGACTTTTACCCTCTTATTTTCAGGTAATTCTGTAAAAGAAAGTACAACAATATCGTCTACATGTTGACGCAATAAAATTGATAAGTCTTTTCTGATTATTGGAGAAGTCACTACGACGAGAGAATTTCCAGTTGAAGTTGATTTTTCCCCTACTTCAATAATCGATTTTATCATTTGTTTTGCTAACGAAGGGTCAATTAAAAGACCGTCAGAACCACTTTTTTTAGTCATAGATATTAGCATTTGTTCAAATTCAGGATTGAAGGTTATTACATCAAGTGCTTCATTCACACTTGATATCTTCTGTATTAGCAATGAGGAAATTGCCGGTCTTACTGATTCAGATAATTCGTCAGGACTAAGCTTTTTGTCAGATAAGTTAGACAACGCCTCAAGAATTTTTTTTAAGTCATTTATAGGTACTCTCTCAACCAATAAATTTCTTAATATAATTGTGAGGTAATGCAAAGGAACAAGTTTTGGAATAACAGATTGAACTAATTGTGGATTAGTTTTTGATAAATTATCAAGTAAAGACTGGACATCATCCTGGCTTATTAATTCTCCCGCATACTTTAATAAAATTTGGTTTAGATGAGTACCTATAACCGCTTCAGGTTCTATCACCATATAGTGATTGGACTCAGCTTTAGCGACTAAATGTTGTTCTATCCATACAGCATCTAGTCCAAACGATGGATCTTTAACTTGTATACCCTGAATTTTTATTTGAGTTTCATCTCCTGGCATTGCAAGTTTTCTGTCAACATAAATTTTATCCTCAGCTACAATTGTATGACCAATCCTGATTTTGTATGAATTTGCGTCTAATGACAAATCATCTTTAACTCTAACGTTTGGAATAATAAAACCTAAATCTTTTGAAACTTGTTTTCTAATACTTGTGATTTTTGAAATTAATGGTCCAGCTGATTTTTTATCGGTGGAATCAACTAATGATATTAGACCATACCCCAGATCTAGAGATATTGAAGCATTATCAGATACTTCATCTATTTCAATATTTCCAATATTTTCTTCTTCCTTATTTAAATCTGTTTGTTCTTCAACCTGTTTTAGTTCATCTCTCTTCGAAGTAAACCAAGCTATGAGTCCAGATACAAACGCACCAAATAGAAATAGTGTATTTGGCATACCTGGAACTAAACCAAAAAGTAATAATACTGCTGAAACTGGAACCCATGCCTTCGATAAGCCCATTTGTTTTGATATTTGCCCTGCTAAATCAGTGTTATCAGAAGATATTCTGGTTACGATAGTAGCTGTGGCCATTGCGAGGAGTAATGAAGGAATTTGAGCGACAAGCCCATCACCAACCGTGAGCAAAATATAAGTTTCAGCTGACTCACTTATCGTCAAATCATGCATAACTGAACCTATAATTAGTCCACCAATTATATTAATAACCAAAATTAATATTCCTGCTATTGCATCTCCTTTAACAAATTTTGCAGCTCCATCCATAGCACCATAGAACTCTCCCTCTTTTGCGATTTCATTTCTTCGACCCTTTGCCTCTTCACTAGTAATAATTCCTGCGTTTAAATCAGCGTCAATTGCCATTTGTTTGCCAGGCATTGCATCGAGAGTAAATCTAGCAGCTACTTCAGAAACTCTTCCAGCTCCTTTGGTAATAACAATCAAATTGATAATCACTAAAATAGAGAAAACAAATAAACCAACTGCATAACTTCCTGACATTACAAATTCTCCAAAAGCTTCGATTATTGCTCCTGCTGAATCTGTTCCATTGTGACCTGATTTTAAAATTACACGCGTTGAAGCAACATTCAGTCCTAATCTTAGAACTGTTGCAAATAAAAGTACTGTTGGAAAACTTGAAAAATCTAGTGGTCTAAAAGTCTGCAAAGCAACCATTAAAACTAGTAAAGAAACTAATAAATTTGAAGTGAATAAAATATCCAACATCCATGGCTGCAACGGAATAACCATCATTGCAATAAGGATCATTATTCCAATTGGAATACTGAAAGTTCTCGCGAAATTTAAAAAATTCTCTTTTTGGAATGTTTTTAGCACTAAATCCATTTAAAATCCTTTGTGTCAAAAGTTTGACCAGAGAAAGTCGCGGAATATAGCCTTTTTTTTTGTTTAGAAATCATACAAAAAGAGATGCAAGAGGCATGCCATGTAAAGTTTGTAAGTATTTCAACGCACTAAAACAAAATGGCATAATTTATGCACGAATATACAAATTAATTTTAAAAGGATTAAATTATGAATAAATTTTTAATAGCTATTTTAGCAATTACTTTACAATCTTGTAATGGAAACATGATGAGAGGATTTACAAACTCCGACATGTCTAATGAAGCGCAAGAAAATTATGAAGAGTATTCTAAACCAACTAGTCAGCTTAATAAAACAAGAGAGTTATTAGATGGAGCTTCAATTAATTTTCCTACCCTTACTGCTACTGGATATGCTGTAGTTTCAACTCAACCAGGACAAAATGTTGAACAAAAAAGGTTAATGGCTATCAGAGCAGCTAGAATGGCTGCGATGAGAGAACTTGCAGAACAAATACATGGATTGAAAGTAGATAGTAATACGACTGTGATAGATTTGATGGTTCAAAATGACACATTCAGGGGTATTGTTTCAGGTGTAATTAGAGGAGCAAGAACTGTCAGAATAAACCCAACTGGTAGCGATACTTACGAAACAGTCTTAGAGATAGATCAAGATATGGTTGCATATCTTTTTAGATCAGCACAATCAATGTAAAAAGGGCGAGATTTGAGAAAAATTCAATATAATTCTTTTGATGTAATTTTAAAGCAACTAGCTTATTTTTTCACATCACTTTTGATAATTCTTTTAGGGTCTACTTACTTATTGGCTAATGAAATTAGTTATAAGGAGGTTTTTTCTAAAGGGAGAGCTGTAATCATAGATAACAATGTTGATTTAGCAAAAAAAAGAGCTTTAGAGGATGCACTCTATCTGGCTAGTCTCCAAGGAGGAGCAAAGGTTGATGGATATTCTAGCGTAGATACAAACACTAACCTCAATGAAAACGTTTTAATAAGACCGTCTTCAACTATAAAGGATTTTGTTATTATTGAAGAAAATCAAGACGAAACTCACTATAATGTTCTTATCAAAGCTTATCTTGTAAACGTGAATAGTATGCTTAATTGTGCAAATAGAGATTTTGTTAATTTGTCATACTTGGCACCACATTATTCAATTTCAAGCAAACTACCTGCATGGACTGATAAACTTCCAGTTAAAATTTCTTCAGAAATTTTTAATAATTTAAATAATATCAATTTTATAAATTTAAAAGATTCTTCTAAAGTTCAATTTAACCCGAGTAAAGTTGTTAAAAAATCAATATCCCTTGACTACAACAACTTAGTTGAAGGTAAGAGACATGGTTTAAATGAAGGTGAATTTGCTTTACATCCTGTAATTAGACTTAGTTATGCAAAAGGAAGACTTACCAGGGTGTCAAAGGAACTTATGGTAAATATTACTCTAAATATCTATGAAGGTCCAAACTACCAAGTATTAGATTCTTTAAATTATAAATTTTCTTTGTGGATTGGTAACAAAACTGGCTATCCACATATAGACGCATTTCTTAGAGTATCTGAAGACAAATTAATTGAATTTGTAAATAGAAGTATTTCGAAAATCCAATACAGAATTTTAGATAATTTAAAGTGTCAGCCTCTTAGAGCTGAAATTGAACTTGTGAATAATGAACTAATCATACCAATTGGTTTGAATCAAGGTTTAAAAAAGGGTACTGTAGGTTTTATTTCTGATTCTGAGGATATTACAATGAGTGAATGGATTGTTTTGACAGTTAGCGACTCTAGAAGAAACACAGCTACAGTTGAGCCATTGAACCCTTTGAATAAAAAAGAAGAAATCAAAGGTAAAATTATTAAATTTATGAATTAGGTTAAAGAAATGAAATTTATTATTACAGTTATTAGTTTAATTCTTCTGTTTGAACAAGTCAGTTCTAATGAGCCTTTTGTGGTACTAGAATATAAAGGAATGTCTGGAGCAGGAACAGATTTAAACAAAGAAAATGTTTTTATTAAAAACCAAAATCATTCTGTTACTCATAAAGTAAAAAGTGGTGAATCACTTAGTGGTATTTTAAATAAATATTTCGGAAACAGCGGTCTTAATATGAAGATTATTGAAATTTCAATAATTGAAATGAATAAACATGCGTTCGTAAGAAATAATCCTCACTTTTTATATGCAGGG
>CACFSX010000018.1 GCA_902569095.1 uncultured Alphaproteobacteria bacterium
TACACTAGATTAGATTTAAAAATATCATAACATCCAAAATGAAAAGTTTTAGTATAATAATTCCAATTTACAACGAATCAGGGGCAATATTCTATTTAATAAACGAGATACATAAGGAATTCAAAGAAAATATACCAGAAATAATTATTGTAGACGATGGAAGTAAAGATGATTTCTATGAAAAAAGGCATAAATTAGAAAAGCTAAACGTAAAAATTATTAGACACAAGAGTAATCTTGGTAAATGTAAGGCGATGTTAACTGGCATTTCTAACGCAAAAAATAATTTAATTTGTGTTATGGACGGAGATGGACAAAATCCCCCATATGAGATTAGAAACTTAATAAATTATTGGTTTAAATTACCAGAAAAAGAACAAAAGAAAGCACTTGTATGTGGAAATAGAAAGAAAAGGATGGATACCACAATAAAAAGATTTAGCTCTAAAGTTGCTAATACTGTTAGAAAATTTTTTCTAAATGATGATTGTGATGATACTGCATGTGCATTAAAAATTTTTAATCGCTCAGATTATTTGAAAATCAAATATTTTAGAAATATGCATCGTTTCCTTCCTGCTTTATTTAAAATGAACAATTGTAAAATATTTAATGTTCAAGTTGATGACAGATTGAGATACAGTGGAGTCTCAAAATATTCTTTTAATAATAGATTTTGGGTAGGTATTATAGATTTAGTCAAAGTATGGATTTTAATTAAAAAAGGAGAAAAAAATGGAAACTGAACAAATTTGGCTAATAATTGGCTTTATTGGTCAAACAATTTTTGCTTCGCGCTTCCTTGTTCAATGGGTCGTCAGTGAAAGAGCAGCTAAAAGTATTATTCCAAACATCTTTTGGTGGATCAGTTTGGCTGGCAGTTTAGTTTTACTAAGCTACGCAATTCATAAAGCCGATCCCGTATTTATTGTTGGGCAGTCATGTGGGTTTATTATATATTCAAGAAATATCTACCTTATCAAAAAAGAAGGAAAAAATAAAAAGAATGATCCTACAAAAATTATGAAAGTGAACTAGTGAAATCAAGTAATAAAATGATACATAATTTTCTTATTGAACAAAGCAAAAGATTTCCATTGATTAATAATGAGATTGAAAAAAATGGTGTGTTAAAAATAAAAAAACAAAATCTTGATTTATTCTCATTTATTGCCAAAACAATTATATCACAACAGATATCAGATCAAATAGCACAACTACTTTGGAAAAGGTTATGTGCTCAATTGAACACAAAAATTATATCAATTGAAAGCTTCAAAAATATAAATTATCTAAAAAATATTCTAACTAAAACAAAGATTTCTCAACCAAAAATAAATTATATTAGTGATGTATACATTGCTTTCACTAGAAACGAAATTATGGATTATACTCTTTATAATAAGAATGATGATGAGATAATTTCCTTACTTCTTAATTTTAGAGGAATTGGTCCATGGACATGTAATATGTTACTAATTTTTTATTACGAAAAATTAAATATTTTTCCTGAAAATGATCTAATAATAAAAAAGACTCGCGACAAATTAAATATTCTGGAGAAAAAGAAAATAAATTTTCGCAAAACTTTTTCTCCGTTTCTTTCAATTTTCTCTCTTCATCTTTGGAAGATGTCTAAGAGGATTTTGTAAAAATTCTTTGAAAAAATCTATTTCAATTTGTCTGCTCAACTTACTCTTTGACCAAATTATTTTTCCAAATTCACTGCAGTTTTCACAAATTAATTGCCATTCTTTTTTTTCTGAATTACACGACGAACATTTCCACTTAGGTTCTGGTAAAAGTTTTTCGTCGTTACTTAGGGTTTTTTCATCTTTGGTGTATTCAGAAATTTTTGTGTATAATTTTAAAACCCTTTGATCTCTCTCGGTTTTTTTAATTTGCTCAAGATATTTTTGCGCCTCTCCCCAAATTTTTGCTTCAAAACTTGCAAACGCCAAACTTAACTTAGTTTCATTAGACTCCTCATTGATATATTTTTTTAATACTTTAACAACTAATTTGTACCTTTTTAAAGCTTCTCTATCTCCAGTAACCTTATACTGCATGAAAGTTTTAATCAAATCTAAACATAAAAGTTGATTCCAACTTTTTCCTAATACCTCTGTTGCTTTTTTTAAATTTTGATGGTCTATATAAAATTTTATTGTTTCATTTACAACTGGTACAGAATTATTAGATAGTTTATATGCATCAAGAGGTTCAGCTCCAATTAAAATTTTCAGATTAGCTAAATTACTTTTCAATTCATCAGGAATTTTTGTTAAATGACTGATTGAATCGTGAGCTAATTCCCAATTTCCTTCAAAAGCATAAATTCTAGACAACTTTTCATGAAACCAAATATCATTAGGATACTTCTTACATAAATTTAAAAGAGTTTTTTTAGCTTCCTTTTGATTATTATTTTTCAAATGTAAAACTATTTTTCCTCTTTCAGCAACATATTTGGCCTTGGGAATTGATTCTAAAACTCTCAAGTATTTCAATGATTCATTTAAATCATTTTTTATAAGCGATGAATTAAAAAGCATAAAAGTTGTAAAAAAGTCATTTCCTAAATATTTTTTTAGCATTCTTGAATTTTTTTCAATGTTACCTGAATCTCCAGTTAATAGTGCCTCAGCAATATTATCCAAACTATTATTTGCTAACTTCAAGTACTTTTCATTTTTTTTTATACGAAAATTTTTGGGTATGCTTTTTATTGAGGAAAAGGTATAAATTACAAATAGTATGGTTGAGATTAAAAAAAAAAAAATTAATAAAATACCTAACAAATTAGTTTCAAAAAAATAATTTTTCCAAATTATTTCAACTTTTCCAGGATTTTCAGATAGCCAAACTACACCCGACGAGGCAAACAGTAAGACAAGGAAAAATTGTAAAATTTTAATCACTATCTTCACCTATGCTTTCAAGTAAGAAAAACTCCAATAATCTTAATTGTTCTTGAGCGCTATCGAGGTTTGAAGCATCTTTAATCCAAATATCAATTTCATTATCATCAAAATTAGATAATTGAACAATTTCTATTGCCCCTTTTAAGTTTCCAATTATCAAATATTCTTTTGCTTTTTCTAATATTTTTCTAAAGTTATAATTTTGGTATGGAATCTCATTATTTTTTTCTGCATAGTCATTAACTCTAGTTAATTTATAAGTACTGTTAAAAATTTCTTTTATATATTTAACGAAATTTTCTTTTGAATTAAACATATCAATATAATCACGAGAGTTATTAGAAAAATTTGTGCTTATAAATCTATCAATATCTGTTTCATAAAAATTTATCTTTTCATTAAGTCTATCTAATAAATTTTTAATTTTACTTATTCTGGATATGTCTAAACTTTGTAAATTAATAATTACACTTTTAACTTTAGGTTTATTACTAAAAAGGGAAATTAAATTATCTAATTCTTTCGAGAAGCTTATTCTCCTTTCAAATTTATTTTTTAAACTGATTAAATAATTTAAAATTATATATTTTTCAGTATAATAGAATTCAGCGTTAACTACCTGTCTTGCCTCATAATCATTTAATTGTTGCTTTAAGTTTGAAATCTTTTTATTTGCTTTGGATAGGCTTCTAGAATTTTCAAAAATTTCTTGCTTTAAGAGATCAATATTTTCATTTAAAAAAATAAATTGTTCATCAAAACTATTAGTTTTCTTTTCTATTTTCGTTGTTTCTTCTGATCTATTTAAAGTTAAACTTGATTTGTCATTGTTAGATTTTTGAGATAAAAAACTTTTTACATCATAATTTTTTAAATATACAACTACAAATATTGGTATGGTTAGTATAAAAAGCGTAATAATAATATATTTTTTTATTTTATTATTTTTTTTATATTGATTTTTTTCTAGATCAATGAAATCACCTTTGAGAGGTGAAGATTTATTTGACTCATTCAATTAGCTTCTCCTTTTCACAGACTTCTTTAATCAAGTTTAACATTCCTCTTTCATTCGGTTGTGAGCAAACATAAACTTTTTCAAATTTTAGTTCTTTAATTTCTTTTGCGATTGAATTACTCAAAGTAAGAATTTTGTTTTTGCTATAGGTTTTCATCAAGCCTAATTTTGATATTTCTCTTTTGAAAGAAATAGCAGTTCTTCTAGAAAATAATGTTATTAATCCATCCTTACACGACTTAAAAAAATTTTCAAACAATTCTGCTTTTTGATTCATCATTAAAGATTTATAACAACTCAACTGTGTATAATAACAGCCTTCACTTTTAAAAAAATTATTTAAATCTTCATTTTGTATTGTTGAAGTCGGATGAAGTATTCTATTTCCTGGTTTTAAAAAGGATTTAATTTTGATTTTCAAATCAGCAGAACTTCCTTTAATGTTAACTAAGTTTGTATATCCTCTTTTTTTTGCTATGTTAAAAGTTCCATCACCAATAACAATAATACTGTTTTGATTTTTTACATTTTGAAAATTTCTTACTGCATTCCTACTTGTAAACAACATAAAATCATATTTTATTTTTTTATCAAAATTATATTTACATTTTATAATTTTAATTAGTGGAGTTAAAAAACACTCAAAAAAATCTTTGTTTAATTTTTCAGAAAATTTTAGAGAATCATTTTCAGGTCGTGTTAGTAAAATTTTAACTTTTTTATTTGATTTTATTTTTAATTTTGACACCTAACTTATAACTTTCTGATTTAAAATTTTTAATACTAATATAAACTTTATCTCTTACACATTTAGTCCCATCTTTTGAAAACGCTATGAAATTAAAAATTATCTTGTCTTGATTATTAGTTCTTTTTAAATTTGCATAACCACCAACCGGAGTCTGACATGAACCATCAAGTGCATTTAAAAAAATCCTTTCACAGGCAGTTTCAATAAACGTCTGTGAATGGTTGAGTTTTTTAATTACTCTATTAACATTTCTATTTTTGACGTTAACTACCAATGCTATCACACCTTGTCCTAAAGCAGGAACAATCACTCGTGGGTCTATGATTTTATAGGATTTATTTATATCTAACCTTTTTAGACCTGCATAAGCCAGAATTATTGCATCATACTTTTTTTCTTTAAGTTTTTTTATTCTGCTATCAACGTTTCCACGAATATCTTTGACTATTAAATCAGGTCTAATTTTTTTTATTTGCATTGCCCTCCGTATGGAAGACGTACCTACAATTGCTTTCTCTGGGAGATCTTTAATATTTAAGTCTTTATTTGATACAATAGCATCTCTGAAATTTTCTCTTTTGAGTGTTGCAGCTATTTCAATTCCATTTGGCAACTTTGTTGGCAAATCTTTAAGTGAATGAATACCTAAATTAATTTCAAATTTAAGTAACGCCTGATCAATTTCTTTAGAAAATAAGCCTTTATTACCAAGGTCAGAAATTTTTTCATTTAGAAATTTATCGCCAGATGTTTTATAAAATTTCCTTTGAACTTTAATATTAGAGGACAAGTTTTTTTTCAAAGCAGTTTCAAAAATGTCGATATGTTTTTTAGCTAAAAGACTTTCTCTCGATCCAACAATTATATTTTTAGAATTAATATGCATAAACCTTATTTTATTTTACTATTATAAAAATATAATAATAATTTTATATAATTTTAAAATGAAAGTCTTAGGAATTGAAACTAGTTGTGATGAAACTTCTGCTTCTATTGTTGAAAAAAGAAGTGGAAGAAAATTTGGCAAAGTGCTTTCTGAGGTTACAATTTCACAAATTAATAAGCATAAAAAATTTGGGGGAGTAGTTCCTGAACTTGCGTCAAGAGAACATAGTAACAATATTGATTTTATTGTTAAAAAAACGCTTAAAAATTCAAATATCACTCTATCAAAGATTGATGCCTTTGCTGCAACAACAGGACCGGGCTTACTTGGAGGACTTTTAGTTGGAACCAATTATGCAAAAGCACTTGCAATATCTTGTAATAAACCGTTTATATCAATAAACCATCTTCAAGGACATGTTTTAGTCCCCAGAATGAATAAAGCGATAGATTTCCCTTTTTTATGTTTACTTGTATCCGGCGGACACTGTCAGATTCTTTTAGCTAAAGATTATAATAAATTTACAGTTTTAGGGGAAACACTTGATGATGCTGTCGGTGAAGCATACGATAAAATCGCTAAAATATTAGGATACGATTACCCAGGCGGACCAATCATTGAAAAATTAGCACTTAAGAGCAATGGTAAACATAAATTTAATCTGCCAAAACCTTTAATAAAAGACAAATCAAAAAATCTCTCATTTTCAGGATTAAAAACTGCTGTAAGAAGAATAATAGAAAAAGGTATTAGTAAAGAACAAAAATTTGATTTAGCAGATGAATTTCAAAATGTAATTTGTGAATGTTTAATTAATAAAGTTGACCTAGCCATTAATAGTTTAAAAAATAAAACCGAAATTAAAAGTTTTATATTAACTGGTGGAGTTGCATCAAATTTATTTATAAGGAAAAAATTTAAATTATTGTGTAGAAAAAAAGGTTTATTTTTTTTTGCTCCAGAAAAAAAATTATGTACCGATAACGCAACCATGATAGCTTGGGCTGCACATGAAGTACTAAATAATAGAAAAAAAAGTAGCAATTTAAGTTTATCACCTAAACCAAGGTGGAGATTGGATGCCTTATGAAGAAGATAAGTATAATAGGTTCTGGCTCTTGGGCACTTGCTCTAACAATGGTTCTTAATGAAAAAGAAATTTTAGTTAAATATAGGAAGTCAGCCAATCAGTCAAAATTTAAAAGCAAAAATGTAAAATTTACTAATCGCTTTGAAGATTTAAACGAATCTTACTTTGTTTTTTTAGCGATACCTTCACAATCAATAAGGGAAAACCTTGTTGAACTAAAAACTAAAACCAATTTTTTTGATCCAATTTTTATCATTTGTAGTAAAGGAGTTGAACAAAAAACAAATAAACTTATGAGCGAGGTTGTTTTAGATATATTTCCAAAAAGTAGGATAGTTATCCTTTCCGGACCAAACTTTTCTTCAGAACTAATCGCAAAAAAACCTTCTGCTTCAGTATTGTCATCATTGAGTAAAAAATCATTATTAGAGGTATCTAAGCTTTTATTACCAGAAAGACTTAGAATATACTTTAATGATGATATTATCGGAACTCAACTTGGCGGTGCAATGAAAAATATAATTGCCGTAGCTTGTGGTTTTGTTAAGGGAAAAAATCTAGGAGAAAATGCTAAAGCAGCAATAATTACTAGAGGAATATCTGAAATAGTTAAGTTAGGGATTAACATGGGCGCAAAAAGAAAAACCTTTTATGGATTATCAGGAATAGGTGATCTTACACTTACATGCTCTTCTTTGAAATCAAGAAATACTAAATTTGGTTACGATCTAGCTAAGGGAGGAAAACTTGTTAACTTAAAAGCAAGTTGTGTTTTAGAAGGAGTTGAATCATGTGAAAGTGTTTGTAAACTCGGGCAGAAATACGAGGTTGAACTGCCACTATGCAATTCTGTAAAAAAATTACTAAAAGGAGTCAACCCTAATACAGTTATATCAAAACTTTTATCAAGACCGCTTCAATTTGAAAACTAATGACCTACCTTATAACTTGTAAAGACAAAAAAAATTCATTGAATTTAAGACTCTCTACTAGAGAAAAACACATTAAATATTTAAAAAAAATAAAAAACAAATTAATTCTTGCCGGGCCTATTCTAGATAAAAACAATGAACCTAAGGGTACAGTTTTAATAATTGATTTTGATAAACTTTCTGATGTAAAAAAATTTGTAAGCAATGATCCTTACTCAAAGGTAAATCTTTTTAGAGAGATTAAAATCATAAAGTTTAACAAAGTTTTATAAAATTTATTCAAATTGAGAAATTAATATTGACCACATACTAATCGCAGAGTTAAGATTTAATTAATTAATTGCTTTAAATGAAAAAAATTATAGAAAATAAAACCAAATACAAAGGTATATCTCTTGAGAATTATAAAAAAGAATATCAAGAATCAATTAACGATCCTGAAAAATTTTGGCAAGATAAAGCAAATTCCATTAATTGGATAAAAAAATTTACAAAAACAAGAGAAGGTTCTTTCGAGAGAGATGTTTGTATTAAATGGTTTTCAGATGGAACTCTGAATGTGAGTTATAACTGTTTAGATAGGCATCTTAAAGATAGAGGTAACAAGACGGCAATTATTTGGGAATCAGATGATCCAAATATTTCAAAAAAAATTTCCTACAGAGAACTTTATGAAGAGGTTTGTAAATTCTCTAATGGACTAAAATCTGCTGGTGTCCAAAAAGGGGATAGGGTAACTATTTACATGCCGATGATTCCAGAAGCAGCAATAGCAATGCTATCTTGTGCCAGAGTAGGAGCAATACATTCTGTAGTTTTTGGAGGTTTTGCTCCTGAATCTTTAAGAAATAGGCTCGAGGATTGCAATTCTACATTTGTAATAACAGCAAATGAAGGTGTAAGGGGTGGAAAAAAAATTCCATTACTAAAAAATGTTAAAGAGGCCTTGAAAAGTTATAAAAAAATAAAAAAAAGTATTGTTATAAAAAGAACAGAAAGTGAGGACTACTTTGAGAATGAACATGATATTTGGTATCATGAGCTAATATCAAATCAACCAAGTGAATTTAATCCAGTCGAACAAAATTCTGAAGATCCTCTTTTCATTTTATACACTTCAGGATCAACTGGCAAGCCGAAAGGCGTTCTCCATACAAGCGCTGGCTATCTTCTTCACGCCTCTTTAAGTCACAAAATAATCTTCAACCTTCAAGAGGAAGACATCTATTGGTGCACCGCAGATGTTGGTTGGGTTACTGGTCATTCTTATATTGTATACGGTCCTTTGTGTAATGGCGGTACAACATTGATGTTTGAGGGTGTTCCTACTTACCCGACTGCAGCTAGGTTTTGGGAAATAGTCGATAAATTTAATGTAAATATTTTTTACACTGCCCCAACAGCTATTAGAGCCTTAATGGGATTAGGAAATGATTTTGTAGAGAAAACAAAAAGATCCTCTTTAAGAATTCTTGGTACTGTAGGAGAACCAATAAATCCCGAAGCTTGGAAGTGGTACTATGAAATAGTTGGAGAAGGAAGATGTCCTGTTATAGACACGTGGTGGCAAACAGAAACTGGTGCTGCTTTGATCTCTCCAATAACAGGAACTACTCCCCTTAAACCCGGATCAGCTACCTTACCTTTCTATGGAGTTGAACCGGTTATAGTTGATAATGACGGAAAAGTTCTCGAAGGAGCATGTGAAGGAAATTTATGTATTAATTCATCATGGCCTGGAATGATGAGAACCGTTTATAATAATCACAAAAGATTTATTGAGACATATTTTTCCTCGTTCAGTGGCAAATATTTTACAGGTGACGGTTGCAGAAGAGATGAAGATGGTTACTACTGGATCACAGGACGTGTCGATGATGTAATAAATGTTTCAGGTCACAGGTTAGGAACTGCGGAAGTAGAAAGTGCATTAGTTTTACATGAAAAAGTTTCAGAAGCAGCAGTTGTTGGTTATCCTCATGAAATTAAGGGTCAAGGAATTTACGCTTACATTACTCTAATGAAAGGACAAGAATATACAGACATGTTAAAAAAAGAACTTATTACATGGGTAAGATCAGTTATTGGTCCAATTGCATCGCCTGATATCATTCAGTGGGCACCAAACTTACCAAAAACAAGATCGGGAAAAATTATGAGAAGGATACTTAGAAAGGTCGCCTCAAAGGAAGAGGAAACAATTGGGGATGTCTCAACTTTAAACGAACCCGAGGTTGTTGAGGAACTGATTAAAAATAGAACTGAATTGTAAATTAAAAATCGTAGCAGATGCCTTTTTTTTCCCAATCTCCGTATCTAGTTGGTTCCGGTCCGGATGGACCTCCAATTTCTTTTTCTTTTTTCAGTTTAAGGTTTTTGATTTTTTTTTGTTTTAAAGTTTTATTCATGATAATAATTTAAGTTATAATTTTAATAATTCCATCATTAATTGTCTAACACAAGAGAAATAGCAACTCAAATTCTGACTGATATTTATTTAAAATTTGAGTTTTTCGAAACTGTGATACTTTTAAATAAAAATTTTAGCAGACTTAATACAAGAGACAAAGCATTTGTGAGATATTTAGTTCTCAATACGCTGAGAAGGAATGGACAAGTGGACAAAGTTATTAATGATTTTGTAAAAATTCCAATAAGAAAAAAAAATTTTTATATCCTCAATCTGTTAAGACTTTCTGTATGCCAAATTCTTTTTTTAGATATTAAAGAGTACTCCATTGTGAATACAGCCGTTGAGATATCCAAACACTATAAATTTGACAAATTTGTAAATGGTCTTTTGAGAAACATATGCAGAAATAAAGAAACAATTCTTCAAAATTTAGATCTTAAAACCAATATTCCTTCTTGGATTAAAGATGACATAATAAAAAATTTAGGCAAGGAAACTTTAGAAAAGATATCTAAAACTATAGTCAGTGAACCAAAGTTGAATATCAAAATTAAAATTAATTCTTTAAAAAAAAATAATTGGGAAAAAGTTCTTAACGGAAAATTCATTTGTGATGATGTCTTGGAAACACAAAATGATGGTTTGATTGAACAAAAACCTTTTTTTAATGAAGGAGATTGGTGGATTCAAAATATATCCTCTACTCTACCTGTAAGATTTATATCAAAATTATTTCACGATATAGACAAGTCAAATGTATCTATTCTCGAGGTGGGGGCTGCTCCTGGAGGAAAAACTTTTCAATTAATTGAAGAAAATTTTAATGTAAAATCTTTGGAAATATCTCAAAGACGAATTAGGAGGTTAAATCAAAACTTAAAAAGACTAAAATTTGAAACAAAAATTATTTGTGAGAATTTTTTAAATTTCAAATGCTTTAAACTATTTGATTGCGTTTTAATCGATGCTCCATGCAGTGCCTCAGGTTTAATGCAAAAAAAACCAGAAATTTTAATAAGAGATAAAGAAAAAAATATAAAGAATTTAATTGATAAACAAAAAAAGATGCTTGAAAAATCAAAATCAATTTTGAAAATCGGAGGATATATAGTTTATTGTGTTTGCTCGATACATTCAAGTGAAGGTTCTTTTCAAATAGAGAGTTTTTTAAAAAAAAATAAAAATTTTGAAATTGTTGATGTTGATAACATTGTAAGTAATTTTGGTAAATATTTTAAATCAGGCATGTTGACTATCACACCAGGAGTTTTTGATCTAAATGCAGAAGCAGATGGATTTTTTATTTCTATTTTGAAAAGAATTAAATAAACTAATGAAAAATATATTAAAAAATTTCAAATTATCCCTATTTTTCAAAAACAATTTATACAATCAAATCTTTAATAAGGATATTGACGGAAAAATACAATATAATCCAGAAAGTCTTTGGAAAGGCAGTAAGTTTGTTGGATCAAGAATAATCGATGGTTTTCTAAACTTCCAAAAAGAGTCTGTTTTTATAGACGATAATGTTTGGGATAAAAATCATGGTAGTGTTGCTTGGAATTCTTACCTTCACAGCTTTATGTGGATTAAGGATGTAAGGTCATTAGGTACAGATGAGGCTAGAATTTTTGCAAGAGGAAAAATTCTATCTTGGATTGATAAATCTGATTACTTGAGTCAATATATTTGGAATGAAGATGTTCTATCGAAGAGAATATTTTATCTTTTGACGAACCTAACTTTTTTCTTTGAAACAGCAAATGAGAGTTTTCAGAAAAAATTTGCCGCAAATATAAATAAACAAAGTATTATATTACTAAAAAAAACACAAAAAATAAAAAATTTAAAAAATAAGATTTTTATTTCAAAGTCTCTGCTTCTCTCTACGTTATGTTTTAAAAATTTAGAAAAAAATTTTGATTATTCAGTTAAAATTTTAAAACAAACCATTGAAACATCAATAAAGGATGGAATGCACTACTTAAGATCTCCTAGTGAACATTTTTATTTTCTTTGTTCATTATTAGATATTAAAAATTTCTTTGGGAACTTTAAAAAAGATTTGCCTATTGGCTTCAATGAAATAATAAAAGAAATGGCACTAATTCTTGATTTTTTCAGAATAGGAGATGGTCATTTAGCAATTTTTAATAAATATGACTTCATAAGTTCAAATAAAATTAACAATCTTCAAAGAAAAATTGGTCACAAATTTAAACTTCCTCAAGTTTCAGAATGCTCTGGTTTTTACCGTGTTTCAAAAAATAAATTAACATTTATTATGGATTGTGGAAGTCCATCCATGGAAAAAACGCAGGCAGGTACTCTTTCTTTTGAATTATCATATTTGTCAGAAAAAATTATTGTCAATTGTGGCTCACCTTTCGTTAATAACAAAGAGTGGGATGATGCGATGAGATCTACGGCGGCACATAGCACCTTAAATATTAATGAAATAAATTCATCAGATATTTTTTTTGATAAGGATACAACCTCCCGAATTGCAGAAGTTTTCTCGGAGAAATTTATTGAAAATGGAAATGTATGGATTGATTCTTACCACGAAGGTTACAGGAATATTTTCGGCATTATTCATAAAAGATTAATTCACATTGATCTTGATAATTTTGTGCTCAGAGGTGAAGATTCATTTAAACATATTGAAACAAATCATAGATTTAAAAACCTAAAATATTTTCTGAGGTTTCATATTCACCCTAGTATTAAACTTAACGTTACTACAAGTAAAAAAAAGGTTGTTTTAAAGTTACGAAACAATCTTGGATGGGAATTTATATGTTCAGAACCAAAAATTGAAATTCATGATGGTATCTATCTGGGGGAGAATAAAATTGTTCAACCAAATTCTCACATCTTGCTAAGAGACAATATTTCATCAAAAACAAAAATTAATTGGTTATTTAGGCTTATTAAGTAAAATTCTAGAGTGACCAGTAATTCAGGGTTTTACATCTTTTTAAGTCAACTTTACCTTTGATATCAAAGAAAATACCATTTGGTTTTAAAAGATTTTTTATAAAATTGATTTGCTTGAGATAGTACATATGAGGCACTGCCAACACTAACGCGTCAAAACTTCTTACCTTAATTTTTTTTAAATTAACAATCTCTAAATTGTTCGATTTGACATATGGATCATGTAATTTAATAGTATGTTTTTTTTTCTTTAAAAAAGAAATTACTTCGAAAGATTTTGAGTTCCTTAAATCCGGCACATCCTCTTTAAAAGTCATTCCTAAGAATAAAACCCTTGATTTTCTTTTCAATTTTTCATCTATTATTTTTGCAATAAATGTTGGCATTTCATCATTTGTTTCTCTACCAGATAGAATAACCTTGGGATTTATTTTTAACTTAGTCGATTTATGGGCTAAGTAATATGGATCCACACCTATGCAATGACCACCAACGAGGCCGGGTTGAAATTTTAAGAAATTCCATTTTGTAGATGATGCATTCAAAACATCATAAATACTAATATGCAATTTATTACATATTTTAGCCACCTCATTTATGAAAGCGATATTTATATCTCTCTGAGAATTTTCAATAACTTTAGAAGCTTCTGCTACTTTAATATTCTTGGCTAAAAAAATTTTGCCCGTAGTAAGCTTTGAATAAATTTCAAAAAGGATTTTTTCTACTTTTCTATTTTGTCCTGAAACTACTTTGTCAATTTTATCAATACTATGAATTCTATCACCAGGGTTTACTCTTTCGGGCGAATATCCCAAAAAAAAATCTTTTCCTGACTTTAAATTTTTCTTATTTTTTTCAAGTATTGGAGCACAAATTTCTTCTGTTGCACCAGGGTAAACTGTACTTTCAAACACAACTATATCTTTTTTTTTCAATAATTTGGATATTATTTTGCATACATCTTTTAATGGCCCAAGATCAGGTTGACGTTTTTCTGTTATTGGTGTTGGGACTGTTGCTATAAAAATATTGCATATTTTAAGATCTTTAAAATTATTTGTAATTCTTAACTTGTCCTTTAAACAATGCCTTAGTTTAGTTTCTTTTACTTCTAATGTTTTATCAATTCCTTTGAGAAGTTGACTAACCCTATCCAAACTGATATCAAAACCTATAGTCTTATAAGATGAACATAATCCAACAGCTAGTGGCAACCCAACGTATCCTAAACCAAGTACTCCAATTTTTTTTTCTTTTAACACTTATAAATACTATAATAGATTTTAATTAAATATGAGTTTTATAATAATTTTAGCTTTATATCCACTAACTTCTGTATTATTAGACTGGGCATTAAAATTTCTTAAAAACCCAATTTTTCTGGATATTC
>CACFSX010000019.1 GCA_902569095.1 uncultured Alphaproteobacteria bacterium
ATTAAAACAAATAAAATTTCTTTTAAAAAAAAAAAAATATTCAATTGAAGGAGTAAATCTTTATTTTAAAGAAAAAAATCAATTAAAATGTGCATCTGAAAAGAAAATAATTATTAATGAAATTGAGGATCTGATTGTTAAGATTAGAAATAAATTATCAAACGGGGCGTAGCGCAGTCTGGTTTAGCGCGTCCGTCTGGGGGGCGGGAGGTCGCTGGTTCAAATCCAGTCGCCCCGACCAAAAATTATGAGTTTAAATATAAATATCTTCTACACAACTTCTGGATCTGCTACGAAATCCAAAGAATTAGCTAAAGCATTACTTGATGACAAAATGATTATATGTGTAAACGTGATAAAAAATGTTGAAAGCTTTTACAGAGATAGTGGGTCATTACAAAGATGTAATGAATCAATTCTGATAATTAAAACATTTCATACAAAAAAAAAGATAGAAAATCTTATTAAAAAAAATCATCCATATGATATTCCTTTTTTAGTTCAAATAGATACAAAAAAAGTAAACACGGAATACTTAAAATGGGCTAGTAAAAACATATAAATGTTAGTTTTGCTGTTGACACCAGATAATTTTAAGTTATTTTGCATATGGTATGTTAACCTATAGTTTAAAACAAAAAGATATTAAAAAAAAATGGTATCTTATAGATGCTAAAGACTTGGTTCTAGGTAGATTAGCTGCAAAGATAGCCTCTATTTTAAGAGGAAAACATAAAGCAAGTTTTTCACCACATCTTGATTGCGGAGATAACGTTGTTGTCATAAATGCACAGGAAATTATGATGACTGGAAATAAAGTTAAACAAAAGAAATATTACAAACATACAGGTTATCCTGGAGGTCTTAAGGAGTTATACTTTAAGGACATAATTAAAGGAGCAAACCCTGAGTCAATTATTAAAAAAGCAGTTGAAAGAATGATGACTTCTAATGCCCTTTCGAAAAAACAGCTATCTAATTTACGAATCTTTAAGGATGAAAACCATAGTCTAGAAGCTCAAAAACCAGAATTTTTAGATTTTGGTTCTTTGAACAGAAAAAATAAAGTTAATTCATGAATGAAAAAGACGCAAAAGAAATTTCTTCCGAAACAATTGATACTGTTGAGGCAACCCAACCAAAGCTAGATAAGCTTGGAAGAGCATACGCTACTGGTAGAAGAAAAACATCTGTATCCAGAGTATGGATTAAACATGGAAGTAACAAAATTTTAGTAAATGGAAAATCAAGTAAAGAATATTTCAAAAGAAAAATATACAGCACTATTCTTGAAGATCCTCTTTTTAAGACTGACAACCTTGATAAACTAGAAATATTTGCAACAGTTTCTGGTGGTGGGTTGTCCGGTCAAGCAGGTGCTTTAAGGCATGGTATAAGCAGAGCTCTAGTAAACTTTGATCCTTCTTTAAGAAAAAAATTAAAAAAAGCTGGATTCTTGACGCGTGACGCCAGAAAAGTTGAAAGAAAAAAATTTGGTAAACACAAAGCTCGAAGAAGCCCACAATTCTCAAAAAGATAAAATATGGCTTTAAACGTCTGTATCTTTGGTGTGTCCGGTTATACTGGATCAAAACTACTTTATTATTTAGATAAACATAAACAAATCAATATACATGGTGTATTTGGCAACTCAACATCTGGTAAAAGATTGGGAGACTTGTTTGAAAATTTAAATAAGTCTAGCAAAATTAAAATTTCGGATTATAAAAACTTTAACTTTTCTAAAACAGATTTAATTTTTAGTTGTTTGCCAAATGGTAAATTACAAAATGATATAATTAAAAATCTTGACCCTAATATTTCCATTATTGATTTGTCTGGAGACTTTAGGCTCAACTCGAAGTCAGAATATCAAAAATTTTATAATTTGTCCCATAGTTCTTATTCATTGAAAAAAAAATTTTGTTATGGTTTGTCTGAAGTAAATAGAAATAAAATAAAAAAAAACAAATTTATTTCTAATCCAGGATGTTACCCAACATCTATTTTATTGCCTCTAATTCCTTTAATTAAAGAGAAAAAACTGAAAGTTCAAGATATTATTATTGATTCAAAATCTGGAATAAGTGGAGCAGGTAAACAACCGAAAATTGAAAATCTCTTCACTGAAATTAGTGGTAATTTTTTTTCCTACGGAATTGAAAGTCATAAACATTTTCCAGAAATCAATCAAGAAATCAAACTTATAAATAAAAAAGTATCTTTCACTTTCGTACCTCATGTACTACCAGTAATTTCTGGAATACAGTCAACCATTTATTTAGAAAAAAAATTTAATGAAAAAGAGTATTATAAAATTTTAAAAAATTTTTATATGAATGAACCTTTTATTAAAATTTATTCAGGAAAGAAAGTTCCTCAAATAAAAGAAGTTCAAAATACAAATAATATTGCAATTAACGTTTTTACAGATCAATTAAAAAAGAAAATAATTATAGTAAGTTGTATCGACAATTTAGTAAAGGGGGCAGCAGGTCAAGCAATACAAAATATGAACATTATGTTTGATTTTAAGGAAACGGAGTCTTTAATTTAGTGAAAAAAATTTTAAAATATAAAGATAAATTTCCAAAAATAAGAGATTCAGTATTCATTGCAGATGGAGTAATGATAATCGGTGACGTAAGTATCGAAGATAAGTCCAATATTTGGTACAATACAGTAATAAGAGCAGATGTAAATTATATTGAAATTGGGAAAAAATGTAATATTCAAGACGGTACTGTTATTCATGTTTCGTCATATGGTTTTTCAGCAAAAGGTAAAAAAGGAAGTCCAACAATTATTTCTGATAATGTTACAATTGGTCACAACGCCACAATCCATGCATGTGAAATAGGCAAAAATGCGCTCATAGGAATGGGATCAGTCATATTAGATCAATCAAAGATAGAAGATTTTGCATTTATTGCTGCAGGAGCGATTGTACCACCAGGATCAAAAGTTGGTTCTAGAGAATTATGGGCTGGAAATCCTGCTCGATTTGTAAGAAAAATTTCTGACACAGAAGAAAGATTGTTAATAAATACTCCTGATGTATATTATAATTTAGGTCAAGAATTTTTAAAAAAGTAGTTTCAGATTTTGTTTTTTTAACTATAATTCTTATTGTAGGAAATAAAATTGAAAAATATTAAACCAAAATATCTGCTATTGATATACTTCTTCCTTCTAAGTGGATGTGGTACTGTATCCAACATTATGGGAACTAACGAAAACGAGTTAGAGCCAGTTGATGAGGTTGGTCAACTTCTATCCGATATACAAGAAGAAGAATCAACTTCAACACTTCCTGATTCTAACGATGAGCCAACACTTGAATTGTCTGAAGAAAAATTAGATGCTACTCCGACGCAAGAATATGACAGTGTTTTACTAGATCAAAACCGTGAAGAGGAGTCTCCGGAAGAAATTGTCGAATCACCTTCTCAAGAAACCACAGAAAATGAAAAAATTGAAGTAGAAAATACAATACAAAGCTTTCAGAACCCACTTCCAAAGCTTAGCATTAATGATAAGATTCAGTTCAGAGTCGCAACGATCAATTTCTATAGTGGCTCAAGTCAAGTTGATGGCTCTGGTTTGAAAAAAATTAAAAAAATTGCAAAAATGGCCAAAGACAGAGAAGCAAAGATTAAAATAGTTGGTCATGCGAGTAAAAGAACAAGAGATATGCCTTTAGCTAAACATAAGCTTGTGAACTTCAATATTTCTGACCGAAGAGCACAATCAGTGGCTGATATTTTTATCAAGAAACATAAATTTCCTAGTAATAACCTTATCACAGAAGCAGTATCAGATACAAAACCACTTTTTAAAGAGAATATGCCTGCTGGTACAAAAGCTAACCAGCGAACCGAAATCTTTTTAATCTATTAATTTGTGTTGAATAAAAAAATAAAGATTGCAATAGCAGGTATTGGAACTGTTGGCAAAGGCCTTATAGATTTATTATCAAAATATAAAAATAAAGAAATAAAAATAGAAATTACCGCTATTGCAAGTCGAAAAAAACAAGAATTTAAAGGTAAAATTTTTAATAAAACCGTTTTTTTTAATGATGCACAGAAATTATTAAAATTTCATAATTACGATATCTTGGTTGAATTAATTGGAGGAGAAAAGGGGGTTTCAAAAGATATAGTTTTTAATGCACTTCGTGAGAAAAAAAATGTTGTAACAGCTAATAAAGCTCTAGTATCAAAATTTTGGAATCAACTTCACACTCTTATGAATAAGAATAATTGTTCCCTGAAATATGAAGCCGCAGTTGCTGGTGGTATTCCTATAATTAAAGTTGTTGATGAATTCCTTGTATCAAATAAAATCACCAAAATCTATGGCATACTTAATGGTACTTCAAATTATATTCTTAGTAATATGCTTTCTCATAAGAAAGAATTTGAGAGTATACTCATAGAAGCACAAAAATTGGGTTATGCCGAATCAGATCCGAGATTTGATATAGACGGAACAGACACAGCACATAAACTTTCGATTCTTTCATCTTTAGCTTTTGGTTGTTATAATATTTCTCTAAGGATTGAAAATGAAGGCATTGAAAATGTTGACCTCCAAGATCTTCAAATTGCAGATTCTCTTGGTTATAAAATTAAATTACTTGGTCTTACTGAATTAAAAAATAAAAATATTAAAAACTTCGTTTATCCATGTTTGGTGTCAAAAGATTCGTTTATTGCAAAAGTAGATGGTGTTTATAATGGGATAGTTGTCGAATCTAATTTTTGTAAAAAAAGTTGTTTTGTTGGAGAAGGAGCTGGAGCGCGTCCAACTGCTACATCAGTTTTGAGTGATATAATTAGTTTATCAACGAGGAGAAACAATAGTTGTAGAAAAAGTTCTAAGTTTCATTATGAAGAAACCAGTCTCCAATCAAGGTTTGGCAGTTATTATCTCAGATTTACGACATATGATAAACCAGGTGTAATTTCAGGAATCGCAAATCAATTCAAAACATTTAACATCTCAATGAAATCAATGCTTCAAAAGGAAATAAAGGTTGGAAACCCAAATGATGCGACAATTGTAATTACGACTCATGATTGTTTAGAGAAAAATATGATGAGAGCATTAAAAGAGATAAATAAACTAAATTTTATAAGAAAAAAAACAGTTTATTTTAGGATTGAAAATTTTAAATAATTGATGCAGTCTGTGGAAATTTCTTGCCAATCAAAGGCTTACAGTAGTTCAAGAAATTGTTTGTAACATCGAATTTTTTAGAATTATAAAATTTTGCTGGCATTGTTTTAGTTTTACCTGCAATTTTAGTTAATTTATTGACAATAAATTTTGCTTTATATTTTTGGGAAAAATTTTTTCTTTCTTCTATTCCTATTGAAAAAGAACCTTTATGCATATTCGAAAAAGAAACAGCTTTTAAGCCTATCTCAAATGCCTCTCTTTGATCAATTTCTGATGCTGAACCAATAAAGCATCTTTGAGAATATCCTAGTGTATCTGCTCTTACTCTAGATATTTTTAATTTATTTTTTACCTCATTGGCTAAAAAGTCGCCCAACATTCCTGAACCAGATAACTGAATATTTCCATGATCGTCATATTCATTAAAGGATTGGATTTTCTTTGAATACAGAATATTATTTTTGTCTTTTATGCCCTCTGAAACAGCAACGACACAACGTCCATATTTAATAAAAACTGAATTTATATTGTTGATAAATTCTTTTATGTTAAATGAAAATTCTGGGATGAATATTAGATGGGGACCATCGCTACTTTTACTTCTTAAAAGTGAAGAAGATGCTGTTAGAAAGCCGGCATGCCTTCCCATTATAACACCTATATATACACCTGGAAGAGATCTTACATCAAAATTTATTCCAGAAAATAGTTGTGCAACATATTTTGCAGCTGATCCAAACCCAGGGGTATGGTCATTTAATACTAGATCATTGTCAATTGTCTTTGGAACATGAATGCATTGAAGAGCATACCCTTTCTCTCTTGAGTACTGAGAAATAATTCGAAGACTATCCGAAGAGTCATTGCCGCCAATGTAATAAAATTTATTTATTTTTTTTTTTTTTAAAACATAATAAATCTCCTCGCAATATTTTTGATCAGGTTTATCTCTTGTTGAACCAAGAGCGGCACCTGGAGTATTTCTGAGCATTGTTATTTCTTTTGACAAAATCTTATTTAGTGTTACGAAGTTGTTATTTATGATTCCATTGACACCATTAATAGACCCAAAAATTTTAGATTTTTTTTTTTTTTAATTGATAATTATACCTACTAATGACTGATTAATCACGTTTGTAGGACCTCCACCTTGTGCGATTAATATATTATTATTACTAGACATAAAACTATGATAAGTTTTTCATATGAAAACTAAATCTAATCTAATTGAAGGAAAAAAAAAAAACAATACCGAAAAAAATAATTACTCAGTAAATGGTTTTTTATGGAATGAAAGGCAATTAAATAATAATGAAGTTGCCATTCTAAAAAATGAATTAGGGTTAGAGACTTGTATTGCAAAACTAGCAGTTTCAAGGGGTATAAACCCAGAAAATTTCAAAAATTTTATGGATACAAAGATTAAAACAACTCTCCCTGATCCATTTGTTTTGGATGACATGGAAAAGGCTACAAAAAAGATAGTTGACTGCATTTTTAAAAAACAAAAAATTGGAGTTGTCGGAGATTATGATGTTGACGGATCAAGCGCAACCTCTTTAATTTCTAATTACTTTTCCGAAATTGGAGTTGAGTACGAATTTTATATTCCTGATAGAATTAAAGAAGGGTATGGACCAAATATTCATGCATTCGAATCATTAAAAGAAAAAGGCTGCGTTCTTATTTTAACACTTGATTGCGGTACCACTTCATTTGAACCAATTGAACATATTAGTAAAAAAAAAGTTGATGTGATTGTTGTGGATCACCACCAACAATCAAAATTATTACCAAATGCATTTGCAATAATTAACCCAAAAAAAAATAAAGATATTTCAAACCTTGATAATCTTTGTGCGACTGGTGTTACTTTTTTTTTGGTAATTTCTCTAAGTAGAGAATTAAAAAAAAATAACTTCTTTAAATTAAAATTACCAAATTTAATTAAATATCTGGACCTCGTAGCGCTGGCAACTATTTGTGATCTTGTAAAATTAGATCAAGTAAATAGAGCTTTTGTAAAACAGGGTATCAAAGTAATTAACCAAACAAAAAATACTGGACTTAACGCCTTGATACAAGAATCTTCAATAAATCAATATTTAAACGAATATCATTTAGGTTTTGTCATAGGACCGAGAATAAATGCAGGTGGAAGGGTTGGTGATTCAAGGATAGGAGTAAAACTGTTAACCACTCGTGAGAAAAATATATCTAGTATTCTATCAAAAAAACTCTGTGATTTTAATAATCTCAGAAAAAGTATAGAGCATAAAGTTGAAAAGGAGGCAATTAGTCAAGTTGTTTTAGAAGATCAAAATATTATTTGTGTACACAATAAAAATTGGCACCCAGGAGTGCTCGGAATAGTTGCATCAAAGTTAACCAACAAGTTTATGAGACCTTCAATAGTAATTTCAGAGGATAATAAATTATGTTCTGCTTCATGTAGATCAGTCAGGAGTTTTGATATTGGTAAGTTCATTCTTGATTCAGTAAATGAGGGCATACTTACATCTGGGGGAGGACATAAAATGGCTGGTGGTTTTAAAATAGAGAACTCAAAAATAAAAGAATTTAAAATTTTTTTAAAGAATAAGTTTATTGCAAGTATTGAGAATTTAAGAAAAAACTATGACACCGAACTAAAAATCTCGACTATTGATAATCAGTTGTTTCATAAAATTAATAAATTCTCCCCTTTCGGTATAGGTAATCCTAAACCTAAATTTATTTTAAACGATGTGGTAATTAGATATCCAAGAATTGTAGGTGAAAAACATCTTGCTTTTTATTTTGAAGATTTTTATTCTACACGTATTAAGGCTATTTCCTTTGGTTCGTTAGGAACAAAATTAGGTGATGTTATCGAAAGTTCAGCTCCTATAAAAAGTGCTTTGGTTTCCGTAACCATTAACAGTTGGGATGGTCAGGAAAATGTCGAATTAAATCTTGAGGACATTATTATTTAATCTACAATTCTCATCTGAGTATAATAGATTTTGCAATCTGAATCGTCAGTAGATATTAGGCAGTTTAAATATTCTGATAATCTAGCATTCGAACATCCAGCCTCTTTGTAGAGTGGAATGCCATAAAAATTTTGCTCAAAATGGTTTTTAAATCTTGCCAATTCAGACTCTTTAATGCTTGGAGCGTTTTGAAATTTATTTTTGATTTCATTAATTGCTTTTTCATAAGGAAAAATTATTTCATAACCTCTGATATTACATAGCTGGTTGGGTGCATCTTTCCCTACTAAAGATGAAACAGGGAAGAACAAAATAGTTAAAATTAAAAAAGCTAAATTTCTCATAACAAATCAATTTACTTATAAATTAAAAAGATTATATATATATTCATATATTTTATTTGCAAGTGTTATTTGTCCCCTTCGTCTAGTGGTTCAGGACACCGCCCTTTCACGGCGGCAACACGGGTTCGAATCCCGTAGGGGACGCCATCTTAACAATTCTTTAAAAAGCTAATTTGTTATAAGAAATTTGACTGGGATTTTTACCGTATCATAAACAAATTTATTTCCGATTTTGGCAGGCGTGAATTTCCATTTTTTTAGCGTTTCCAGGCTAGAATTATCAAGTACTTTATAACCACTTGACTCTAATACTTTTATTTTTGAAACATTTCCCTCTCTGTCAATTTCAGCTTGAATCAATACTCTACCTTCCCATCCTTTTTTTCTGGCAATCAGAGGATAAGCCGGATGTGGGTTTTTTGTAGAACCAATTTTATAAGTAGCGCTTGATGCAAAAGTGCTTTTGGTATTCTTATTTTCTGAAAATTTTGAGATTTCATAATCTAATGGCTTTTTAGTGTTTTCAAGACTTTTGAGAGATTTATTTTCTAACAATGAATTATCAATTTTTTTATTATTATCATTATTTGAAGTTAAATTAGCTTTCGAAACTTTATAAAATTCATTTTCATTATTTTCTACTGAAGAAATTAAATTCTTCTTTTCAGTGGCTTTGCCTTTTATATTTCTAGTTTTTATAATTTCATGTGTATCTGTTTTTTTCTTTTTAATATTATTATTTTCGGTCGATGATAAAATAATAATTTCGGTCATTGAAGTTTCACTTTTCTTGAATTTCTCTCCATTAATTAAGAAAAGTGAAATTGCAAATGCATGAAACCCAAATGAAATAATTAAACATTTCAAAAAAGTAATATTCATTTTAAAATTCCTTAGAAATTTTAAATAAGGTATTAAAGCCTGGAAGTGGGTAATAGCTTACTGTGTGATAAACTCCTGAACCTGAACCGACGGCGTAATTATAATGTATTTTATCTTGCAAGTTATTTAGGGCCAAAGAAGCTTTATAACCTTTAAAGTTTACTACAAATCCTAAATTTAAGGTGTGATAACCTTTTTGTACAATTTGATAGTTTCTGAAATCATTAAGAGGTCTTGAGCTTGACTGATAATAAAAATTAAAATATGTCGAAAGATTTTCCAATGGCGAAAAATTAATTTGTAACGAATCTACAAAGGCTGGCACTCCTGGAAGGTCATTCTCGTTTCTTTCTCCACCTCTAAATTTTGCTTGTGTAAGAGTAAATGCATTTTCTACATTAAGATTTTCCATAAAAGAATATTTAAAGTTATTCTCGATACCATATCTTTCGGTTGGCGCTAAATTTCTGTTATAAAAAGAGTTGTCAGTTGTAGAAATTTCAGAACGTAATCTCATGTAGTAAAGCGTGGTAGAGATATTAAAACTATCAAAACTGAGTTTATGACCAAACTCAAAATCATGAGATTTCTGTGGTCCAAGTTTAAAACTTGTACTGTTAGTAAATCCACTACCGAGTCCAATTCTTTCGTCTAAATTAGGATATCTAAAACTTCTCCCAATTTTTGTAGAAAACGTGTTGTAATCGTTGAGTTTATATTCGTAACCAAGATGATATGCAAATTGTGGATTTGAAAAATTTTCTGGGGATTTGTCTGTATAAGTTCCTCCATAGTAAGACCCTGGCGTTACACTGTTAGATGCTTTTAGCCAATTTCCGTGATATCTAGCTCCAATAGAAAGTTTGTTTTCTAAGTTTAACTTAAGATTTGAGTTAAAATAGACAGCTGCAGTTTTATCAATCATTTTAAAATTTGTATAATAATATGCTCCGTCAGACTGCATTCTGTCGGAATAATAGTTAGCATAAATTAAATCTAGTCCAATAATATTATCTAAGTCAATTTGATTGATATTGTACTTAAAAAGATATCTTGGAGAAATCTGATAATTATATATTTCTGTATCAGAAAACTCCCCCATATTAGCTTGGCTTTTGTCAAAACTATAACTGCCGTCGATAACCACCTCATGATCATTGATTGGAGAGTAGTTAAGCCCATAGAAAGTTTTATACCCATTTCTTTGGTTAAATTGAGTGGGTGTACCGGTTCCTCTTGGATCACTTCTAAGTGTAACTACACTCCTTGTTCCAGGCAACTCCAGAAATTGATTATGTGCTAACACATTTAAGTGATATGAAAGTTTTTCAGTTACACCTTTAAATTCAATGCTACCATTTCTCTGACTAAGAGCATTATTTCTTCTAAAGCCATCCGTAGAAATAAAATTTGTATTTCCAGTAATTGAATATATGCCTGCTGTTTTTGTACCTGATAATGCACCTTCGTATTTACCAAATGATCCCGCAGTGAATTTGGAAAACAAAGAGTCTTTTTGACCTGGAAGTGTATCAGTAATAATATTTATTGTACCTGCCGATGAATTATTTCCATAAAGAACGGAGTTATTTCCTTTTGTTATTTCTATTCTTTGGATACTGTCCATTGGAATAATTGACAGATCAACTAAACTCATATCACCGAGAGTAAGTTTTTGGCCATTTATTAAAATCGCTGTATTGTCTCTTGCTGTATCAGCAAAACCTCTGATATCAATCCTAGAGCCTATACCAAACCCTGTTCCATAAATATCAAATTGTTTTTTTACACCTGGATATTGTGTTATCAAATCAACAATCGATTCACTTGTTGAATTTTGAATGTCATCTTTATTTATTGTATACGTCTCAGCACCATAGATTCCGTCAACTTGAAGCTTACTAGATTTTACAATGATTTCATCATTTGTCGTTTGCGCTTTAATTTCTTGGTTAAGACTAGCAATTAGTATTACAAAAGTTAAAGAAAGAGGTTTCCACATATTTTTCCTTTCTCAGATTTATATCTGAAAAATAATTAAAATAAGTGAGATAGTCGAATCCCACCATGGTTGACACGTCACCACGATGGATTTTCCATATCAGAAGACCTACCCGCAGTCTGATTGAATGACGCTAACTTAGCAGGTTTCCTGACTCATTGCTTTTGGTTTCGACGCCTTCCCAATTATATCAGTGGCACATTGACAAAACACACAATTTACAGTAGCGGGGGCTGTACTAGACTTTAACTAGTTTCCCTTTTAACCCTTGCAGGCACTAAGTATATTTATCATATTATTTCTATTACAATTAAAGTCAATTTAATTGTAAGACATAGGTAGTAATGAGTATATTTGATAAAGACCTTACAATAGATGAACCTAGCCATCTCTCTCAGATATTTTTTGGTATGGGTTGTTTTTGGGGAGCTGAAAGAAAATTTTGGCAGTTAGATGGTTTGTATACAACGGCTGTCGGATACGCTGGGGGGCATACTAAAGACCCAAATTATGAAACTGTTTGTAATGGCGATACAGGTCATGCAGAAGTTGTAAAAGTCATTTATGATCAACAAATAGTAAATTTAAAACAATTACTAAAAGTTTTTTGGGAGTCTCACGATCCCACTCAATTGAACAGACAAGGAAATGATATTGGTAGTCAATACAGATCAATTATTTTATCAAATAATAGTAAAGAAATTGAACCTTTACAGGATTCCAAAAAGAAATTTCAAATTGAACTAGATAAACTTTCATATGGATCAATTAAAACCGAAATAGTAATTCTTGATAAATTTTATTTAGCTGAAGATTATCATCAAAAGTATTTACATAAAAATCCAAACGGGTATTGTGGTTTAAAAGGAACTGGTGCTAATTACCCCTAGTAAAAGTATCTTCCCAAGCCTAATGTAAAAATAATTTGTCCTCCCAGTGAATGCACCAAAACACATGTGAAAAATGATTCTTTTATGTACAAGTAAGAAAAAATTGGTGAAGCAATTGCTGTTATTAAAATCGCATGAGGATTATTAAAAACAATGTGAGCAAAAGAAAAACAAAATAAATTCAAAAGTGTGAGTAATAATAAATTGCCATT
>CACFSX010000020.1 GCA_902569095.1 uncultured Alphaproteobacteria bacterium
TGCTGTACTCCAGTAAGAACTAAAAAAGATTAAAAGGGGGAGAAGCTAAATAAGTTTCTCCCTTTTTTTTTAATAATTTCAAGTTATTCACAAAATATCCATAAGACATTAAAAACTGTCAGAAAAATAACACTAAATATTGTAAAATTTTGCACTCAAATTACTATATTTTGTTAATTTCATAAATATATGTAAGTCTGTATTATTGGCACTGTAATTGCAGAGATACAACGTGAAAAAATTTAGGAGATATATAAATGGTTAGCGTAAGCACAGTAAATAGCCAAGCATCGCTAAAGCATATTATGAAAACAGAAAGAGAAATGCTCCAGGCAATGGAACGTATTTCTTCTGGAAGTAGAATTAATAATGCAGGTGATGATGCAGCTGGAGCAGCAATTAGTGATAGAATGTTAGCTACAGTCAGAGCTCTTGATATGTCTATAAGAAATGCATCAGATGTATTATCTATGGCTCAAGTAGCAGAAAGTGCAATTAATGAGCACTCTCAAGCATTACAAAGAATTAGAGAATTATCAATTCAAGCTGCAACAGACATATTGAACGCAGAACAAAGAATTTATTTACAAACAGAAGCAGATCAGTTGCTTCAAGAAATGGACAGAGTTGCAAGAGATACCACTTTTAATGAAATTGCTGTGCTAGACGGTACTTTTGCTGACAGACGTTTTCAAATCGGAACGCATGAACGAGAAAAAGCCGTAATCTCCGTGGCTAACATGAGAATAGATAAAATTGGTGCCTTTCAAAGCTCAACCAGTATGGATGAAGCTGGTACTGCTAACAACCTAGCATCAGAAGGTAATGTTGGTGCTAATAAAGCAGGAGCAAATAATAGGGTAACTACAAATGATGACTTGACAATTACAGGTTTGGTTGGTCAAGCAACCGTAGGTCTTGCTGGTGGTGAATCAGCTAAAAGAATAGTCGAGTTAGTTAATAATAAATTTGATAATACGGGTGTGAGTGCAACTGCTACCACAACAGTTAAAATTCAGGTCAATAGTACCGATGCAAATGGAGATCATGTTGTAGGATTTAATTTATATGGTAAAAATACTGACGCTCAAGCTATTTCAGCTACTATTTCAGTCGGAGCAAATGTAGGAACTTCAGATCTAAGTAATCTGAGAGATGCAATAAATGCTTATAGTGCCAATACTGGTATTAGAGCTACTTTAAGTGCAGATAAAACTAACATTATAATAGTTCAAGATGAAGGTGAAGATGTAATTATTGAAGATGTAGATTTTGCAACTGTGACAAATGCAAATACAAAGTTTACATTTACCGCATTGTCTCAAGATCAGCTTGATGAAGCAGCCACTCAAATTACCACTGTTGTTGATACAAATAGTAATGCTAACTCTGACACGGTACGTTTTACAGGTCAAATTACATTTCATTCATCACAGACATTTACTATATCTGCTACTGCAGGACAAGGGCTTTTCGAAGCCGCACCAGGTACGGCTACGTTAAATAAGGTTTCTACTATTGATATCAGAACGGTTTCTGGTGCTGTTGATGCATTAAAAGTAATAGATAGGGCACTAGATAGAGTCCATATGGAACGTGCAAAGTTCGGAGCAATAATGAGTAGAATGAATGTTGTGATTGATAACCTCACAAATGTTTCTACTAATCAAAAAACTTCTAGATCTCGAATAGTAGATGCTAATTTTGCAGCAGAATCAGCTAGATTGGCAAAATCACAAATTCTTCAACAGTCTGGAATGAATATGATTTCTCAAGCATCACGAACAATGCAAAATGTACTAATTTTATTCCAGTAAAAAAAAACTAAATTGGGACGTTAGTATGATATGACCTCAGTTAATAACAGACCTGAAATTCTCTCTAAACTTGGTGTTGGTTCAGGTTTAGATACAAGCGCATTAATTGAATCGTTAGTTGAAGCAGAGATTGCTGGCCCGAAGGAGCAACTCGAACAAAGAGAATCAGATTTTTCTGCGAGAATCTCAGCATTTTCACAAATTAAAAATAATTTAAAAGTTTTTAAAGACAACCTAGAAATTATACAAAGCAATAACTCATTAGGATATCAAGGCACGACCTCTGATTCAACAATTGCAACATTTTCAGCTAATGGAAATTCTGCTGCCTCTGCTATAAATTCTCAGTTAACTGTCAGTTCTCTAGCTACAGCTCATACACTTACCGGCCCAAGTCTTTCTTCACCTAACAATACTGTTGGAGCAAGAACATTATCGATTGCATTTGGAACATGGTCCTCAGATCCTACGCAAGGAGGAGGGCAGTCCCACACTTCAAATGGTATGTCAACAATTTCTGTAACTGCAACATCTACAACAACATTAAATCAATTACGAGATATGATCAATAACGCTGCAACTGACTCGAATAACGACGGCGAACAAGACGTTATTGCATCGGTATTATATGATGGTTCAAATTATATGCTGTCCTTAAAAAGTCAGTTTGGTGCAGCTAATGAAATGAAGATTACAGATAATCACGCATCATCTCCAGTATATGCTTATGATACGACAGATGGAGCTCAACTAACTCAAAGAGTCGCAGGTACCGACTCAAGTTTTACAGTTGATGGTATTAGTATGACAAGGGATTCAAACAGCATTGATGATTTGTATTCCGGCATGACATTGGATTTATTAAAAACATCTGGTACAGCAATTACAATTAAAAGTGAAGTTGATTTAGATGCAGCTCAGACGTCAATTCAGGATTTTGTAACAACCTACAATGATGTGATGACCTCACTGGAAAATCTTAGAGTTGCAAACGATGATGATGAAAACTCCGGAATTTTAGCTGGAGATTCATTGTTAAGAAATATTCAAAATGATATGAGATCAGCAAATGGGTCTGCATTAAATGGATATGAGGGTGGTCCCTATTATTTATCTAATCTAGGCGTTAAAACCAATAGAGATGGAACATTAACTTTTGCAAATGCGGATGCACTTGAAAGAACATTTAAAAGTAATCCTAATTCACTATTAGCGTTTTTTAAAGATCAGATTGTTAGTGATAATGCTGATATCGCTCCTCTAAGATATAGCATTGCAGATACTACTCCTGGATCATATGCGGTTGCTGTAAGTTCCGGTTCTGCCACTATTGGGGGTGTTTCTGCTTCAGCTTCAGGAACAACATATTCAGTTTCGTCAGGAGATCCCAATGGATTAGCTCTTACTATCACATCAAGTGATACATCAGGAACAATTCACTACGGAAGAAGTTTTATCTCGCAGTTACAGGATAAATTAGATGTTTATATCAAATTTGATGGACTGATAGAAACCAGTTTAGATGGTTCAAGAAGTCGACTCAAAGAAATAGCTGAAAAGAAGGAAGCACTTGATGACAGAATTGCATCACTATATTCTAGATATCAAACACAATACTCAGCCATGGATAGTGCGATTGCAAGTCTTAATGAGACATCAGACCTATTAAAAAATGCATTTAAATCTGGCAAAGATTAAAAACTAAATATTTTTACAATCTTGTCGTTTAACTTACTGAATAATTTTATTTGGAGCAGTAATGAAAAACGATTTAAAAGATATTAAAGGCTTATTCGTAGTTGACAATAAAGAGGCTACGGTTGAGGCTATCAAAAAAATTAAAAATGTAATCATATACACTCATGGTCAAATCAAGCAACTTCATGGTCACGAGATTAAAGATGAAAAAAACATCACTACTTTATGCACGGCCATTATAAATAATTTTTTTTGGCTAGTTAATACCCTTGATAAAAGTAAAAAATCTCAATTAACTAAAGATTTAGATTATCTTTACAAACATTGCTTATTTTCAGTAATAAGAGTAAGAGATTTTAAAGATTATGATTTTTTACCAGGTTGTGTCCAGATCTTAGAGGAAATAACAGAGGGTTGGGATAGAGTTACTTTTGCAGCAGACAAAGCTTCAGCTTTTGGTTAATTATGAATGTCATTAGCACTTTATCCAGCAATTAAATTAGGTGAAACATCAGACAAAGTAAGGCGGTCGATTTCACGACTCACAACAGGACTGAATATTCTTGCTGGTTCACCAGCAGGCGATATGTCCCAGGGTGTGGGACTCAAGGCTAAAGGAAAATCAAATCAACAAGTAGTTTCATCAACACAAGTCGCGTTGGATTTACTTTTAAGTGCTGAATCTGCACTTATAGAATTGGCAGCATTAGCAACGAGATTAAGAGAAATAGGAGTTGCAGATACTAATTCAACAAATGATGCATCAGATACTGCGGCATTAAATGCAGAAGCAATCTCAGTGAGCGACTCAATAGATGCGATAGTATCTTCTGCAAAATTTCATAACATTGCAATTCTTGGAACAAGCGCAAAAACTTTTGGTGTAACAAGGGATGCAGATGGTAATACAACAACTATAAAAACTACAGCAGGTATAACTGCAACAAATGTATCTGATGCTACTGGTTCAAATTCAACAGCTGATACAGCAATAGGAGAAATACAAACCTCACTTGGTCATGTATCTGGTCATTTAACCTCAGTAGGAGGATTTCAGAATGCTGCAAGTGCACTAGCTTCAATTGAATTAGAGTCAGCAGCAAGATTAATGGACACAAACTTTGCAGTTGAAACAGCAAAGTTAATGAAAAATACCTTAATACAAAAATATGCAACGAGCATGGTTACCAAAGCGAATGAAGTTGAAGAAAATAAAAAGTTATTAATTCTCTAAACAATTAGAATCTTAGTCGTTTAATATTCTAGAAAAGGAGTAATGGAAATGGAAAAACAAAATATTACAAAAAAAGTTGAGGAAAAAAATGAACTTAGTTCAAAAGAAAGACATAATATAATTCTAAAGTTGTATAAAGGTTTAACTGACAATCTTGAAGAGTTAAATAAATCAAAAGATAAAAAGGGATCTAATGCTTCACAGATTGCATACAAAGTAGATAGAATTGCATCAGGTCTTCAAGTTACATTAGATTTTAGTAATGAAGAATCAAAAAGTATAAGTGAGAACTTTAGAGAATTATACAGGCACATAAGATTTGCAATGAAAATGATTTACGAAAAACAAGAATACGTTCTCTTAGATTCCTCAAGAGAAATTGCAAAAACACTTTATCAATCTTGGGCTAAAATCAAACCCTCTATTTAGTGTTTGTTATTTTTTATCAATACCATAGAATGTTAATTCATGGTTGGAAAAATAATCTCGGTAATTCTGACTGGACTAGTTGTTGGATCATCTGTTGCAGTACTAGTCCAGATTTTTCTTTATTCAATCAATTTTTTATCAAATATATTTAGGACAGACTTTACTGACTTAGTTAATCAACAACACTTTAGTATAAATGAGTTAGTCATAAAGATTATTTTTTTCTTTTTGATTGTACCGTTTTTTGTTGGACTCGTGGTTGGAATAATAAGAAACTTTACTAAAGGAAAAAGATGGCATGGTCCCCCAGATGTCATTTTATCGGTTCATAAAGATGACGAGGAATTAAATGTTAAATCAGGTTTTTTAACATCAATAGCATCAATTTTATCAATATCATGTGGAAGCTCTGTTGGACAGTATGGGCCACTTGTTCATTTTGGTGGGACCATTGGCGCAGAAATAAAAAAACTATTTTCCTATGCACCTGATTATAAAATTTTAGTCAGTTCAGGAGTTGCGTCAGCAATTTCTGCTGGTTTTGGAGCACCCTTAGCTGGTTTAATATATGCACGTGAGGTTGTACTTCGCCATCAATCTTTAGCTAGTTTTTCACCAATTTTATTGTCTTCAATTATTTCTTATTTTTTTACAGTAGAAATTTTTGAATATGAACCATCATTAAATATTCCAACTGTCACAGGAAATAATGCAATAAATGTAATTGTAATAATTCTAGCGGGAATATTTGCAGGTCTCTTAGCAAGTTTATATTCATATTTGTTAACTAATAAAAATTTCAATTTTCTCAATAATATAGGTTCTAAGTCATATCTAACGCCAGGATATGCTGGAGTAATTTGTGGCATAGTTGCTATTAAGTTTCCTGAAGTAACTGGTATCGGATCTGAAACGATTAATAATTTATTAAATAATAAAATAACATTAAATCTTGCTTTAATATTTTTAGTTTTGAAATTATTTTTAACTACATTATGCATAAGAATGGGTCTTGTCGGAGGTATATTTGCTCCAGCGTTATTTTTAGGAGCAAGTTTAGGTGTAGTTTCTGCTGGTTTGGGAACACTTCTTTCAGAGAATGTTAATCCCTTTTTAATAATTTTATCCTCAATGGCTGCATTGGGAAGTTGTATAATTGGAGGGCCAATTGCAAATGTACTAATAGTTTTTGAGTTAACGTCTAATTATCAGGCTGCACTATCTGCAGGCGTGTGTATTGTTGTTGCGACAATAGTTTCATCGCAATTAATTGGCCAATCAACATTTGACCAACTTTTAAACAACCGTAACATAGACATTACAGTAGGAAGAGACATTTTATTTCTGCAAAGAAAAAAAATTAAAGAAATTGTTGATAAAGATTTTCTTAAAATTGATGGAAATATAACGGTCAAAGAAGCCATCGAAATGTTTAAAGCCTTTGAGTGCAGTGAAGCATACTATGTTGGTTTGAATGATAAACTTTTAGGTAAACTCTCTTTGCCAAGATTACTATCGTACAATGACGATTTAAAAATTAAGGACATTAAAAAAACTAAGTTTTTAAAAATCAATGATGATGAAGATTTATCAAAAACGATTCAAAAATGTAAAGATTTCGTTGGTGAATCGATACCTGTTGTCGACAATAAAGGAAAAATTATAGGTATTTTTAGTGAAAACGATCTTTTTGTGAGTTATCTTGAGGCAGAGGAATTTAGAGCTGATGTGGAGACTAAATCTTAAAATCAATACTATTTTTTTGTTGTTTTGAAGTAGTTTTTAGTGAGGATATCATGAGATACTTTGTTATGCTCTCGTTATGAAAGTATATTGGACTAAAAAGTTCCCTTGATTTTAGAAACGCTTCAGTACTGATCCCGTTACTTGGTGCTAATTTTGGGCTATAAATCTTTTTTTTTAGTAATTCTGAGTTTTCTCTATTATAAGAGCTTAAATTATGATTATCTCCGACTTCTCTTATAATATTTCTATTATTTACTGGATGTGGCATACCTTTTGCTACATTATCAACAAATTGATTAGCAATTGGATCAACATAGTTATAATTTGGATTGATCATTTAGGAATAATAACCTATGAAACTAAGTCAAGCAAAGAAATATTACAAAAAAAGTCAAAATGACGGTTTGGAAAACGTTAATCCATTCGAAATTTTTAAAAAAATTAATTATGAGCTTCTTAGATCGTTAAAGATTGTTTCTCAAAAAATTAATGAAAGGACGATTGATGATGTAAGACAAAAAAACTTCACAAAAGCTCTTACAATAATCTATACACTTCAGACAAGTCTTGATTTTGATAAAGAATTAAAATTATCCTCTGATTTATTCAGATTTTATGAATATTGCAGAAAAAAACTTATTGAGGGAATCACAAGTCTTAAAAGTAAAGAAATTATGAAATCAGCCGTTAATTTAGATAAGATGTTTGATTTTAATTATATTCAATCAGATGAGGAAATAAATGCTATCAGATAAGTTTGTACAAGAGGATTTGTCAAGTAATGAAAATTTGTCGAAACAAATTATAAGACTCGAAGAATTAAGTATATCGATGACAAGCTTAATTGAAAGCGGTAATTCTCATAAAATTGCTCATTTAGAAAAAATTAGACAAAAAATTCTCAAGGATATTATTAAAAATAAAAAACCAATTTCAATTGCTGACAAACCAAGGGTTTCTAATATTTTTTTCCTTAATGATAAAATGATTGATTTAGTTAGACAACAGAAAACAGAGACACTAGGTAAAATTAAAAAAAAAATTAAGTTCTACAAATCTTATAAAGACATGTAATTTACAATTTATTAAATGAATTTATAAACGAATTATAATCCTTACATTTTGTTTTAATAAAGTAATACAGAATATTAAATTAAAAATCAGGTACTGTAATTTGATTTTAAAAATTTCTAAATGGAAAAATTCATGTATTTCATTTGTGATCCTTTATTAGCTAAAGGTTCATAAATTACTTCTGATTTTGAGTTAAAAACTGGAAATCGATTCCACATGTTTAGAAGAAAATTAACATTCTTATTTTTATGATTTTTTGGAGGATTAAACATTAAGCCAAGTTTAGGGTTTTCACTATTTTTATATTCAACATGAGCTTTGATTACCTCACAATTGTGTGTGATTAAATCTACCAGTTTTACTTTTATTCCTGATTTTAAGAAAATAGGGGATCGCTCTTGATGCTTTTGACTCCATCTGTACCCAGTTTCTGTTCTTTCATCTATTGAAAAATTTTTTGCTTTTTTACAATGAATGAATTTTCTACGCCTGCAATAGACATCATCTTTCCATTTTTACAGTCAAAACCAGCATATATTAATATCTGCAAAAACACTGGTAAAATTGTCGTTGAAATATGCCCTTCAACAAACTTTTCTGCTTCATGAGTTGGGCCAGAAATAACTAAATCACCTTCATCTTTTAAAATGTCATAAATTTTATCCAGAAATGCACCCTGATTTCTTTGATGTTCAATAACATGAGAACAAAATATCATATCATATTTTTTCTTGAAATTAAAAGTATTGAAGTCTCCTCTAAATTCTGCTTTTTCTTCATATTTATCAATTAAATCTACAGACAATCCAAATGATCGCATCACTTCACTGTGATTTCCAAAGGCACCACCTATATCGAGAACTTGAAATTTTTTTGGAAATTTTTTTTTGGAAAGAAGGTATTCTAATAAAGCAAACCCGCCCCAATCAAGTTTTGGAAAATTTTTTTTCATAAATCTGTTGAGCAATATTAATGCCAACTTTTTAAAAAATTTCTTACTCTTTTCATTTTATGATAATTTTGATATTCAGGGGTTAGTGATTAATTAAAAGGAGAATATATGAAAGAACTTGACAAAGGAAAAACCATTTCTGCGCTTAATGAAATTTTAAAATACGAATTAGCTGGTGTTGTTAAATATACTCATTTTGCGTTAATGGTAACTGGGCCTAATAGACTAAGCTTAGATAAATTCTTCAAAGAACAAGCTGAAGAATCTTTAGAACATGCGCAACAAGCGGGAGAATTGTTAACTGGACTTGGAGGACACCCATCTCAAGCAATTCCAAACATTGAGGAAACAAATCAACATTCTATAGAAAATTTATTAAAAGAAAGTCTTGGGCACGAAGAAATGGCGATTGATCTTTATAAAAATTTATTAGATTGTGCGGAAAATAAAAGTCTTTACGTTGAGGAGTATGCTAGAGAGATGATAAAACAAGAAGAGATGCATAGTATTGAAATTAAAAAAATGTTAAGAGACTACGAGGTTTAATTTTTTTATGTATTTTTGTGTATAAATTTAGCTTAATTTTATTAATTTTTATATTTTTAATATTAAGTTTTACTTTTCCTAATCTATTCACAGAACTTAAATCTTCAATCCCTTACCTTTTAGGATTAGTGATGTTTGGTATGGGGGCGTCGCTTCGGCTAGAGGAAATTAAAAATATTCTAACTGAACCCAAGTGGCTATTAACTACAATTATTTTGCAGTTCTCGATAATGCCTTTCTTGGCATTTCTTTTAGTTGTCATTTTCGATTTCCCAAAAGAGATTGCCCTAGGTTTTATTATTTTGGGTTCATGTCCTGGCGGAACAGCTTCCAATGTAATTGCTTATATTTGTAAAGCAAATTTGTCCTTGTCAATCCTCTGTACGTTTGTGTCTACGGGTTTAGCTGTTTTTTTTACTCCTGCTTTAATTTTTTTATTTGCTGATGAAAATATTGATATCGAAATTTTAAATTTAATTAAATCAACATTCTTTATAGTTTTTCTTCCTGTTCTGTGTGGAATACTGATGAAAATTTTTATTAGAAACAAAGAAAAAACTTTGTTGAAGTTTTTTCCGTTATTTTCAGAAATTTCTATTGCTTTGATAATTGGAATTATTTTTTCAATTAACATTGATAGTTTTAGTAATCTTTCTTGGAATATTCTAGTTGCTGTTGCTTTGCACAATTTGATTGGTCTTTTATTAGGCTTCTTAATTGCAAGTTTTTTTAAATTTCCGATGGATGTAAAAAAAACAGTTGCAATTGAAGTTGCAATGCAAAATTCTGGCTTAGGCATGACGCTGGCCTTAATGCATTTCACAAAGTTAGTTGCCCTGCCGTCAGCTCTATTTAGTCTGTGGCATAATATTTCTGCCTCAGGTCTTGTTTATTTTTGGAAAAAAAAATAAATTAATAATTTAACATTTTACGAAAGGTTTTTCCCAAATGAGAATAAGTGCAAAAAATCAAATAAAAGGTAAAGTTACCTCTGTTATCCATGGATCAAGTTACTCTCAGGTATCTGTCGAACAAACGGACGCAGATGGAAATTTAACTGGAAGTTTTGTTCATGCAGCTG
>CACFSX010000021.1 GCA_902569095.1 uncultured Alphaproteobacteria bacterium
TAACGTATTTTTCCCTATTTTTTTTGAATAATTCAAACAATTCATTAAATAAAAATGGAGCAGTAATCACTGTTGGTCCAGCATCAAAAGTAAATCCGGATTTTTTAAATACTCTTGCTCTTCCACCTAATTGATTTAATTTTTCATAAATTGATACTTCATAACCTAGTGATTTTAACCTAAGTGCAGCAGAAATACCCCCAAAGCCTGAACCAACAACAATTGCAGTTTTATTCATTTAGATTTTTTTTGTCTTTTTTGTTATTCTTATAATTATTGAGCTAATAACAAAACTTACAATTCTAAATAGTTTTTTGTCTGTTTTATCTGAAATTTCGATTGCTCTTTCAGATACTTGTTTTAAATGATTGAAAGAGAGGTCTAATGCTCCTTTTTTTTCTATCATTTTCAGCCAAAATGTTATTTCATCTTCTGATATTGAGTCATATCTTTTTTTTAAAAACTTTTGTAATATGAATTTTTCTCCTTGCGTTGCATTTTGTATAAAATGCATTATGAGAATATTCATTTTTCCTTCTTTCAAATCTCTGCCAGGAAGTCCTCTTTCTTTGAGACCTAAAAAGTCTGAAAGATCATCTTGAATTTGATATGCAACACCTGTTTCGTACAATGACTTAAAATATTTTGTATCATATTTATTCCCAGAAAGAATCAAAACAAGTTTTATAGGAAGAGAAATCAAACCGCCTGTTTTTGCTCTTGCTGTAGATTCATAATCTTCCATTTTCAAATTAAAGTCTGACCTACTTAAAATTTCAATTGATTGCCCTTTTAATGTTTGTTTAATCGTTTTACTTAGTTCTTCTATCGCCAGACATTTAAGATCAGGTCGCGTTTTAATCCTGGATATAATTTCAAAAGAAGCAGAAATAAAAAGATCTCCTAAATTAATGGCTGTATGGTCTCCAAACCTATTCCAAATTGTAGGCAAACCTCTCCGCAAAAGGTCTCTGTCTTGGAGATCATCATGTATAAGAGATGCATTATGTATAAATTCACAACATATTGCTATATCATGCGAAACTTGCTTACTCAAACCAAAGATTTTTGAAGAAAGAAGTGCCAGTATTGCTCTGAACCTCTTTCCTCCTGAATTAAGTTGATACTTTGCACAATTTCCCATCCATGAGTCGTCACAAAGGATGTCAGACATTTTTTTGTCAAGAGATTGTATATCGTTTTTATACTTATCATGGTTAAAGAAGCTTAAATCAATGTTTTTTTGAAAATTGTTGAGATGAATCCAGTTTGTATTGATGTTTAAATTCTGTGTAATATTTTTTGTCATCTTAAAGGTTTAAAAGTTTAGTAAAAAAAAGGGAAACATCTAATAGATGTTTCCCTTTAATTAATTTATAACATTAAGCTTGCTTAAGCTTTTGCTGATTCAGACTTAGCAGCAGCCCAAATTACAAGACCGAAAGCAATTTTGTTAATAATGTCTGCAAGGTTGTAGATCGCATTTAAAGCGTTTTCATCAGTTCCGCCTGCAAGGTAACCTAGGAAGTAACCAATCGGGTAAATAGACCAACCAATTGATACAATCCATTTCATTGCATTGTAAGCAGATTGTTGAGCTTTTGAGTTGCTTGATGCATTAGCTTGCGCTGCTTCACCTGCAAATACTTCGTACAGGATGTAAATCCAACCTGCCATGCCCACTATGAAACCAACAGTTGCATTGATTGAGCCGTTTTCACCAAGGAAACCAGCAATTAACATTACTAATGTACCAATCAAAAGTCTCCAAAACATTCCAGCTGTGGCTGCGCCAACTGCTGCTAGAATAAGGTAAAATTCAACCATTTGAAGTGGGACTGTTAACAACCAGTCAATATATCTATAGACATTAGGGTTCTCACCAGTCTGGATCCATACTGCTCTCATGTAGTAATAGTGAACAGCGGCGATTAAGGTTACAAGACCAGCAACTCTTACAGAAGTTTGCCAGTGTTTCGCAACACTATTACCTTCTAAAAAAAAGAAAGCTGTAGATGCAACCATGGCTACCGAAATTATCCAAAAAGAAACCCCAACGAGGTCATCGGCTTTAAGCATATATTCCATATGTTTATCCTTTCGTATATATTATTAAAATTTGAGCAAGAGCTCAAAAGTTAAAGTTTTACAAGCAGATTAAGTGGGCAGATATGCTTTTGCCCAATAACCTCCCCATATTGTAAATACTAGGATGACTAAAAAATTAGTTAATTCAAGAAAAAAAAAGCAAAAAATTCTTAAATTATTGATTTCATTACAAAAAAATTATATTAAAAAGGAAATTGATGCTAAAATTGTTGCATTGATTCTTAATTTTTTAAACCAATTATCTGATTTTTTTTTTATTAATATTAGGTCAATAGATAGACTTAAAAAAAGAGACACAATAAGAATAAATGAACCATAAATTCCATTAACATTTAAAGCGAGCGTTGAAACTAATAATAAAGGGATTATGGGGCTAAAGAAAAAGAAACCTTTAATATTCACTTCAATTATTTTTTGCCATTGCATACCCGATAGGAAACAAACAATTAGTGCAGCATACAAAGAAGAAATCTCCTTGATTTCTGAAAATCTAACCAAAATTTCATTATAATCGTAATAACCAATCATAGGAGAAAGGTAAAATGGTAAAACACCAGCGTAAGTTACGAATACTATTCTTTTTCGAGATTTATTCATAAAAGATTATGTGGCGTTAATTTAATGTTTATCTAACTTGCTAGATTTGATTAAATGTTTATCATATACATTTTGAAGTTTTGCGCAATGACAGACCAAGAATTAGAAAAAATAAGAAACTACTTAAACAAAATTTTTAATACAGACGATTTTATTGTTAAAAAAAGGAAATCAATATCAGACTCATGTGAAGTTTACCATAAAGACGAATTTCTAGGATTAATCTACAAGGAGAGTGAGGATGGTGAAGAAGATTATCAATTTCATATGACAATATTAAAGGAAGACTTACAATAGCCGTAGACAAAAATGCTAAAATTTATAATTTTTGTTACTTTGATTTTTACATCTATTAATTTAAATGCACATCATAAAATTTATAGTCCGCGAGTTGAAGAGGGAAGACAATCTTTGGAATGGAGGGGGCATATTAATTACGATGATAGATCAGAATTAAACAAATCGCATCATCATGTTTTTGAAACAGAATATTCTTGGACAAGTTTCTGGCAGTCAGAGTTAGAATTTCATGTTTCTGATAAAGAGGAAACACCACTAGATTGGGAAAAAACAGAATTTCAAAATCAGGTTCAGATTTTTAACTATCAAAACTTTGCTAGTGCTCTTTACTTTTCATACAATTTTGTTTCTGAAAAAGGTGAAGCTGATGAAATTGAATACAAGTATTTAAATGAATTTAACAATGAAAATGTAAGTTTTGTTTCAAATTTTATATTCGAGAAAGGGGTCGGAAGTGGAGCTAGTGGTTCTACCTCTTTTGATTTAAGTAATCAATTGATGTTCAAAAAATTAATAGATAACAATATAGGTTTTGGTTTTTTAGGTTTTAGTCATTTTGGTGAGGTTTCAAAATTCAAAACTTTTAGTCTCCAAAAACATTTATATGGAGTTCAACTTGAGAGTGAATTTGATTTAAAATCTTTTGAATATGAAATTTCTCTTGCTTATCTTCATGGTTTAACTGATACATCAACAAATCACATGTTTTTATGGAATATGGAGTTAGAGTTCTAAAATTAAAATCCTAATTCCCTTAATTTTTTTAAATAGTTTTCTTCGCTAATTAAACCTCTTTCTCTCATGCTTTCAAGGGATTTTAGTGTTAGTTGATTTCCATTAGGTGTTTTATTCTGATTCATTTGGTATCGTTGATTATAATTAGGATAAGGATATGGAGTAGGGTATTGATTTAAGTAAGGGCTTTGCTGCGTGTTTATATCATAGGGTGTATTTCGGTAATTTGGTGGGTAGTAATTACCATATTGTTGTTGATTTGGACTCCGCATGGATTTTAACTCTCGTCTTAAGCTTTGAAGCTCTGCTCTAAGATCCTTTACTTCAATATTTGATTGCAAAGCAGTTGTTTGCTCTTGTTGATTTAAAAAATCTCTAGCTCGCAAAGCTTGTCTTGAAAATACCAACCAATCACGTCTATTTTTTGCCTCAGCTGTTCTAAAAACACCTGAATTTGGAAGTGCACTCAATCTAAATTTACTTTTTACGGTTTGAAATCGTGAACCTGGTACATAAGGGTTTGATTTAAGATCAGGGTTAATTCCCGCTGCGAGCATCGGATCGGTTTCTTGCATATTACCTTTTCTTAAGATTGAACCAAATACTAAATTCAAACCATAGTTATTATAGAAAATACGTCCAGATGTAACTCTATTTGATGATAATCCTTTTTGTTTATACCAGGCCTCAACGGTAAAGACCACGTCCTCATTAGATTCAGCATCTATTAATGCCTCACTTATAGCTATTGAGTAATCAATAATTTTTTCATTAGGAAATAATTGTTGAGGCTTACTTCCAAATCTTGTAATGATAAGTTTTAATGCTCCTTCAATTCTAGAGGGGTCTATTTTTACTGGATGAATATTTTTTACATTTTTATCTTCAATATCAAGTTGAACTCTTTCAAAACCATTCTTGTAATAGAACTTGTTGTCTTCAAAAACATTAACAATCGTTGAGCAACCGCAGAGAAAAACTGAAAAAGATAAGACTAAGAAAAATCGCATAACAAATACACAAGAGAAAATTAAATTAATTCTGACTCTATCAAAAAAAAAAGGAGAGCTCAACACTCTCCTTTTCTTAATTTAAGTGTATGTTAATTTTAACATTCTACCAGAAGAAGAATGCTCCAACACCACCGAAAGAGTCTTCTTGCTCATCGTCAGCAAGATACCATGCTTTTTCGGTGTAACCACCTTCAGCAATAAGTCTGAAATTGTCAGTGACATTGTGCCAAATCATCCCAGAATGCATAATGTGGTAGTTCATAACACCAGCCGTATTAAGGTCATTACCTGTCTTTTTTAGGTAGTTACCACCGTAAGAATAACCTACGTTGGTGCCTTGTCCAAAGTCATATGTACCTTGGATGTATCCACCGTAAGATTTTCTTTCTTTACCCACGTCATCTAAAGCATGAGTAGCAACAAGACCGTCTCCTTGAGAACGCTGTCCTCTTATACCTAATCCATTTGCATGGAAACCTGTAGCAACTAGCGCGAAACCTTCGTATGTAAATTTAGCACCGAAGCCTACGCCTGAAGAGTTAACATCAGAATCATCATCACCACCTGCGGCAGCTGTTGCTTGAACAATTGCAGCTTGAGCTGTAGTTCTTTCTGTATTTTGGAAAGTACCATCAACCCATAGATTCATGCCAATACCCGTAGTTAACAGGCTACCGTTCCATGTTAGCTGAGCTTCAACTCTTGGAGACGATTTATCTGTTGCATTGAATGCAGCAGTGTCGGCAACAACATCATCTGGATCAAATAACGCAACTTTAGCATTAAAGCCATTTCCAAGATCCGGAAGTGTCCATGCTACCTGAGGTTTAAAGTCAGTGTACAAGTAACCTAAACCAATTCTACCAAGTGTAGTATTGGAGTTTCCAGCACTTGCAGCTGCACCAACACCAAATAACAACATATCATTTAAGATAGCGTTACTTTGATGAATACCTAAACTACGACCAACTAACACCGTACCAAAAGCTCCAGATACTGAACCACTGGTTTCACGAATGTTGATTTGACCATTTCCTAAAGAGTTTTCACCACCGTTCATGTGTGTGTACAACCCTAACCTTGCTGATATGTCTAAACCATTTGCTGTAGGGGCTTTTAAAGTCATACCCCAAACATTCGGTAAAAGACCTGTAACAATACTTGTATCATCATTAGCTCCAATGACACCGGCACCAGCTGGCGCATCAGGAGTGAAAGCTCGTCCACTAGCAGTTAGTGATGGAGCATCGCTTGCACTATTCTTCATGATGAACGCGTTAGCTGCACCGTCAAAAGAAACTTCCCAACCTTCTTGACTCATTAATAAAATCTTTGAATCAACATTGGTGGAAGCTAAAGCCATGACAGCAGGAATTGCAGCAACCGCAATTTTCTTTGAAATTTTCATATATTTCCTTCCTTAAGTGTTAATATAATCAATATTGTCATAATACACGGTAAACAATGTTATCAAAATAATAAGTTTTAAATGTTTCATTTTTCCGACTAATTGTTGTAATTATACAACAGCTCGTTATTTAATTATGAAATTTACTGGAATTTTAATTCTTAAATACCCTTTTTTGTCTAATATATCATTCGGTGGTTTTGGAAATTTAAATAAATTTAAAATCTTCAATGTGGCCTTATATAGTCTTTTTGGAGCTTTATCCTTAATTTCAACATTAATTAATTTTCCATCCTTGTCTATTGTCAAAACAGAAACTATGGTTCCTTGTTCTCTTCTTTTAATAGATTGAATTGGATAAGATTTCGATGCCATTTTATTGATTTCAAAGGAGATGAAGCTCAAATATTCACTTAGAAGTTTGTTATTTATTTCGGATTTCTTTTTTTGAAGAGAGAATTGTTTTTGTGATTGCTGTTGAATTTTTTTTTGTCGAATTTCATTGGAGTTATTAAGAGTTTTAACTTTCTCTATCTGTTTTTTTTTTGTTTCTTCGATTTTTTCGATTCTTTCATCAATTTTTTCAATTTGTTTTTCTGTCTCTTTTTTTTTTAAAGCTAATTCATCTTTTTTTTTAGTTTCTTTTTCTAAGTTTAGAACTTTTTTTTGTTCAAGAGGTTTTTCTTCAATCTTTTTAAGAGGTTTGTCTTTAATAATTTTTGTTTTTGGGGGCGATGGTTGAGAAAACGTAAATTCTCTGAATTCACTCAAGTTGACAACATAAATATCTTTATCATTAGTTTTCGATGTTAAAAAAAAAATGATCGTAAAATGGATTAGTAACGAAAAAGCAATGGAAAAATATATAAATTTATTATTAATCATTTTCTTTATTCACTACCTTTACAAAAACTTTCTCTATATTCTTTTCTTTAAATTTTTTTATAATTCTATTAAAAAAATGAATGGATGATTCTTGGTCTAAATCTAAAATATATTTCTGTTTTTTTGACTCAATAAAATTTGATATTTCTTCAATATTTAACTTTTTATTTTCATAAAAAATTTCATTTTCTTTATTGATCGTAAATACGATATTCCCACTTTCAATTTCCACCTGTCTCCCAAACTCTGATTCTGGTCTAGTAATTTCATTAGAATCTTTTCTGCTAACAACTCCAGTTAGCATAAAGAAGATTAGTAATAAAAATATCAAATTAATCATTGGTATAAGATTTACCATTTCTAAAGGCTTATTATGTATTTTCGATTTCTTAGGGTTCATCGGAGAAATTAACATTTTTAATTTGGTTTTTTCTTATGAGATCCATGAGGGTCAATAAAGTCTGAATCGAAGATTTTTTGTCGTTTAAAATAACAATTTTGTCGAAATTCTGAGAACTCCAATTTTCAAAATATTTATTTTCCAAGTAACTTAATTCAATGGATTTGTCTTTAAAAAAAATTTTATTATCTTTAAGATACAAAATCATAAGTTGATCTTTATTTTGCTGATTTGTTACTTGTTTTTTATTATTTACTAAGAAACTAACTTCATGATTTCTTGTAAAATTAGTAGCTAACATAAAAAAAACTAGCATTAAAAAAATAATGTCAATAAGAGGAATAATATTAATTTTCAATTGCTTTTTTTGAGGAATTTTATGCAAAGTCATTTGAGTGCTGATAATTTTAAAATTAAAGTGTCAAAATCGCCAAAAATATCGTTAATTTTCTTTTCCAGAAAATAATGACTTACAAGAGCGGGTATAGCAACTATAAGTCCCATAGCAGTTGTAAGTAAAGCTGTCCAGATACCACCTGCCAGAATTGACGGATCAACCAGACTTCCTCCGAGCTCAAGTTCATTAAATGAGTCAATCATACCAATAACAGTTCCAAGAAGTCCTACTAATGGGCTAACTTGTGAAATTACTTCAAGTGAAGGAATAAAAGAATAAATTCTTTTGTATTCTTTATTTTTTAATAGTTCAATTTCCTCTTCAATAGTAATTTTTGAATTATTTGAAGAAATTATATCAATTAAACTCACCACTATAGTTCTTTTTGATTTTGAAAGATTGTCAATTAAACTTTCCTTAACTTCTTTAATATTACAATCATTTTTGGAAGTGATTAGTAAGCCGTAGAATTCAGAAAAGTCGAGTCTTTTTAATAAGTAGATTTCAAAAATTTTCAGCGCAACTATTGCAATTGTAACTATTGATAGAACAAATAATGAAGTAAATATGATCCCGCCTTTATCAATATAGAATATAAAAGATTCCATTAAATTTTCCTAAATCAACCCTTTCAATAAAGAAGGAAATTTTTTTCTTAATTGGTTGTATTCATTTTGAATTTGAGTGTTGTCAATTGAAAGTCCGCTTCTTTTGGCTTTAATCTTATGATCGTAAACAACGGAAGCCGGTCTCTTTGAAAAAAAAATTATCCTGTCCCCTAGGAGAATTGCCTCCTTTAGATTATGTGTAATCAGTATGATGGTAATTGGATTTTTTTCCCAATAATTTACTAAAACATTATAAAGGTTTTCAGCGGTAGGTTGGTCTAATGAAACAAAAGGTTCATCCATTAATAAAATTTGTGGTTTTTTGACTAGAGCCCTTGCGAGAGAGACTTTTCTTCTCATACCGCCAGAAATTGATTTGGGATAATAGTTTTTGAATTCTTGCAAATCAAACTCGGAAAGAAGGTGTTCAATTCTTTTAGAATATTCATCACTACTGTCACAAACTAATTCGATATTTTCTTTGACAGTTAACCATGGAAGTAGCCTTGATGTTTGAAAAACATAACCAAAGTTACCGTTAGTATATAAATCAGGCTGTTCATTGTTCAATTTCTTATCTTTTGTGTCTATTAATCCACCAATTATATTCATTAAAGTAGTTTTACCACAGCCAGATGGACCAACAATGCAGACAAACTCTTGAAATTTGATTTTGATATTTATATTTTTGAGAACATCTATATTTGTTTTGTCGTGAGGATTTATAAATGATTTTTTTTTTATATTAATGTGAAAATCCAATTTTTTATCTCCAAATAGATATTCTCTTTTCGAATGGCCTTACTAAAATAAACTCTACAAAAATTATAAGAAGGACAAAAACTAAAGTGTAAGCCAAAATACCTGAAATATCAAAAAATTGAAAGAATCCAAATAATTTAAATCCAACACCATTGCTTCTACCTAAGAGCTCTACTACCAAAACAATC
>CACFSX010000022.1 GCA_902569095.1 uncultured Alphaproteobacteria bacterium
TTAGAGATTTTTGTTTATTAGATTGAGTTGACTCCATCAACCAGATACATATGGGAGCAAAGCTAAATATCTTGCTCTTTTTATTGCTGCGGATAACTCTTTTTGTTTTTTAGTCGATACTTGTGTAACTCTACTAGGTAAAATTTTTCCTTTTTCAGTTACATATTTTCTTAAAAGATTTAAGTTTTTATAATCAACAGCTGGAGCGTCTTTACCAGATAAAGGACAGGATTTTGAAAACGCTAATCTAGAAGATGTGTTGTCGAAAACTTTGTTTCTCATTTTAACCTTTAACTTTCCTTGTTGTCTATAAGAAGTGATGGTTCTTTTTCAACCTCTTTTACTTTTAATGTCATAAAACGTAAAAAACTTAGATCTTGTTTTACTTTGACATAAAAAGAGTCAAAAACCTTAGGATTACATTCACAATTAATCATGAAATAATATCCTTTAGAATTTTTCTTTATTTTATATGCTAAGTCTCGTAATCCCCAAGATTCGTTCTTCAGTATTTTACCACCCTCCTTCTTAATTTCATCTAAAAATTCTTGAAATTTGTCTTGAGCGGAATTCTGGGATAATTGCCCGCTGAATATAAAAACATTTTCATACAACATTTTTTTTCCTTTTGGATAAACTTTTTTAGTTTAGCTATTTAATTAATTAAATAGCAAGGTTAAATCTTTGTGTATATAACAATATAATAAATTTTTAATCAACAAAAAAATGTTAAGTAAAATTATTGTAGTTTTTCCTGGTCAAGGCTCTCAAACTGTTGGTATGGGAAGAGATCTTTTTAAAAACCATCCTGTAGCAAAGGAAGTTTTCAACGAAGTTGATGATACATTAAACCAAAACCTTTCAAAGATTACTTTCGATGGACCTGAAAATGAACTTACCCTTACGGAAAACGCACAACCATCAATTATGTCAGTAAGTATGGCATTGGTGCGAGTAATTGAATACGAATCAAAAAGAAAAATTTATGAATTTTCAGATACAATATTAGGTCATTCATTAGGTGAATATTCAGCACTTTGTAGTCTCAATGCTTTGAATTTAAAAGATGCAACTTCTCTTTTAAAAAAAAGGGGAAAAGCTATGCAAAACTCAGTTATAAATTTGAAAACAAAGATGGTTGCAGTTATCGGCTTAGATATTCAAAAAGTTGAGAAAATTATTGAAGAAAACAGTGTTGATCGAGAAGAAATATGTGAAATAGCAAATGATAACTGTCCAGGTCAAGTGATTTTATCTGGAACGGAAAATGGAGTGATTCAAATATCCGAAATCTTGAAAGATAATGGTGCTAGAAGTATTGTAGACCTTAGGGTAAGTGCACCGTTTCATTGTAGCTTGATGGACAAAGCATCAGAGATGATGAAAGTTTACTTGAATGATATTTCTTTGAAGGACTTGAGGTCTAAATTCATAAGCAATGTAACTGCTGATTTTGAAGAAAATTCTGAAAAAATCAAAGAATTGTTAATTAAACAAGTTTCGAGTAGAGTAAGATGGAGAGAAAGTATTATTAAATCAACAAACAAAGTAAATTCTATCGTTGAAATTGGACCTGGCAAAATACTAACTGGAATGAACAAACGAATTAATAGGGATTACAATCTTTTTAGTGTGTCAAATTTGGATGACATTAAAACATTTCTCGAAAAATTTAAGGACATTTTATGAGAAAAATTTTAATTACAGGCGCCAGTGGAGGTATTGGAGAAGCAATTTGCGATTCGTTGGGAGTCAAACACGAATTATTTGTTTTAGGAAGAAATAAGTCTAAAATAAAAAACCTTTGCCAAAAATATAAATTCATAAAAGGAAGTTTTGTTTGCGATTTAAGTGATGAGAATCAAATTTACAAAACTATTAATGAGATAAATAAAAATTCTATTGATTTTGATATTTTGATTAATAATGCTGGGGTCACTGATGATGCTTTATTTTTGAGAATGGATTTAGAAAAATGGAAACATGTTGTTGATACTAATTTAAAATCAAACTTTTTACTTTCGAGTGCACTATCAAAAAATATGATAAAAAAAAAATGGGGAAGAATTATAAATATTACTTCAGTAGTTGGTCATACTGGTAACTATGGCCAATCAAATTACTGTGCTTCGAAAGCAGGAATACTGGGCATGTCAAAGTCTATAGCATTAGAATTAGCAAAAAGAAACATCACCGTGAATTGTATAGCGCCCGGGTTTATTGAAACGTCAATGACAGCCGTTTTGTCTGAATCGCAGCGTGAGTCTTTAATTGACAAGATTCCGATGGGAAAAATCGGTTCTCCTGTAGATGTAGCAAATTGCGTCGAATTTTTGGTATCCGACAAATCAGAATATATAACAGGTCAAACCATACACGTAAATGGAGGGCTCGCAATGTTATAATATATTTGATTTAAAAAAAACATTTATTAATATATGAATGAAACTTTAATTAAAAGGAACGTTTATGAGTGATATACCAGAAAGAGTTAAAAAAATCGTAGTGGAGCATTTAGGAGTTGAAAAGAATAAAGTAATAGAAAGCGCTAGTTTCGTGGATGATCTTGGCGCAGACAGTTTGGATACAGTAGAACTTGTTATGGCTTTTGAAGAGGAATTTAATATCGAAATACCAGATGACATAGCTGAGAAAATAACAACAATAAAAGAAGCAATTGAGCATATAGAAAAATCTCAAAACTAGAATGAGAAGGGTGGTAGTTACAGGAATTGGGATGTGTACTCCACTTGGTTTTGGTCAAAGCCATTGCTGGAAACAGCTAATTTCTTCTAAATCTGGGATCAGAAAGCTTGTTGGATTTGAAATTGAAGACCTAAAATCGAAGGTTGGTGGACAATTAATTTTGGAAGGAGACTCTTCTCTTTATCCGGAACAAGTTATTGAACCAAAAGATAGAAAGAAAATTGAACCATTTATCGAATACGCGCTAATAGCAGCAAAAGAGGCAATCCAAGATTCTGGATGGAACCCATCTAATGATTTGGAATCAATGCGAACTGGTGTGATGGTTGGTTCGGGAATTGGTGGGCTTGACGGTATAAGAAAAAGCGCTGATAATTTGAAAAATAGTCCGAGAAGGATTTCGCCCTTTTTCATTCCCTCATGCCTTATTAATCTTGCTAGTGGACACATTTCAATAAAATACAATTTTAAAGGTCCAAATCATTCTGTGGTAACCGCTTGTGCCTCCGGAGCACACGCCATAGGAGATTCGTTCAGAATGATATCTCAAGGCGACGCAGATGTAATGATTTCAGGGGGCACTGAATCAGCCTGCACAAGATTTGGTATTGCAGGATTCTGTGCAATGAGAGCTCTTTCAACTGGTTTTAACGACGATCCTGAAAGGGCATCAAGACCTTGGGATAAGAATAGAGACGGATTCGTGCTCTCTGAGGGATCAGGAATAATTGTTTTGGAAGAACTTGAACACGCAAAAAAAAGATCTGCGAATATACATGCTGAAATTATTGGATATGGTTTGTCTGGTGATGCTTATCACCCAACAGCGCCTGCGTCAGATGGTGATGGTGGATTTAGGGCAATGAAAATGGCTTTGAAAAATGCTCACCTTGATTCTGAAAATATAGATTACATAAACGCGCATGGTACATCCACACCACTAGGCGACGAGATTGAATTTAATTCTGTTAAAAAACTATTTTCAAATAATACTAGTAACTTATTAATGTCATCCACAAAATCATCTACAGGACATCTTCTTGGAGCATCAGGAGCCGTTGAAGCAATATTTTCTATATTATCAATTAAAAATAGTATAGCACCCCCAACTCTAAATCTTGAAGAATTGTCAGATGGTTGTCAGGGAATTAATTTAGTGCCAAAAGAGAGTGTTGAGAAAGAAATAAATCATGTTTTATCGAATTCGTTTGGATTTGGAGGCACAAATGTATCTTTAATTTTTAAAAAAATTAATTAGTGATTAAAAACCTTATTTTTCTTTTTATAATTATCCTAAATTTACTTTTTTATTTATTTTATAAGGAGGAAAATATTAATGAGGTCAAAATAATCATTAAACCTGGGATGCAACTAAATCAAATATCAACAGCATTAAAAGAAAATGGATTAATTAAAAATGAATTTTTTTTTAAAACTTGGGTAATGATCAACAACTCTCAGAAACAGTTAAAATTTGGTGAATATTATTTTAATAAAAAAATATCCTTAAACATAATTTTAGATAAATTAAAAGAAGGAAAATCCTTATACAGAAAATTAACAATTATTGAGGGCTCTACTAAGAGTGATTTAGTCAAGATTTTTAATGAATTAGACTCTAATACACGTATTTCTTTTGATGATATTCCAAATTCATTAGTGGCTGATACCTATTTTTATAAAGTTTCAGACGATGCTCAGGCCATCTTAAGAAATATAATTAAAACAAGTAACGAGATTTCAACAAAAATTTGGAATGAGAGAAATGAAAAAATTCCGCTTAATGATATCCATGAATTATTCATCCTTGCCTCTATTGTAGAAAAGGAAACTTTTATAAAGGAGGAAAAACCCATTATCTCGGGTGTTTTTTATAATAGATTTAAAAAAAATATGAAACTTCAATCTGATCCTACGGTTGTCTATGCAATAACCATGGGAAAAAAAAAAATGGATCGAAAACTACTCAGGAAAGATCTTAAAATCAAATCAAAATTTAATACTTACGTAAATAAAGGTCTTCCACCAGAACCCATTTGTATGCCAGGAATTGAGTCCTTAATCGCAGCATCAAAGCCTTCAAAAAGTAATTATTTATATTTTGTCTCAAAAAATAAAAAAAACGAAGGTCACCTTTTCTCTGAAAAGTATAAAGATCATTTGGAAAATATAAAGTCCGTGAAAAAAAGGTTGAAGAATGAATAAAAGTAAAGTGTTAAGAAAAGGACTTATGTTAGTTTTATCGTCTCCTTCTGGGGCAGGTAAAACTTCAATATGTAAAAAAGTAATAAGTCTGGATGGAAAAATTTCTTTATCTGTATCTTACACAACTAGACCTAAAAGAAAGAGTGAAAAAGAGGGCAAGGATTATTTTTTTGTTTCAAAACAAAAATTTGAGGACCTTAAGAAAAAAAGTTTTTTTATTGAATTTGCCAATGTTTTTGATCACTGGTACGGAACTCCAAAAGACTTTATTGAAAAAAAAATTAACAATGGTGAAGATGTTATTTTCGATATTGATTGGCAAGGAGCACAAAAACTCTCTGATTTTTCAAAAAATGATGTTGCATCAATTTTTATTTTACCACCTAGTAATAAAGAACTTCATGAGAGACTTAAAAAAAGAGCTGAAGACACTTCAGAAACTGTCAGTAAAAGAATGAGTGAGGCAAGATCAGAAATAAGTCATTGGATAGAGTATGATTATGTTTTAATCAATAATAATCTAGAAGATTGTTCATTGGAGGTCCTTAACATTCTTAAAGCGGAAAGAAAAAAAAGAAATAGGCAAAAATTTATATTTGATTTTATTGCTGGACTTTTAGATTAATGCTTTTGAAAGTTTCATATAGTCATTTGGTTCCAAATCCTGTGGCCTAGAATTTGGATCAATGCCACATTCTAAAATTCTTTTTTCAGCATCAATACAGAATGTTTTTAAATTATTTTTAATTGTTTTTCTTCTCTGTCTAAATGAAATTTTTAGGATATAATCTAATTTATCGTAAATAATCTTTTTTTTGCTAATAGGGGTAATTTTTATTACTGTCGATTTAACTTTAGGTTTAGGATGAAAATTGTGAGGTTCTACTTCCAATACCTTTTCAACAACTGCATGTAGCTGAATTAATACTGATAATCTGCTATAAAATGGGGTTGAAACTTTTGCGCTTAATCTTTCAGCGACTTCTTTTTGAACCATGAAAACCATTGACTCAACAATATCAAAGTTGATTATTAATTTTATAATTAAAGTACTTGCAATATTGTAGGGAAGATTTGAAATAATCTGATCCTTTAAATTTATATTTAAAATATCATCATCAACATACGAAATTGTATCTTTAAATTTTTCCTGAAGTTTTAATAATTTAGGTTTCAGATTTGTATCTTTTTCTATGAGAATTAATTTTTTGGGTTTGTTCAGGAGTATTTCTTTTGTCAGTGCACCTTGACCTGGACCTATTTCAAAAATAATTTTATCTTTGATATCTTTTATGGAGACTATTTTTTTTAAAATTGATTTGTTTACTAAGAAATGCTGGCCTAGACTTTTCTTAAAAAAATGTTGCATTTAAAAGCTTTTTTTTAAAAAATCAAAAGAGGCTATCAAACTTTCTAGACTTGCAATATTCTTTTTTGCAATATCGAAAGCAGGACCGTGGTCAGGCGAAACTCTGAGAAAAGGAAGACCACCAGTAATATTTATTGAATGATTAAAATCAAGTGTTTTGACAGGAATTAATGCTTGGTCATGATAAAAGCAAAGTATTCCGTCAAACCTATCTCTTTTTGATTTATAGAAGCAAGAATCAGCGCTTAATGGACCAATAACTTTAATTTTTTCTTTCTTACAAGTTTCTAGAATGGGCTTTATGATTTTTATTTCTTCATCTCCAATAAGACCCTCTTCACCTGAATGAGGGTTGAGACTGGTTATTCCTATTTTTGGAGATCTAATTTTCCAAATCTTCGATAAAGAATTCTTAAAAGCAACAATTTTTTCGAATATGCTTTTTTGGTTTATAAACTTGTGAATTTTTCTGAGTGGAATATGGGTAGTTATTAAACCCACAATCAGATTTTTTCCTTTATCAGCAGGTTTAGTGGTAGATAAAATCATTATCTCAGAATATTCTTTTTTATTTTTCTTTGAAGCAAGATACGATAAATATTCAGTTTGGCCATTGAAATTAAATTTAGCTCTTTTTAAAGTGGTCTTACAAACTGGAAGTGTAAGCATTCTGGATGATTTTTTCATGCATATAAACTCAAACGCTTGGTTTATAGATTTAAGTACATATTTACTATTTTTAGGATCAGGCTTTGCTGGAGAAAAGTCGATATTAGCTTTAATGTCTAGCACAGGAATTGATTTTGTAAAAATCTGATTAACATTTTCATTTGAAGTTACTGATTGAAAATTAGCTTTTAAACCAAAAAAATTATTAACTTGATTTAATTTTTTTAAATCATCCACCAAAATGAAAGGTGGAATTTTATATAAATCTCTTCTTAACCAAACTTTTATAATTATTTCAGATGAAATTCCTGAGGGTTCACCCATACTGACAATGATAGGTTTGTTTGATCTCATTTATTAAAAAATTTAATGTTTGTACTTTTTCTAATATTTGATAAGTAGGTATTAGTCAATTGATTAAATTTTTTCGTAAAAGCTTTCCTTTCGACTGTCTCCCTCGAAATATTAATAGATTCGGATTCTTTTTTCTCACACACGTATAATATGTTGTATTCTCCGTCCAACTCAAAAACATCTGTAAAAGTTTTTTCCTTGGAAATATCTAATTGATTAAGAAATAAATCGGACAAATCCTTTGATGCCATATCGTTAATTTTTAAAAATTTAATCTCTTCCTCAATTTCTGACTCTTTTATATTATTACAACTAATATTTTTTTTATAAATATTTTGAATCTGCTCTTTGTTGAATGATGAAAACTTTAAAAAAGAAAACTTAATTTCTTCGTTTCCAAACCTTCTTTTCTTATTAAGTTTTAAAATTTTAAATCCATTATTTATTTTTATGTTTGTCTTTACATCTCCCGGACTCATGTTGTTAAGAATCTCCATTGTATTAGAATCAAGACTATCCTCAATGATCCAACCATTTTTAAGTTTGTTGCCTTGTGGATTGATGTCACTAAACTTGTTAGCTAAAAGTTCAAAGGAGGTTCCCGAATCCAGAAGTGATATTACCGTATCCATTTTTTTTTTTGAAGACTCCCAATTATTTGGTTCTTTATTAAGAAAAATTATTTCAGAGAAATCAAATTCAATTTTACCAACTTTGTTTTTATAATTATTTAGAATTGCATCTACATCAGCTGAATTAATAGTGATTTTCGTTGCAAACATTTGCTGAGAAAGTTTTTTCCATAACAACTCATTCTTAAGTTGCTCCATAACTACTTCGGAATCAATATTTTCATTTGTTAAAAATAATTCGAATTCCTGAAATTCTTCCACCGGAAAGTTATAGATTGCTGCAGCGAGCTCAATAACTTCATTTTTACCAGCAGTAATGTCAGCTTTTTTTGCTTCAATTTTTTTTAATTTTTCTATTATCAATAGTTCTAGTACACGGTCTCTGACTGAATCTCGATTTTTAATATTATCCTCGAGTTTTAGTGATTTTAGAACAAGTTTGATTCTCTCAGATAGGTCATATGTTGTAATTGCTTCAGAATCGACGGATGCAATTATTCCCTCAAACTTTTGCTCTGCTAAAGTAATTTTAAAAAAAGAAATTAAAAAAAAGTAAATAATGAAGTTAAATATCATTTTCCATGATTTCTTTAAGTGAAAAAAGAAATTGGAAACTATTTGAAGTAGGATTCTCAGGCATGTGGGTATATTGTCTCGACCAATTAAAAGAAAATCCAAGACATTCATCTTCATATTTGATTTTTGCATTTATATCATGAAATTTAATTTTATTTTTTTTATCAAATGTTGAGGATGTAGTAAAGCTCCAGTATTCTGAAAATTTTTGCTGTATTGAAATATTGAACTGGTTTTTTGCTTCAATAAGGTGTTGTCCACTATTATCCAATACTGCTGGGGCATTAATATTTCTGATATTTAAATAAGTTTCTTTGATATTGAACATAAGAGTAGAGTAAGCGTTTTTAATTGAAAATTCATTTTTGTCTAAAGAGAGGTAGATGCTTAAATTCAATGAATCAATTGGTGATATTTCAAAGTTGGCAAGAATATCTGAAAACTTATCATTAATACCCGAATTTTTGGGTAAAAATTTATGATTATCAAAGTGATAGCTTTGAGCTAATCCGATTTTAC
>CACFSX010000023.1 GCA_902569095.1 uncultured Alphaproteobacteria bacterium
CATTACTACTCTCTAAAGTAAGTAAATTATTAAACTCATGGTTGAACTTTTTAAATGCATTTAAAAAGTTTTTTGTTTCAGTTAAGTCAGGTATCTGACTAAACGTATTGATTAATGAAAGAACTTTTTTTTTTAATTTTCCTTCAGAAAAAACTTTAAATTGGCTTGACATTTCATTCGAATAATCATCTTTACAAATAGTATCATAAATCCATTTTTGCTTTATATGAGAAGTCGGTATATCTTGATTAAATTCAAAGTTTTCAAAAAGATATTTTTCTAACTTAAATAGAGCATTAACTACGTCATTTTTTCTAAAATATATCTGTTTTTGAAGGTATCTAGTATAGAATAAATCTTTTTTCTTTTTGTTCATTTGAGATTGCACTTTTTTATAAAAAAATAATATATTATATACACATATTAGTTAAATAATAACAACTTGAATAAACACAAAAAATTAAGGACCAAAAATGATATATAAAATAATCAATATTATAGACAAAGTTAGACCTTTTAAGAAAGTTTCGGCACATTGCGATATTCCTTGCAAAATTTATGACCCAATAACATCTCAGATCGCAGTTTTAACAATGATAAGACTTGTCGATTTGATCGAAGAAATAGAAAAAAAAGATTCTTTATCATCTAAAGATCACGCGCAAATTTCACGACTTATAGCTCAAAAAGAAGAACATGGTCATAAAGTTAAAGACGAAATTAGAGTGATTTGGGGTGATTACATCAAAGAACCACAACTTGAAAAATATCCTGAACTCCACTCATTAACTCATTCTATAATGTTAGCAGCATCAAAATCTAAACAAAATATCGATAAATCATCAACGCTAGATTTACTCGAAAAGGTCAATAGATTTGCAGAAATCTTTTGGGATTCAAAAAATATTAAAACATTCAAAGCTGTTAGCCCATATCCCCCTGAACAAGAGTTGGTGTATCCTGATTTAAAAAAATAATGTTTTTAAAATTTTTTATTTATAAAATTGAAGGGGATAGCATGTCTCCTTCAATAATTAACAATTCATTTGTATTAATAAGACCATTTAGAAAAAAAAAAATTAATAGATTCTTCATCTTTGAACACGAAATTTATGGTAAACTAATAAAAAAATTAGTTCATATTGATTCTTCAAATCATTTTTGGTTTGAAGGAGAACATCAATCTAGTATTACTAAAACACAAGTTGGACCTGTAAAAGAGTGTGATATATTAGGTCAAATTATTTTTTCTATATCAAAATCGTCAATAAGATTTCACTTATGATTTTTCCTCAACATTTTTGAAACCAAAAAATAAAATTAGTGGAGAAGCAATAAAGATTGATGAGTATGTACCAATTAAAACTCCCCACATCATTGCAGAGACAAAACCCTTTACTACCTCGCCCCCAAATATAAATAATGCTAATAAAGCCAAAAGAGTTGTAATTGATGTCATCAATGTTCTTGATAAAGTTTGATTGATAGATAAGTTTAATAATTCTTGTAATTCTCTGTCAGTTTTAATCAAATTTTCTCTAATTCTGTCAAAGACAACAACTGTATCGTTAATTGAATAACCCGCAATTGTCAAAATAGCAGCAATCGATGCTAAATTGAACTCTATTTGTGTTAATGAAAAAAAACCCATAGTCGAAAGTACATCATGAAATAAAGCTACTAAAGCACCAAGACCAAATTGCCATCCAGAAAACCTGAACCAAATATATACGAACATTGCAATAAGAGAAAATAGTACTGCTTTTATTGCAACTGATTTAAGTTCTTTACCAACTTTAGGTCCAACAAATTCTACTCTTCTGTAATCAGTATCCTCATCTAACTCATTTTTTAATCTCTCAATAATTTGCTCTTGGGTCATATTATCATCATCAATTTTTTCTAATCTAAACAAAATTGTATTTTCATCTCCGAATTCTTGTATTTCAGAGTTGCCAATTTGTAAGTTATCGATTTTGTTTCTTAATTCTACAAGATCAGGAGCTTCAGAAAATTTGGCTTCAACCATAATTCCACCTTTAAAATCAATACCAAGATTCAAATTTTTTGTTAGAAACAAAAACGTTGATAAACCAATTAATAATATGGATAAGAAAAAAGCAACCCACCTGTATTTAAAAAAATTAATATTAAAATTCATAATCTCTATATGTATAATCTATTTGGTTTTAATTTAAGAACCCAAAATGTTACTATAAGTTTAGTAAAGATTAAGGCTGTAAACATTGAAGTTAATATGCCAATGCTTAATGTAACCGCGAAACCTTTTATTGGACCTGATCCGTAATTATACAATAATAGCGCAGCTATAAGAGTTGTGAAGTTCGCATCTAAAATTGTTTTTATTGCAAACTTATACCCTAAATCAATAGAGTTCAAAATTGATCTTCCAGACCTAATTTCCTCTTTAATTCTTTCGAAGACCAAAACATTAGCGTCAACAGCCATACCAACTGTTAATACTATCCCAGCAATTCCAGGCATTGTTAAAGTTGCTTCTATTGCACTCAACATAGAAATTAATAATATTATATTAAAAATTATTGCAAAATCTGCAACAAGCCCGAAAGCCTTATATCTGAGAACCATAAATACTATTACAAGAATAAAACCTATTGCTAATGCTTGTTTGCCTGCCTCGATTGAATCGATTCCAAGACTAGGGCCCACAGTTCTCTCTTCTAAAACTTTAATTGGAGCTGGTAAAGATCCAGCTCTTAAAAGGACTGCTAAGTCATTAGCAGTTTCTGGTGAGAAGTTACCACTTATATTTCCTTGACCTGCTGTAATTGGTTCTCTTATTTGAGGAGCACTGATTACTTTATTATCAAGAAGAATTGCTAACCTTTGATAAGTATTATCAGTAGTTATTTTTGCAAATTTCTTTGCGCCTTTTTTGTCAAACTCAAATGCTACAACATACCTTCCCGTTTGAGCATCAACAGTTGCTGCAGCATTTTTGAGTCTCTCTCCAGTAAGCAAAACTCTTTTCTTAACAACAAACTGTTTTTCGTAAGCTGTTGGGTCTGAGTTTAAAGCTTTGAAGGTTCCCGGAGGAAGCTTTCCTCGTTGTTCAGCAAGCTCTACTGTAGTGGGATCTAGCATATGAAAGTTTAATTTTGCAGTTCTTCCTATTAACGCTTTAACTCTCTCTGGATTTTTAATTCCTGGAAGCTGAACAACTATCCTTTCTTCACCTTGCCTTTGAATAGATGGTTCTTTAGTTCCAGACTCATCAACTCTTTTTCTAACAACTTCAATCGACTGCTCAACAGTGTTAGCTCTAGTGTCAATAATATACTGATCAGAGAAAAAAAGATTTAATTTATTTTTATTTTCTTCAATTGAAATACCTTTTTCGATATTTTCTTTAATATTTTGTTTAGCTAATGATATTTTTTCAGGATTAGTAATCGTTACAACTGCTCCTGTTATTTTGGAGCCAAGATTAGAATATTTAATTTTTGATTTTCTCAAAGATTTTCTAATATCGTCAACTAAATCTTCGGATTTTTCTTTTAGTACTGATTTAGTGTCTACTTCAAGCAAAAGGTGAGATCCTCCTTGAAGATCTAGCCCAAGATTGACTTGCTTTTGTGAGAGAAACTTTGGTAGGGCTGTAACTTCACTTTTACCATATATGTTTGGAATTATATAATATATCGCCGTCACACATACTGCCAAAACAAAGAAAACATTCCATTTATTGATTTTAAGCATTTTATTACTTTTTAATTACATCAGCAACAGTTGCTCGGATAATAGTTACATTAACACCTTTTGCGATCTCTACAGTCAGTTTGTCATTGTCAACTTTAAGAACTTTTCCTAAAATTCCTCCGCTTGATAAAATTTCATCACCTCTTTTTATTGATTCTAAAAGAATTTTATGCTCTTTTTGTTTTTTTTGTTGCGGTCTGATTAGAAGAAAATAAAAAATTAAGAAAATTAAAATTAATGGTATGAAGGATGCTAGCATTGATGGCTGTTGAGCAGTTGCTTGAGCATGAGCATAACTAATCATGATATTCCTTTAAATAATTGTTTACATTTAAATACAATGAAATCAATATAGAAAATCTTTATAAATACAAGTATAAAATAAGAATTTGCATAAAAAGATAATGATGTTATGACTCTAATCACAAGCGTAGAACAAATTAACAAAAATAATTTTTTTATTTTTATCCCTAGTAGTAATAAATTAGAAGCTATAAAAATAAATTTTAACGTTAAGTTAGATGATCTTTTAGAAATCAATCATCAAAAGGATATTGTGCTCAAAAACACAAGAAATTTTTTAGAAGATAAATTCTCAAATAATATTTTACTTTGGGGAGCAAAAGGTATGGGTAAGTCTTCGCTAGTAAAATGTATGGTAGATTATTGTAACAAAGAATTTAATAAAGATTTAAAATTGCTGGAAGTACTAAATAATAATATTGAAAATCTAATAGATATAGTTCACCAATTAAGTAAATATAGACATAAATTCATCATTTTTATTGATGATATTTCGTTTAAGTATAACGATAATAATTTTAGTTTGTTCAAAACTCTTCTTGAGGGAAGTCTTCTAAGTCATGTTAAAAATGTTCGATATTACATTACATCAAACTTAAGGCATTTATCACATAACAGCATAAATACCTCAAATAATGATATTGAAAATAAAGAAGCCAATCAAAATCTAATATCACTTTCTGATCGTTTCGGGTGTTGGGTTGGTTTTTATGACTCTAATCAAGAGCAATATATCAATATTGTTAAATATTATTTAAAAAAAAATTCAATTAAATTTTCTGAGAATCTAAAAAGAAAAGCTTTAAATTGGTCAATAGAAAAAGGTAATTTTTCTGCAAGAACAGCTGAACAATTTGTAAAGAATATGAAATGCTAGATTTTCAAGATCAAAGCAATTTGAGTGGATTAACAGATTCTTTTCCTTTGCGGATTTCAAAATGGAGTTGAGGGGACCTTACGTTTCCTGTGTTACCAACTGAACCAATCATCTGACCTTTAAAAACTTTTTTACCCTTTTCAGTAAAGACTTCATTAAGATGTGCATACGCAGTGATCCAATTCTTTGAATGCTTTATCAAAATTAAATTTCCATAACCTGGAATTTCATTACCACAATAAATTACTTTTCCTGCTTGTGAAGAAATTACTTTGGTACCTTTTTTAGAGTCAATGTTAATACCATCATTATAAAAACCATCTTTTGACTTACCATATTTTGAGAGGACCTTACCTTTAACAGGCCAGATAAATCCTGAATTTAATATTTCTCTTTGCTTTTTATCATTATTTTTGTTGGGTTTATTTTGTTTAAAACTACTATCCCATTTTTTCTTTTTTTTTTTTAGTTTTTCACTTCTTTTAGGAATGATCAATTCTTTACCAATTTTTATATTGTTAACATTTCTAATATTATTATATTTCGCAAGAGTAAATACCGTTGTCTCATAATACCTTGAGATTGAGTAAAGAGTTTCTCCTTTTCCAACCTTATGTGTTTTATTTAAAGGAATGAAAATGCTTTGATTAGGGTATATTTTATAAGGTTCTCGTATTTTGTTGGCTTTTATCAACTCTTGAATTGAAATATTAAACTTTCGAGATATTGAAAAAAGATTATCACCTTTTTTGACATTGTATTTATCGTTCTTCAAAGTGCCGTCAGCACGAATTTTTCTCTTATAGTCAATGATTTTATAATCGTCATACAAATAAGTCTCACAGCTCGCTATTAAAAATAAAAAAACTAGACATAAATTTTTCATTTATTTTCTTTTCCCTCCAATAAAGGAACAAACCTAACGGTTCCCAAATCAGAAATTGATAATTTTTCTTTATTTTTTGAAATTTTTTTCAAAACTTGGTCATTATGCTGATCACCAATCGGTATAATCATTTTACCATTAATTGATAACTGTTCAACTAGCTTTGAAGGAATTTCAGGAGCACTAGCGGTAACAATTATTCTATCAAATGGGGCTTGATCCTTCCAACCAAGGCCACCATCATCGTGCTTACAAAAAATGTTTGTAACCATAAGTTTTTTGAAAAGATTATATGCATTTAAAGACAAGAATTTATGTCTTTCAATTGTATAAACAAATCTCGCTAATTTTGAAAGAATAAAAGTCTGATAACCACTTCCTGTGCCAATCTCTAGGACTCTCATGTCTTTTCTTATATCCAAAAATTGCGTCATTAATGCAACTACTAGTGGCTGAGATATGGTTTGTCCGCAATCTATTGGAAGAGCTATATTATCATAAGCTTTTTGTCTTAGATTTTCCTCAACAAAAATTTGCCTATCCACCTTCTCCAAAACCTTCAATACCTCTATGTTTTCAATTCCATTTTTTTGAAGTTCTAAAATTAAATTAATTTTTTTTTTAACTTCAGATTTTTTTATCATTTGAAATAACACTTAAACCATTTGTATATTCTTTTAAAATTGATGGGATTTCAATTGATCCATCCTTATTTTGATAATTTTCAAGAATGGATATTAATAGTCTTCCAATAGCTAAGGATGAACCATTAAGTGTGTGTGGATAATAAATTTCTCCACTTTCAAAATTTTTAATACGCATTTTCATTCTTCTCGATTGAAAATCAGTACAATTTGAACAACTGGACACCTCCCTAAATTTATTCTGTCCTGGCATCCATATTTCCACATCTAAAGTGTAAGAGGACGAAAAGCCAATATCTCCAGAACAAAGTTCAACGATTCTATAAGGTATGAATAATTTTTTTAAAATGTTTTCAACACATCGTACCATATTATCTAATTCCAAATCTGATTTCTCAGGCTCTGAAATAGTTACTAGCTCAACTTTACCGAACTGATGTTCCCTCATTAGCCCTTTGGTATCTAATCCCGATGCACCGGCCTCTGCTCTAAAGCAATTAGTATATGCTGTATATTTTAGAGGCATATCCTTTTTATTAATAATAGATTCTCTATGAAAATTAGTTAGAGGAACTTCTGAAGTTGGTATGAGATACAGATCGTTAAAATTTGTTTTAAATAAATCTTCTTTAAATTTTGGAAGTTGACCCGTTCCCTCAAGAGTCTCGCTTTTGACAAGTTCTGGAACAATACACTCTTCATAACCAAATTCTAATGAATTGTTATCAATTAAAAAATTAACAAGTCCTCTATGAAGCTTTGCTAAATCATTTTTTAATATTGAAAATCGACTTCCTGATATCTTAATTGCTTTTTTATAATCCAAAAGATCAAGATTTTCAGCTAATTCCAAATGATTTTTAGGTTTAAAGTTAAAGTTTCTGATTTTACCGTATGCCTTTAAAATTCTGTTATCTTTTTCTGATTTTCCATTAGGAACTTTTTTTGAAAGAATGTTTGGAAGAAATAAAATTAATTCATTTAATTCTTTTAATTTTAGTTCTGCTAAATCACTTAATTTATCAATTTTAATTTTTAATTTATGAACCGCCGCCTTGACATCCTCTATTTTTGTTTCTTTATTTACAAAGGATTTCGATAATGCGTTTTTTTCTTCTAATAATTTTTGTTTTAGATTCAAGTGTTCTAAATATTCATTGTGTATTCTAACTATTGAAGAACTGCTAGGAGCAAGATTTCTTTTTTTTAAAGAGTCATCTAAAACTGAAGGGTGTTTTTTTATAAATTTTATATCGTGCAAAATTTTACTTTCTCATAAAAAAAAAAATAAAAACTATTGAAACTTCATAAAAGATAATAAGAGGAATAGCAATGCCTAACTGTGAAATAATATCAGGAGGAGTGAATATTGCAGAAAAAACTAAAATTCCTAAGAAAAAGTATTTTCTATTTTTTCTCAGGAACATATCATCAACTATTCCAAATTTAGTTAATATTATCAAAAGAATTGGAAATTCGAAGGACATTCCGGACGCTAATAACAAAAACATTGTTAATTTCATATATTCAGAGTATCTTGATTCAAGTTCTAAATTAAAACCTGAAGAAAAAAAGTTTTCAAACGAAATAAAAAAAGACCAAATGAACGGAATCAAAACAAAATAAGCAAAAATAATCCCAAAGAAAAATAATATTGGAACTAAAAAAAATATAGGGATGAAAATCTTTTTTTCTTTCTTATACATTGCTGGGGACATGAAAAGTACCATTTGAACAATTAAAAAAGGCATTGAAAGAATAAAAGATGCGAACAACGATATTTTCAAATTAGATACAAAAACCTCTGGTAATCCTGTAAAAATCATTCTTTTATCGCCAGAGTCAACAAGCAATTTGAATAAAGGTTTAGAGAGAAGTTCCCCTAAATAAGAGGCATTATAAAAAAAAAAAATAAAGCTAATAATTAAAAATAAAAAACTTAGGAGCAATCTATTTCTTAGTTCTTTTAGATGATCTAGATACTTCA
>CACFSX010000024.1 GCA_902569095.1 uncultured Alphaproteobacteria bacterium
AAAAAATGATATTCTAAAAATAGCAGACTATATATATGATAAAAAATAAATTCAGTCGAAGGGAATTTCTTTCCCATATCATTGGAAATTTGACATTTCTTCTTGTTGCAAACAATTTTTTATTAAAAAGATTAAACGCTAAAACAAAACCTAAAGTTGTAATTGTCGGTCTGGGTATTGGCGGAGCAACCTGTCTTCAATATCTCAGTAAAATCTCTGATTTAGTTGAAATTATTGTTGTTGAAAAACTAAATGAATATCAAACAGGTCCTCTTTCTAATCTTGTGATAGGCGATATCCTAAAACGAGAGGATATTACTTTTAAAATAAATAAAAACAAATACAAAAAAGTAAAATTTATTTATGAAAATGTCAGGGTAGTTGATGTTGAAAATAAAAGTATAATTTTTTCAAAAGATTTGATAATCAATTATGATTTCTTAATTTTGTCTCCTGGCATTAGCTATAAAAACAACATTTTGGAAGGATACAACATAGCAGACAAAAAAAATATCCCCCACTGTTGGGATGGACAAAGTGACATTATTCGATTTAAAAGAAGATTATCAGATTTAGAAGATAATTCAAAAATAATAATTTCTTCGCCCGATTATCCATATAGATGCCCTCCAGCGCCTTACGAGAGAGCTTCTTTGATTGCTAATTACCAAAGAAAATTAAATAAAAAAGTGAAGATTTTGATACTTGATTCAAAAAATTCATTTACCAAACAAGAAAATTTTTTTAAAGAGTGGCAAAATGGTTTTCGTGATGTTATAGACTGGATTCCGAGAAACAAAGGAGGAAAAGTAACCTTCTATGATCAAAAAAAAAAATTCGTAAAAAATTCGGATGGCCAGATTATTAAGGGTGATTTTATACACATAATACCTGAACAAAAAGCAGCAAGTATTTTTTCTGATTCGGGTTTATTGAATGAAGGAAAAGACTGGTGTGAAATCAACCCAATATCGTTTGAAGTTGATCGTTTTAAAGATATTTATGCTGTTGGAGATTCCATAGATGCTTGGGCAATGCCCAAATCTGCATTTTCAGCGAATAGTCAAGCTAAAGTTTTGGCAATAAATTTAATTAATAAAATTTTAGGAAGGGACTATATTGATCCGGTATTTTTAAATACTTGTTATAGTTTTTCAAGAGAAAACAGAGCATTTTCTATTTCTGCATGGTACAGACTAAATATTACAAAAGATAAAATTATTTCATTAGGAAGTAGTGAAAGCGATGTCGATGCAAATAATTATTCTAGAAAGTTAGAAGCTAAGCACGCATTCGGTTGGTACGAAACTATGGTTAATGATCTTTTTACATAAAACTAAAGACATTTTTTTACTACCTTTTCCGAAATTTCTTTCAATTTTCTCTCATCGTAATCATTTTTTCCTGCAAGGGGTAGGGACATACCTGAGTTGATTTTTTCAATTTCAATAAAATGTACTTTGATTCTAAACTTTAAATTTTCTTCCCCAAAAATCTTTAACATTGTTTTTTTGGCTTTTTGACAGATGCTGAAAGTATTGTGGTATGCTTTTCCAAATGAAATATTTTTATTTTCTAGAAAAATAATTTTTGAGTTTTTTGATTTTCTTATCAAGGGTTCCAACTCCTTAATTATCCTCCAACATGAAGATAGATTTATTTCAATTAGATCATTCCATTCTTTATGTGAAAAATTGGTCAACGGTCTTAATCCTAAAAAAAGGCCAATTAAATTTATCATAAAGTCAATTCTTGAAAATTTTGAACCTACCTTTCTTAAAAGATTTGTTGAGAATTCTTTGCTAGTTATGTCAGCGTGAAATAGTGTTACATTTTTATTGATTTGTTTAATTTCATTGTCCAACTTTATCAGTTTTTCTAAAGACTTTCCGTGTAGAATTAAATTTGTATTCATTCGCGCCAAATCTAATGATATTCTTGAGCCTAAAACTCCTGTTGAACCAAATATGATTCCATTACTACGTAAACTTCGTTCCATTTGATTATTTTGTAGGTTCAATTAATAATGATAGTTGAGAGGGACTAACACCAGCATTTTGATCAATAAGCTTTACTGGATAATCTCCGCTGAAATAATGATCAGTGAACATTGGATTCTCTTTATTTCTTCCATTTTGAAAACCTAATGCCTTATAAACACCATCCAGTGTTACAAATTTTAAGCTATCTACACCAATGTATTGTTTTATTTGTTCTATTGTAAATTTTGATGCCAACAGTTCTTCTTTGGTTGGAGTATCAATTCCGTAGAAGCATGGATATTTTACTGGAGGACTTGCAATTCTCATGTGAACATCTTTGACACCACAATTCCTTAACATTTCAACAATCTTTACTGAGGTTGTACCCCTAACAATTGAGTCATCAACTAAAGCAATGCTTTTGTCTTTTAAAGACAGAATATTTGGATTATGCTTTAATTTTACCGACAAATTTCTAACGGACATGGAATCCTCTATAAACGTCCTTCCAGTATAATGATTTCTGATTATTCCAAATTCAAAGGGTTTTTTTATTTTTTCAGAATAACCTAATGCAGACGCATTCCCAGAGTCAGGGATTGGAATAACGACATCAACCAGCTTGTTGTCATTTGGGTTTTCTGAAGCTAATTGATGTCCAATGCTCTTTCGAACATCATAAACGTTTCTTCCTTCAAAAATACTATCTGGCCTTGAAAAGTAAATATATTCAAAAAGGCATGGTTTAAGATATGTTTTTTTAAAAGGTTTTATTGAATTAATTTTATTATTTTTAATTATTAAAATTTCGCCAGGTTCTACATCTCTTATTAAATTTGCACCAATAATATCCAATCCACAACTTTCAGAACTTAATATATATGAATCGTCAAGCTTTCCCAAAACCAGGGGTCTAATTCCAAACGGGTCTCTTACTCCAATGAGAGAATCGTTAGTTAGCATAACCAGTGAAAATGCCCCTGTTATTGATTCGAGTGCATAAACTATTCTGTCAATAAGGTTCCCTTTGGCAGTTGAAATCAAATGAAGAATTACTTCTGTATCTGATGTTGATTGGAAAATGGCTCCATTTTTAATAAGCTTTTCTTTAATTTGATTGGTGTTTGTTAAATTCCCGTTGTGTGCAATTGCAATACCACCAAAATCCAGTTCAGAAAAAAGTGGCTGAACATTTTTAAGTGCAGATTCACCAGTTGTTCCATAACGATTATGCCCTATGGATATTCTTCCAATTAGTTTTGGAATTATTTCTTTATTTGAAAAAACATCAGAAACTTGCCCCATCCCTCTATGAGCAAAAAATTTTTGATTATTTGTAGTAACTATTCCCGCTGAATCTTGTCCTCTATGCTGCAGTGCGTGAAGACCTAGTGCAGTAAGATTTGCTGCTTTATCATGATTGTAAACACCGTAGACGCCGCATTCGTCTTTTGGTTTTGATTTTGAAAAGAGATATTTCACTTTATTCCAAATTATTTTCTATAATATTTTCAATATTTTTTCTTCCACTTTCGTTATAAATGTTTTCTTGATTTTTACTATTTTTTTTTATACGAAGTTTTGAATCTATACTTTTCTCAAAAAGTAAGTCAGATTTTTTTTTTATCTCGCTACTTAAATTTTCAGAATATTTACTATCAATTTTTAGAAATCTAAAGATTTCATTGTTTGTGATCTTTATTACTGGAATAATTCTTGAATTATTAATAAATTCCAACTTTTTTCCTTGATAAAAATAATCGAAACAAAAAAACATAAACCAACTATTAAGTATCCTCTCAAAATTCCAAATATAAAACCAAGACTTTTATCAATAAGTCCTACATAACTATCCTTAATATAAATTGAAAATTTTCTGGTAAAAAAAGAAAAAACAATAAAAATTACTAAAAATGTAAAAACATATGAGATACCAGTCGAGACCAGAATATTATTAATTATTTTGTTGATAGAATTTACTAAGTTATTCCCATACGCGTAAGACCCAAAAAAAGACGCAACCCAAACACTTATTGATAATAATTCGAGAGAAAATCCACGAAAAAATGCAAACAAAGCAGATATCAGAATTAAAACTAAAATTATTAAATCAAACATTTTTAATTTATCCCTTTTATAAAATTAGTTAGTGAACTATTTTTTGATTGATTAATTTTTTTTGCTTTTCCATACCATTCAATAATTCCGTTTTTCAAAAAAGCAACATAATCAGCAAACTCATATACACTTTCCATATCATGAGTTACTGTTATTGTAGTAATTTTTTTTTTCCTCACCAAACTTTTGATAAGCAAGTTTATCTGTCTAGCGATAATTGGATCTAAACCAGTTGTTGGTTCATCTAATATGAGTACTTCTGGTCTTTTAAGAATTGCTCTGGCAAGTCCCACTCTTTTCTGCATTCCAACTGAAAGTTCAGATGGATATTTTTCTAAGACTGAATGAGGAAGACCTACTTCACTTAAAATTTTAGTAAATGAATCCTGTTTGCTTGCAAATTTAAGGTTTTCTTTAATATTTAAACTATCGAGAAGTGCTGAATTTTGAAATAATATTCCAAATTTTGACATATAATTCATTTTTTCTCGATCATTTAAAGCGTTAATATTTGTAAGATTTTCAAAATTAATCGATCCATTATCATAATTTAGTAAGCCTACTATGCATCTTGTAAGAATTGACTTTCCAGAACCTGACTCACCAATTATTGAGAGGGATTCAGATTCATAAATATCAAGACTCAGATTGTTCAGGACAACCTTGTTTTCAAAACTTTTATAAATATTTTTTACGCTTATTTTTTTATTTCTCATAATTTAAAGAAAAAGGAAGTTATTATGTAATTCATCAATAAAATTAAAATAGAAGATGAAACAACAGAGTATGTAGTTGATTGACCAACTCCTTGTGCACCACCTTTTGCATTAAATCCATGGTAGCAACCCATAAAGGTTATTAAAAAACCAAAAACAGCAGCCTTTACTAAGCCACTGAAAACATCAATAAATTGAACGAAATTGTATGTATTTTGCAGGTATACCGTCGGATTAAAATTTAAAAGATTTACGCAAATTAAATATCCACCCATAACCCCAATAATATCGCCAATTATGACCAGAAGTGGGAGAGAAATAACTCCTGCTAAAATTCTTGGGATAATTAGATAATTAAATGGGTTAGTGGATAATGTTTTAAGCGCATCTATTTGTTCAGTAACTTTCATTGTGCCTATTTCAGCGGCTATAGCTGCTCCTGATCTTCCTGCAACCATCAGTCCCGCTAATACAGGGGCTAATTCTCTTGTGATAGACAGAACAACAACATTTGGAATTGCACTTTCTGCTGAAAATCTTGAGAAGCCAGTGTAGGATTGAAGTGCTAAAACCATTCCAGTGAATATGGAAGTTAAACCTACAACTGGTAAAGAGTTAAAACCGATTTTAATAAATTGTTTCAAAAAAATATTTGTGTAGAATTTTTCAATTATAGAATACTTTAAGCAGTCTAAAAAAAAATCAACTATTTCACCGATAGTATGAAAAAAAGAGAATATAAGTTTAAATAATCTTTTTGTTAAAGCTAAGGCATTGGAGAGCAATCTTGTCATTACTGAGAATATATTGTTTTTTTTATTATAAATAAATAATAATAAAATTTCTTATTCTTTTCTATTTCAAGGGGATTAAAATAAGTTTTATGAATAATTATTTTCGGCTAAATCTGAAAATTTTGTCCAACTCGGGTTGAAATGAAGTTTAACTTTAGAAATTGGTCCATGTCTGTGTTTTGCAATAATCGCTTCAGCTATATTATGAACTTTCTCCATTTTATTTGTCCACATCTCGTGTTTATCTGTACCTTCGGGAGGCTCTGTTCGAGCAAGGTAATATTCCTCTCTATATAAAAAAACAACTAAATCCGCATCTTGTTCAATCGCACCAGATTCACGAAGATCAGCTAGTTGTGGTCTTTTCTCTTCTCTATCTTCAACTTTTCTTGATAATTGAGAAAGAGCAATAACGGGTATGTCAAGTTCTTTTGCAATAGCCTTGAGCCCCCTTGTGATATCAGAAATTTCCTGTACACGATTATCATTCATTTTTTTTGATTCTCCGTTAACTAATTGAAGATAATCTAAAATAATTAGATCTAAGCCTAATTTCCTTTTTAATCTTCTTGCTCTTGTTCGTATTGAAGAAATACTTAACGCTGGAGTATCATCTATAAATAAATTAAGTTTTTTTAAATCATCGCTTGAAGACAAAATTTTGCTAAAATCTTTTTTTGAAAGATTGCCTGTCCTTATATTTTCTGACGAAATTTCAGCAAGTTCACCCAATAATCTTGTAGCAAGTTGTTCAGATGACATCTCCAGTGAAAAGAATAAAACATTTTTACTTTTATTATTTTTGAATTCCTTTGATATATTCGAGGCTATATTTGTTGCAAATGCTGTTTTACCCATCGATGGTCTTCCCGCGATTATAATTAAGTCAGATTTGTGAAGACCTCCAATTTTTTTATCAAAATCATTCAAGCCTGTTTTTAAGCCGATTACTTCATCACTCTTCTTAAATGCTTTTTCAGCATAATCAACAGTTCTTTGTATTATTTCTTCAAAACCTTCAGGTCCATGGTCAAATTCGTTGTTTTGTACCAAGTTAAAAAGATTCTGCTCAGTTTTTTCAATTAAAATTCTTGAACTGCTATCTTCCTCGGTATTATAAGAACTATTAATAAGGTTTGTACCAAGGTCTATAAGTCTCCTTCTCAAATAAAGATCATAAATTAATTCTCCATATTGTTTTGAATTAATAATACTTACTGTATTTTCGCAAAGTTTTAAAAGATAGGATAATCCTCCGTTTCCTAAAAATTCTTCATTTCCATCAAGTTGTACTTTGATCGTATTTAAATCAGCAATTTGATCATTAGAAATCAATTTTTTAATTGATTTAAAAATTATTCTGTTAATTTTACTTGAAAAATATTCTGGTTCCAAAAACTCCTCTACTTTTTCATAAGCAAGATTGTTGGAAAGAATTGCTCCCAGTAGAGCTTGTTCTGCTCCAGTATTAACTGGAACTTCTCTTATGAGATTTAAATTTTTAGATGGAACAACATTTGTTAATTTATTACTTTCTGACGAAGACATTTTTATATAATAACAAATATCCTCAATTAAGCATTTATTTTTTGCCTGTTAATTAAGTGGATAATGAGTATAACTTTTTAAAAATTAGTTAAATAGAGATTTCCGATATACATTAAATATATTAAAAAGCATGCAATGGAAACTTTTCTACCAATCCCAATTTTTTTTAAAATAAATAAAGTAAAAATAATGGCTGCAACGCTCAAGAAATAGACATCATCTGACAGGACTTCTTTGTTGTATGAGAAAGAGTTAAATAGTGATGTAAAACCAAGAATAAGTAATAAATTATATATATTAGATCCGATAATATTTCCAATAATAATGTTAGATTTGCCTTTTCTGGCAGCTGAGATCGATGTAGCTATTTCGGGTAAAGATGTTCCTAGAGCAATTATAGTCAAGCCAATGAATGAGTCTGAAATATTTAGGGCAGTTGAAATAGATATAGCAGAATCAACTGTTATATCTGCTCCAAAAAGGGTAATACCAATAGAAATTCCTGCCACAGGTAATCCGTATAGTAAAGGATTTTGAAATGAAATTTTCGAAAAAAAATCTTTTTCTAATACAATTTCATCTTTGTTCTTTGAATCAGAATTTTTAAAACTTCTAAATAGATAAAAAGTAAATAAAAAAATGAAAAGCAATCCATATTTTGTAGTCAAAAAAGTAAATATAAATACTAATGCAAAAATAAAGTGTGTGCCAAGATGAAAAAAAAGGTCAAATTTTGACACTTTAATAGATTTCAACTCAGACGTTAGACCTGCTGCAAATGTAACTAGAAAAATATTAGCGATATTTGAACCAACTACATTTCCTAGTGAAATATCGGGAGACCCTTTCATTACTGCATCTATTGAGACAACCAGTTCGCAAAGTGACGTCCCAAAACCTACCACTATTAGTCCAATAAAGAATTCTGAAACCTTAAGTTTTTTCCCAATTGCGATTGCGCTTGATATAAGTATTTCTGCTCCCTTTACTAAAAGCACAAGTCCTATTAAAAGTGTAAATATGCTTGAGAGCATTTTTATTATCAAAAATTAATTAAGTTAGGGTTTAAAGTTAATTGTACATTATTTTTTGATAGTAATAAAACTATATACAAATTTAACTTCATTCAAATAGAGGAAAAATTATT
>CACFSX010000025.1 GCA_902569095.1 uncultured Alphaproteobacteria bacterium
TAATTAATATTTTGTTATTAGCAAACTTAATCCCTTATAAAAATCATGAATTTTTAATAGATTCTTGTGCTCTGCTTGAAAAAAGAAACTGGAAAGTTCTTTTCGTTGGAAAATGTGAACCCGAAAGATATGAGAAATTATTTTTGAGAATTAAAAAATATAATTTAGAGAGTAATTTTGAGTTTATACCACCGCAGCAAGATGTTTTTAAAATTCTACAACGAGCTGATATAGGAGTTTTGTGTTCAAATGAGGAAGGCTTTTCAAATAGTATTTTAGAATATATGGCTTCAAGTTTACCATTAGTTGTTACAGATGTTGGTGGAAATTCCGAAGCAGTAAAAAATAATCATAATGGTTTTTTAATTCCTTTAAATTGTAAAAAAACTATGTCCCTGAGTTTAAAAAAACTTATAGAAAATAAAAAAATGAGAGATATAATGGGTCAAAATTCAAAAAAAATTATTAATAAAAAATTCACTTCGGACATTTGTTTAAATAAATACAAAAATTTTTATTGTAATGTGTCAAAGTGATATATTAATAAACTAAGTTATGGTTAAAAGAGTTTTAATTTTAGGCGGTGATGGATTTTTAGGCTGGCCAACTGCATTGCATCAATCATCAAAAGGTAATGAAGTCCTAATTATTGATAACTATTTCAGACGAAATGCATCAGCAGAATACAAAGTTCATACACTTTACGAAATACCTAGTTTGAATGATAGAGTAAAATTTTGGAAAAAGTTAAAAAATAGACAAATTTTAATAGAAATTGGTGACATTTGTGATTACGAATTTCTTTTAAATTCTGTCAGAAATTTTAAACCAGATGTAATTATCCACTATGCAGAACAACCTTCTGCACCATATTCAATGATTGGTCACAAAGAGGCTACATTTACTTTGAAAAATAATTTAATTGGAACTTTAAATTTAATTTTTGCTGTAAAAGAAACAAACATTAATACCCATATAATAAAGTTGGGGACAATGGGAGAATATGGGACTCCAAATATTGACATTGAGGAAGGGTATTTAAAAATTCAACATAATGGTAGAAACGAAGAATTTTTATTTCCAAGACAAGCAGGGTCGCTGTATCACACTACTAAAATTCAAGATACTGATTTACTATATTTTTATGTTAGAGTTTGGGGGCTTAAAGTTACTGATCTAATGCAAGGTCCGGTATATGGTCTTTTCACTGATGAAATGGAAGATTGTGATGAATTATTAACGGCCTTTAATTATGATGAAATTTTTGGGACTGTATTGAATAGATTTATGGTTCAAGCTGTTGCCGGTGTACCATTAACTGTCTATGGGAAGGGTGGTCAAACAAGAGGATATTTAAATATTTTGGACACTTTAAATTGTATAGATTTAGCGATTCAAAACCCTGCAAATTCATCAGAATTAAGGATTCTTAACCAGTTTACTCAAACTTTTTCAGTAAATGCTCTCGCTGATTTAGTTATTGAGGCAGCAAACTCAATCGGGCTTAATACAAAAAAGGAAACGATAGTGAATCCGAGAAAAGAAATGGAAAACCACTATTATAACCCTTCAGCAAAAGGTTTTAAAAAATTGGGACTGAAACCAAACTTTTTAACACAAGAGGTAATATGCAAAATTTTACAAAAAATAATAAGATTCAAAAATAAAATTAATGTTGAGATAATTCAACCCAAAACTAAGTGGACATAAATGAAAAAAAAAATTGCTGTTGTTTTGACATCCAGAGGAAATTACGCAAAGTCAAAAAAACTTCTGGGTTTAATGGCTAGAAGTAATGAACTTAGTTTATCAGTTGTTCTAGGTGGTTCTTTACTTGTTGAAAAATATGGAAAGATCATTAATTCTTTTTCTGATTTAAAAAAAATACCAGTTTATTATGTACCATTTATTTTAGAAGGTGACACAACTGACATCATGGCCAAATCCACTAGCTTAGCTATTAATGAGTTTGTGAATGCCTTTTCACTTATAAAACCTGAAATGGTAATTGTAATTGGTGACAGATTTGAAAGTCTAGGTGTAGCTATCGCTGCTACCTATATGAATATAAAGTTAGTCCATATTGAAGGAGGAGAACGCTCTGGATCAATTGATGAGCCTATAAGGCACGCAATTACAAAACTTGCACATTTACATTTCCCATGTTCACAAGATGCAGCCGATAGGATTGAAAGAATGGGAGAAAAGAAAAAGTACATATTTAATGTAGGCTCCACAAGCTTTGATATTCTTCATGAATATAGAAACATAAATTTGAACACCATTAATAATATGATTAAAAGTAAAGGGGTTGGAAATGTTTTAAGAATTCAAAAGTATAAATACCTACTTTTTGTATGTCACCCTATTACTACTGAAGAGGACCTAGAAAATTCCGCCTTATTAAAAATGTCTACATATGCGCATATAAAAAAAAGACCTCCCATCATTTGGATTTGGCCTAATCTTGATGCTGGAACTGAAAAAATATCAAAAGCTATGAGAGAGTTGAGAGAACAAAGAGTAGAAAATATCCATTTCTTCAAAAGTTTGAAAATAGATTACTTTGCTCCTCTTTTATCAAACTGTGGTTGTATCGTAGGTAATTCATCTACCGGAATAAGGGAAGCCTCCTATTTAGGAATTCCCTCAATAAATATTGGAAATAGACAGAATTTGAGACAAAGATGTAAGAATACAATTGATGTGAAAAATGAGAAAGATTGTCTTGAAGAAATTATAAATTTTCAGTTAAAAAAAAAACGTTATAAATCGGATAAAACTTTTGGGGATGGTAAAGCTTCTGAAAGAATATTAAAAATACTTCTTAATTCCAGTCCAGAATTACAAAAAGTAAATTCGTATTAGTATGAAAAAAGTTTTGGCAATTATTCCGGCACGTGAGGGATCTAAGAGGATTAAAAAAAAAAATTTACTTTTGTTAGCTGGCAAGCCACTTATCTACTACACAATTATGGCAGCTAAGCAATCCAAGTATATTGATGATTGGTTAGTTTCGTCTGATTCAAATGAGATAATCAAAGTTTCTAAACTTTTAGACGCGCCTGTTTATTTTAAAAGGCCAAAATCTTTATCTGGAGATAGAATCAGAAATTCAGAAGTAATGATTCATGCGGTCAAATTTATGGAAAAAAAAAATAATTGTAAATATGACTTTATTTTTTTACTACAGCCCACATCGCCATTCAGAAAAAAAAATGATATTGATAAAGCCATAAAACTACTAGCAAATAGTGAGTTAGACTCAATTGCAAGTGTTAGAGGTCCATATTTAAAAAAAGATCCCAATTTAAAAAAGATAGATAAAAAAGGAAATCTTGTAGATTACAAAAAAGTAATAAAAGATAACTTTGAACCATTCTATATCTACAACGCATCAATTTATGGAATAAAAAGAAAATCACTTTTACGAAATAAAAAATTTGTTACTAAGAAACAAATCCCTTTTTTAATGGATGAAACTCATTCAGTAGATATTAACGATGAACATGATATATTAATTGCAAATGCTCTTATGCAAAGGTTAAAAAAAAATGAAAAATAAAATTTCTGGTGTTGTCCCAGTTCTTCACACGCCTATAAACTCAAAAGGTGACCTAGACATAAAAGGTCTTCAAAAATTGATGAATTTTCTTGCAAAAAAAAAGATTGGTGGACTTTGGGTTCTTGGTACTGGTGGTGAAGATATGAACCTTACGTTCGATGAAAGACTTGAAGTGGTAAGAAAAGTAATTGAGTTTGCCGAGGATAAACAAGAATTAATAATTGGTGCTAGTTTTTTTTCTATGAAAGAGACCTTAAATTTTATCGATAAAATTCAAGGATATAAATTTAGAGCTATACATATAATGCCTTATCATCAGTTGCTAAGTCATAAAAGGCTTGAATGGTATTATAATAAAATCACAAACTACACCAATAAGCCAATATGGGTCTACACTAGTGCAAACTGGTGTCAGAATATTCCTCCTTCACTCATAAGAAATTTAAAAGAAAACCCCAAGATTGTTGGGGTCAAGTATAGTACATCGAATACAACAGATATGATGAATGTAGCTTCACTTGCTGATAAAAAATTCAATGTATTGTCAGCAGTCGCCACTACTTTTTTAAGTTCATTGTGTTTGGGAGTTGATGGTGGAACATCTAGTTTGGGGGGACCGTTGCCTGAGGTTCTAATAGAAATTTATGAGGAATTTAAATCTAATAGGATAAATTTAGCACTTCAAAAGCAAAGAAAACTGAACAAATTTTTAGCAAAATGGCCAAAAGACATACATAAAGACAATTTTTTAAAGGGCGCAGAAGAAAAATTCATTCTAAGTTTAAGAAATATTTGCGACAAATATATGACCTCTTACTACAGGGAATGTAATAAAAAAGAGGGTGAAATAATTAAGTCTTTATTGATGGACTTTTATCCTAATCTTATTAGTAAAGGTAAATTATGATAGTAAAGTATGGATTACCGCAAAAGGTTATTTTTTGTAAAGAATGTGTCCAATCAAATCAAAGGCCAGGAACTTCTCCTGAATTTGTAAAAAAAAACTTAATTGTACCAACGGCGGAATTCGATGAAAATGGGGTATGTCTAACATGTAAATACTTCAAACAAAAAAAAAAAATTGACTGGATTTTAAGAGAAAAGAAACTTTGTGAGTTATTAGATAAGCACAGACGAACAGACGGTCGGTTTGATGTTATTGTTCCAGGTAGTGGAGGTAAAGATAGTATTTATGTTGCACATATTTTGAAATATAAATATAATATGAACCCATTGACAGTTACTTGGGCACCTCATATTTACACAGATATTGGGAAAAAAAATTTTTATAACTGGTTGAATGCTGGCTTTGATAATATTCTAATAACTCCGAATCCCAAAGTCCACAAAACACTGACAAAAAAAGCTTTTCTTAATTTGCTAAACCCTTTTCAGCCATTCATAATTGGTCAGAAAAACGCTGCACCAAGGATTGCTCTGCAGTTTGATGTTCCACTCATAATGTATGGAGAAAATCAAGCAGAATCACACGTTACTTCTGAAGACGATCTAACTAGTCCTCTAATGAAGAGTGAACATTTTTCAACTAAAAATCCGAATGATGAAATTTTTTTGAGTGGAGTTTCAGAAAAACAATTATATTCAGAAGATAACATTTCAAAAAATGATTTACTTTTTTACAGACCACTTCCATTAGAGAAAATTAAAAAAAAAAAAATTGAAATTCATTTTTTTAGTCATTACTACAATTGGTCTCCACAAAAAAATTATTATTACTCTAAACAACAGACTGGTTTTGAAACAAACGAGGATGGAAGAAGTGAGGGTACTTACACAAAATTTTCAAGTCTTGATGATAGAATAGATGGAATACATTATTATACTATGTTTATCAAGTTTGGACAAGGCCGTGCGACTTCTGATGCTTGCAGGGACATAAGAGATGGCCTTATAACAAGGGAAGAAGGTGTAAATCTTGTAAAAAAATACGATGGAGAGTTTCCCAAAAAATATTTTAGTGAAATTTTAAACTATATTAATTTATCCAAGGAAAAATTTTGGGAAAGAATAAACCTTGCAAGGTCAGAACATTTATGGGAATACAAAAATGAAAAATGGAAATTAAAACATATAGTTTCATAAATGTGCAGATTAATAGCTAGACTGGATATAAAAGGCAACAATTTAATTAAACCCATACAGCTTGACGGGGTTATGCCAGTTGGATGTCCAATCGATAGAGCTAAAAAATATTATTTAGAAGGATGTGATGAAATGATTTTGATTGATTCAGTTGCTAGTTTGTATGGGAGAAATCATTTAAAGGATATAATTGAGAAAATTGCAAAAGAAATATTTGTGCCTTTAACAGTTGGTGGAGGTTTGCGAACATTAGATAATATTATTGACGTTATGAATTCAGGAGCAGATAAAGTTGCGATAAACACACAAGCGGTAAGAAAACCTGATTTTATTAAACAAATTTCCGATCATGTTGGATCTCAGTCAATGGTAATTCAAATTGATGCAAAAAAAAAATCTCCAGGCAAATGGGAAGTTTTTGTAGAAAATGGAAAGGAGGCAACCGGTATAGACCTTCATTACTGGATGGAAAAAACAATAGATCTTGGTGCTGGTGAAATTCTCCTTACATCAATAGATAAAGAGGGAACAAGGAGCGGGTTCGATGTCGATTTGTATAATTCAATTAAGCATTTAGCAAAAATTCCATTAATTGCTAGTGGTGGAATGGGAAATTTTGATCACTTAATTGAATTATTGAAGAATAAAGAGATCGACGCATTTGCTATTGCTGACATACTGCATGTCCAGAATATCTCCATAAAAACAATCAAAAATATTTGTGACATAAATTAAATGAAAAGAATTTCAATTCTCGATTACGGTGCCGGTAATATTTTTAGTATTAAAAATGCAGTAGAGAAATGTGGTTATAAATCCATTCTTACATCAGACTTTGAGAGAATTTTAAAATCTACTCATTTGATTTTTCCTGGTGTTGGTTCATTTGATAATTGTATTCAAAAACTTAAAGATAAAAAAATTTATGAAAAATTAAAAGCTCTTGAAAACCAAAAAATTTGGGTACTTGGTATATGTGTTGGAATGCAAGCTTTATTTAACTATAGTGAAGAGGGTAAAAAGTACAAAGGACTTGGAATAATTAACGGAGAGGTAAAAAAAATGAAAAGTGATAAAAAATCAGGTCCACGTAAAGTTCCTTTTATTGGTTGGAAAAATGTTGTTTTAGATGAAAGAAAAAAAAAAATGAAAATATTTTCGGACACAACACCAGACGACAGATTTTATTTTATTCATTCATATGAGTGTGTGCCAAAGAAAAAAGATAATGTAATCGCAACCGTATATTATAATAAAAAAAATGTATGTGCTGTCGTAAAAAAGAATAATATATTTGGTTGTCAGTTTCATCCAGAAAAATCAGGTGAAGCTGGGTTAAACATAATTAAAAACTTTATCGAATATGAGAATATGAATTGAAAAATTGTATTATAGCTCAAGGAGGCTTAGTTGACTGGTTAATCATAATAAAAAAATTAAGTCTTGATATAAATTTAAATGTAAAATTTATTTTAGGTTCTGATCAAGGGAAATCTGATGCAAATAAATATTTTCCTGATACTTATTATTATAAAAATTCATTTGCTAAAAATTGTTATATTCCGAAGGAGTTAGGAAATCTTATTTCCCAGGATAAAACTGATATTTTTTTTAAAAAATTAGACATATATAAAAATAATTATCTCAAGATGTTGGATAGGTTTAATGCTGATGGAAGTCTATCAATAAAAAAACGCCTTTTATTTTTCAATAATCATGCAATTTTTTGGAGAAACCTTATTCAAAAAAAGAAAATAAATTTAGTATTTTTCAGAATAGCTCCCCATCAGGCTTATGACTTTCTTCTTTATGCTGTCTGCAGAATTATGAAAGTAAAAACCGTAATGTTTGAAAAAACGAATTTGCCCAATCTAATTTTCCCTGTTAAATCTTATGAAAATGTTAAAGACGAAATAGATAAAATTAAATCGAGTGAAAAAATTTCTAATGATAACAATAACTTTTTAAGAAAAGTTAATTCAAGTTATAATGAAGGAATGCCACCTCATGTAAGATTTAAATTGAAAAAATTTCAGGGTGGGAATTATCCAACTTTTTTCAGACATATTGCTAAGAAACTTCCACAACTTATAGTAAATTTATTTTTTAAAAAATATAGACTTAATACATTCAATAGATTTATTTTTGAAATTATAAATTTACAAAGAAACAAAAGAATTTATAAATTTTATATCCAAAATAGTAAGATTGCTGATTTAACAAAAAAATTCATATTTGTGGCACTTCAATGCGAACCAGAAAGGCAATCTAATCCTCAAGGCGGATCCTTTTTTAATCAATTGAAAATGATTGAATATTTATCTTATGCTGTACCAAAAGATTACTTAATTTATGTAAAAGAACACATATCCCAATTTAAATCGTTTCAAAATTGTTCTTTAAGTAAAAATGAAGAATTTTACAAAAAAATAATCAAACTTAAAAATGTATGTCTTATAAACTTTAACTATAATTCATTTGAATTAATAGATAAATCAAGAATGGTAGCATTAGTTTCAGGTTCAGTTGGATTTGAGAGTTTTGTTAGAAAAACAAATG
>CACFSX010000026.1 GCA_902569095.1 uncultured Alphaproteobacteria bacterium
TCAATCAAAGAATATGAAAGAATAGAAGAAAAAATATATTTTATTAAAAGTTTTTCTTTTTTAACCTTTTGCACGGATCAATTAAATAAAAATAAAAGTAAGTTTTATCAAAGTACTCAAGAATCACTATCAGAAGTTGAAAAAAACTTAATTTTTTACAGTATTGAGTTTAATAGTTTAGACAAAAAAAAAATTAAAATTGTAAAATCCAGTAAATATAAAAGTTGGGTTGAAAATCTTAATAAGTTTAAAAAATATCAGCAACCTGAGTTGATCGAAAAGCTTTTAATGGAAAAATCTCTCACAAGCTCATCTGCATGGATAAAGTTTTTTGACCAGAATATAACACGATTAAAATTTCCTTATAAAAATAAAGTTCTTAGTGAGACAGAAATCCTTAACTTGTTTTCCTCTCCAAAAGAATCAGTAAGAAAAGAAGCAGCACAATGTTTCGGGAAAATATTGAAGCAAAACATATTTTATTTCACATTTATAATGAATAATATTTCTAAGGATTTGGATATTGATAAAAATTTAAGAGGTTTCGAATTTTCGGAATCTTCAAGACATTTATCTAATCAAATTGATAAAGAGGACGTTGACTCTCTAGTGAAAACTGTAAAAGCAAATTATCAATCAATATCTCATAGATATTATAAATATAAAGCCGATAAATTTGGGAAAAAAAAGTTGAATTACTGGGATAGAAATGCTCCGTATCCCGGATCAAAAAATTTTAGAATATCTTGGACACAAGCGAAAGATATTGTTTTGAATTCTTACTATGAATTTGATCAAAGAGTTGGTGACATAGCTAATTTGTTTTTTGAAAAATCTTGGATACATGCAAAACCTCAAGCTGGAAAAACCTCTGGAGCCTTTTCTCATCCCACTGTTCCATCTTGTCACCCATACATATTGGTAAACTTTCAAGGAAAAATTAGAGATGTAATGACCCTAGCTCATGAATTAGGTCACGGAGTACACCAATATCTTTCAAATAAAAAAGGTCTGTTTTTAGCTGATACACCTCTCACTTTAGCTGAAACTGCGAGTGTTTTTGGGGAAATGCTTACATTTAAATCACTTTTAAATAACTCAAAAAATAAAAATGAAAAAATTTATCTCTTGAGGTGTAAAATTGAAGATATGTTAAATACTGTATTCAGGCAAATTTCCTTTTTCTTATTTGAACGTGATCTGCATAACATGAGAGCAAAAAGCGAGCTGTCTGATGAAGATATATCAGAATTATGGATGAAAAGCCAAAAAGAAAGCTTGGGAGAAAGTGTAATCCTTTCAAAGGAGTACAATTACTTTTGGGCCTACATACCTCATTTTATTCATTCTCCTTTTTACGTTTATGCTTACGCGTTCGGAGATTGTCTAGTAAATTCATTATACTCGAAATACGAATCTTCACAGAAAGATTTCAATGAAAAATACCTCAATCTTTTAAAATCCGGTGGATCTCAAAATTATCAAATACTTCTTAAGGATTTTGATTTAAACCCCAAAGACAAGAACTTCTGGCAAATGGGAATGAATTTGATTAAAAATCTAATAGATGATTTAGAAAAAATAAGTTAGTTTGTATAACATTATGAAATTAGTAGTTCCAACTGAAATAACAGAGGGTGAATTTAGGGTGAGCATTACACCTGATTGCATCCCAGCCTTAACAAAAATGGGTTTCAAGGTTTTTGTTCAAAAAGACGCTGGTATAAAATCATCTTACACTGATGATGATTATAAAAAGAATGGTGCAAAGATATCTTCGAAACTCAGCGAACTATATCGTAACGCTAATCTTGTAGTAAAAATACAAAGACCAACAAAGTTAAGAAAAATAAATGAATTTAATTTACTTAAAAATTGCGAGTTACTTACCCTTCTATACGAACAAAAATTCAAAAACGAATTTAATATGCTAAGGAAGCTAAAAATTAATGTTTTTGCACTTGAAAAGATGCCAAGAATATCAAGAGCCCAAAGTATGGATGTTTTGTCTTCACAAAGCAATCTATCAGGTTATAAGGCAGTCATTGATGCAGCTAGTGAATTTAATAAAGCTTTTCCATTAATGATGACATCCGCTGGCACTGTCGCTCCTGCAAAGATATTAGTCATTGGAGCAGGTGTTGCTGGTTTACAAGCCATAGCAACCGCCAAAAGGTTAGGATCTGTTGTATTTGCTTTTGATGTAAGGTCATCAACTAAAGAACAAGTCGAAAGTCTTGGCGCCAAATTTGTTGACGTCGAAAGTAAAGATTCTGGGGAAACGTCTGGTGGTTATGCGAAAGAGATGTCGGCTTCATATAAAAAGAAACAAAATGCTATTCTAGCCGAGACATTAAAAAAAATGGATATAGTTATTACAACCGCCCTTATTCCAGGCAAAAAAGCTCCACTACTTTTAAGTAAAAAAATGGTTGAATCAATGAAAGTAGGGAGCATCATAATTGACCTTGCGTCCGAATTTGGAGGTAACTGTGAACTAACCAAACACGGAGAAAAGGTTGTTTTTAAATCCAAAAAAATTATTGGTCCTCAAAATCTTGCCTCGTCAGTAGCACAAGACTCGTCCAGGTTATTTTCAAAAAATGTTGTTAACTTTTTAATGAACTCATGTGAGTCTGGAAAATTCAAAGGTTTTAATTGGGATGATGAAGTGGTAAAAGAAACATGTGTTGTGAAAAATCTATTAAAACCTAAAAAGGGAGGCAACTAATGGAAAATATTGATCCTATAATTAATCTAATAATGATTTTTATATTAGCATGTATCATCGGTTATTATGTAATTTGGGGAGTAACATCAGCATTACATTCACCATTAATGGCTGTTACCAATGCAATCTCTAGTGTTATTATTGTAGGAGCAATAATAGCTGCAGGTCCTGAAGAAATAAATTTTTCGTCAATAATGGGTTTTTTGGCCATTATTTTAGCTTCAGTAAATATTTTTGGAGGATTTGTAGTATCACATAGAATGCTTTCAATGTTTAAAAAAAAAGAGAAGAAGAAAAATAAATGACAGAAAACATTACAGCAATTTGCTACCTTATTTCGGCAATTTTTTTCATTTTAGCTTTAAAAGGTCTTTCTCATCCCGAATCGGCAAGAAATGGAAACATCATGGGTATTATAGGGATGATAATTGCCATTATAACGACATTAAATAATCCAAATGTCGATTCGATGGCACTTATAATTTTAGGAATAATAATAGGAGGAGCCTTAGGTACCTTCATTGCTTTAAAGATAGAAATGACGGCCTTACCTCAGTTGGTTGCAGCATTTCATTCATTAGTTGGTTTAGCAGCTGTGTTTGTTGCAACAAGTGCTTTTTACACTCCCAGTAGCTATGGTATTGTAGATCAAAATGGAGATATTTTCTCGTCTAGTTTAGTGGAAATGTCAATTGGGGTTGCGATCGGTGCAATAACCTTCACTGGATCAATAATAGCATTTTTAAAACTGCAGGGTTTAGTTAGTGGCGCTCCAACAACATTTTTTGGACAACACTTTTTGAATCTAATTTTATTTATTTCATTAGTTGTTTTAACTGTAATGTTTACCTTAGAGTCGTCAAAGGATGTTTTTTGGTTGATCGTAAGTTTGTCTCTTCTCCTTGGTATCCTTTTGATCATCCCTATTGGTGGAGCTGATATGCCGGTCGTTGTCTCAATGTTAAACTCTTACTCTGGATGGGCTGCCGCTGGAATTGGTTTTACGCTCTCTAACCATCTACTCATAATAGTTGGCTCTTTGGTAGGAGCATCTGGAGCAATTTTAAGTTATATTATGTGCAAAGGAATGAATAGATCCTTCATTAGTGTTATTTTGGGAGGTTTTGGTGTAGAAGAAGGTACTTCAGTTGATAAAGACAAAAACAGAACGGTCAAAACGGGAAGTCCAGAAGATGCTGCATTTATTATGTCTAACGCCAGCAGTGTAATCATTGTTCCTGGTTACGGCATGGCTGTAGCTCAGGCTCAACATGCACTAAGAGAAATGTGTGACATACTCAAGAAAAACGGAGTAACAATTAAATATGCAATTCATCCAGTAGCCGGAAGAATGCCTGGACATATGAATGTTTTACTAGCAGAAGCCAATGTACCTTATGATGAAGTTTTTGAATTAGAGGAAATTAATAGTGAGTTTTCTAACACAGATGCAGCTTTTGTTATCGGCGCAAATGACATCACAAACCCAGCAGCAAAAACAGATAAATCAAGTCCTATTTATGGTATGCCAATTTTAGATGTTGAAAATTCTGGAACAGTTCTTTTTGTTAAAAGGTCGATGGCCTCAGGGTATGCTGGTGTAGACAATGAATTATTTTTTAGAGATAATACAATGATGCTTTTTTCTGATGCAAAAAAAATGGTTGAGGATATAGTTAAGGGGTTGGACTAGAGCTTAATAGCCTTGTATCTCAATCTTCTTTCTAAGCATTTTCTTATAGCGTCTAGTACATTCATTTAAAAGTCTTGCTTTTTTTTCAGAAGGTTTTTCATAAGCTCTTCTTTGTTTCATTTCCTTAAAAATACCTTCTCTTTGAAGCTTTTTTTTCATAGCTCTCATAGCTTTTTCGAGGTTGTTATCTCTTACGTTTACTCTTATAATTACATATCTCCTTTAATTGTGCTTACTTTTATATAAAATAATGAGATAATGTAAATAACTTTTTTTTAATAATGAAAATTAAAACCGACTCAGTAAAAATAATCAATTCAATAATAAATTTTCTAAATGAAGGTTTTGATATTAAAACAAGTTTGGAAATGACAGCTAAAGATTTAAGATTAAATAAAAAAAAAATTGAAGAAATTGATAATAATATTTTATATGATGGAATAAATTCTTTAATTGTTTCCATTAATTTATTCATTAATCAAGAAATGAAAACTGTAATTTCAAACAACTTTAAAACACTGCGAATTAATGAAAAAATAAGATATTTGATTTTCAGTAGATTTGAGATCATTGATAAATTTTTTGACAGAAAATCAATTTTTAAATTAGTTGTAAAACAAAAGTCATTGAGCAAAGTAGGTGTTATGCTTTTTAATATTAGTGACGAAATTTGGTATTTGTCAGGTGATAAATCTACAGACTTCAACTACTATACTAAAAGATTCATTTTGATGAATATATATTCTGCATCATTTTTCTATTTTCTAAGTGATAACTCTGTTGAATATTCAAAAACTAGAGAATTTATTGATAAACAGATTAGTAATGTACTCAAATTTGGAAAACTTAAATCAAACTTCCTTAATTTTATTTATTCAAATAAAACGTAATGTCCCATTTTTCTGTTTGACTTGATATCTTTTTTTAAATAATCGTACGCTTTAAAATTGTTTTCTATTTTTTTGAAAGAGACATAATCTTCGCCAATTATATTTATCATTTTACAATCCCTATATGGTTCTGGTTCGTGAACTCTGTTGCTTTTAATTATTGAAACTAAATTATCAAATTGACTAAATTTGCAGGCATCCATAGTCCAGTGACCAGAGTTATGTGGTCGAGGCGCCAATTCATTAATTAAAACTTTTTCTTCATTAGTTATAAACATTTCAACCGCTAATATTCCGTTAAGATTGAGGTTTTCAGCAATATAAATTGCTTTATCTATTGCAGATTTCCTTAAATTATTACTTATTTTGGCTGGAAATATTGTCTCTCTTAATATTGATTCTTTATGAATATTTTGTACTGGGGGGTAGACAATTGTACTTGACGAACTTCTTGCAACTACAACAGATATTTCTAATTTAAAATTTACTCTTTCTTCTAAAATATAATTATTTAAAATTTGATTCTTAAACTGATGTAAATTTTCTTTTTTTATATTAGATTGACCTTTGCCGTCATATCCAAATTCTTGTGTTTTAAGAATGCAGTTAAAATTTAAATATTTTGCAGAATTTTCTAAATCTCTAAAGTTATTAATTTCAAAAAATCTTGTTGTCTTGATATTTTTTAATGAGTTTAAAAATTTCTTTTCTCTTAATCTATTCTGTGCTGTC
>CACFSX010000027.1 GCA_902569095.1 uncultured Alphaproteobacteria bacterium
AATCGGGAGCTATTTTAAATGCTATTGATAAAGAATCAGTTTTCCCAGAGTTAAAGTCAAATTCAATTCAAAGAGAGGATATTCGGAGATTCTCTTTTTTTTCAGATGATTTTATATACATTCATCCATTAAATAGATTTTTAATTGGTGATCTAAGATATGGATTTTTGCCTTATGATGATAAATCTTTATGGGGAATTGAAATAAATACTAATACACCTGAAATTCATGTTGATTTTAAAAATTTAAGAGATTTTAATGAAAAATTTTATAAAGAATATTGGAACATGTTATCTGGGAACTATGAATATCAAATCTTAGAAAATTACAAATATGAACATCGTTGATCAAATTTAACGAATTATTTACTAGATATGGCAAATTAATTTCGAATGATTATCTAAATAACATGCACAAAAAAAAATTTATTTTATTAATTTTACCTCTCCTTTTTCTTTCATCAAAGATTTCTGCTCTTCCTGCTTGTGATGGAAACTTTGTAAGACATTGTTATGGAACAATCTTTCACCAAAATGGTGAAAAATATGTCGGAGAAATCAAAGATAACAAGTATAATGGAAAAGGATCATACTTATTTATTAACGGAAATGTATATATTGGGGAGTTTAAAGATGGATTACAAAATGGTCAAGGAACCTTCACATTTGCAAATGGCGATAAATATGAAGGAGGGTTTAAAAATGGTTATTACCATGGAAAAGGTTCTTCAACCTTTTCAGATGGAGAGAATTATACGGGAGATTTTGTAGACGACCTTCCTCACGGTGAAGGAACTCTTACATTTTCCGATGGATCAATTTATGTCGGACAATTTGTAGATGGTATGAGATCCGGAGAGGGGACAATAACTTATTCGAATGGAGATAAATACGTTGGCAGCTTTAAAAAAAACTTATTTGACGGTTATGGAACGTTAACGTTACAAGACGGATCAATAAAAAAAGGAATGTTCAAAGCTAATAAATTTATTGATAGTTCAAAGAAATAGATCCTTAGTTTCAAACATTCGATTTGAAATAATTTAGTCTATTTAATTAGAAAATTTTTAACAAATATTTAGTTTAAAGTGTTAATTTTTTCTATTTGCTCTAAAAAAGTAGAATCATCAAGTCTCATCAAAATTGAAGATCTGTCATTTAATGCTGATTCTGGAGTTCGATGTAAAATTTCATTATTTCCACCACGAAAGATAGCAACATCCCATCTATTTAAATACTTTATAGCTGATCTGTTTTTAATAATATTTTCATTTGATTTTCCATCCACGAAAGCTTTTCTATCTGCAGCTTTGTCAGGTAATAATTCTGTACCTTGTCCGGAATAAGTTACTAAACATCTATAGGGAACCATATCTACATGAAAACGTTTGCATCCTCTTTCAGATCCAAGCCAAAAACTTATTTTATCTTTTTCTTGAAAAGAGCAGAATATCTTGCAGATTTGACTCATGTCATTTAACCATTTATCGTAAAATGAACAAAACTTGATTTTCTGTCGCAACATATTTTCAATTAATTCATGGATATCTTTTTTAGTGTTTCTTTCATTCACAAATCCAGATATCGAAAATGGAATTGAACATAACTTTGAAAAAAATAATTTTGATTCGTTAGGAACAGGCCGAGATAAAATACCTACCTGATATTTTTTATTTTTAAAATCTTTTATTGCTTTCTTATTCTTAAAATAATGAATCATTTTTAAAATAAAAATTCTGATAGAAAAAAAAGGCTATTCACAGCATAAAGAATAGATGAAATTATCAGATTAAATTTAATTTTATTTTTACTTGAATCACATTCATATTTTGTGCAACAGACGTCATCACTTACACATCTTACTTTTTTGTTATAAACTTCAATGGAAATGAAAACCGCAAAAATGAAAGTTGTAAGACAAAAAAAATAAACTTCAAACACTTCGAATGCCTCTATATTGGAAATGAACACTTCAATAAACATAAAATTGGTTAGCAATGAACTTAAACCGATGATAGTGGGCAAACCACAACATAAAAGATGGGTAAAATTACTGAAAACCAATGCGTATGATGAGTAATATTTAAACATTTATTAGTAAAATAATTTAAGCATAAACATAAAACTTCTTCCAGGCAATTGGACATTTGCTTTTTTCGCCTCTAAATGATTTCTTCCAACAACATCAAGTAAATTAGAAGCCGTAAACATTAAATGACCAGAGAGATCAGAATAGTTAAAGTCTCGTGTTAAATCAAAATCCAATCTTGAGTGCCCCCCCAGTTCTAGTTTGAAATGGCCCTATAAATTCCTTATCAAAATAATGGAAGTAATTTAGATTTGCATCCCAATTTTCATTTATGGCTTTTATACCAAAGTTCATCTTTGTTTGAGGTATTAATGATAAAGCTTTATCATTTGAAGTTCGGTATCCTTTTAGAAAGTCAATCATAACATTAGAAATGAAGTCAAAGTCATCAACTTTAGCAAAAGCATACTGACCACCAACTTCTAAACCAGTGAAGATTGCATTATATTGAGTAAAATTAACATTGTTCATGTCTTCACCCTCAACTAATGTAGTAGTACCATCTCTGTCTGCCGCAATAAAATCATCAATATAATTATAATACGTTTCAATTTTAAAGGTATCTAAGCCATTATTATAGCTATACCCTAAAGAAAAATTATAAGAGGTTTCGACATCCATGTTGCTATCCCCAACTTCAAATTGTTCTTGTGCATGATGTGGCCCATTAGCAAATAATTCAACTGCATTAGGTGCTCTTTGAGTAAAGTCAAAACCACCAAATACAGTGTTATTATTAAATATTTCTTTTTTAATTGTTGAAGAAAATGCACCAGGAAAAAACCCTTTTTCCATACTAGTATTTTTTAAATTAACTGATTCCACACGGCCTCCGATGTCCAAGTCAAATAAATCAAAATTAAAGCTTTCAAGAGCGAATAACGCAAAACTAGATGTTCTTGTATGAACTAAATGACTTTCTTCTTGCCCTAAGGCTCCTTGATCATAATTTTGAAAGTGGAACCCAATTAATCCTTCGCTATTAACATCAATGATTGAATTGTGATTAAGAGAGGTTTTTATTTCATATAAATCACTAAAAAAATTAATATTATGATTATTTCCGTCACCAGTTCTCTCAGAATGATTATATTCGGATACTGCACCTTGTAAGTTAAACTTACTAAAATATGAAGTATTAAGTGAAAACGACGATTGAAAATTAAATGAATTCTTAGTAGGGTTTAATGATGTCATGTTTTCCTCACCTTCAGGACCAGGATTTCCATAAACAGCTTCAAGTTTATCAAAAGAAAACCCAATATAATTGTCACCATCATTATATGTTAAACCAACGCCACCAGATGCCATAAATTTTGAGGAATTTGGTTGCTTATCTGAGGTATTTGCTAAATCGTAAGGGCCTGAACTTAGTCCACTTGCATTAAGTCTAACAATAAAGTTTTCAATTGATTGAGCAGCTTTGATGCTTCCTTTTAGTTCACCGCCGGATGTAGTGTAACCAAAATTTGCCTCCACATTTTCGTCAGTTATAGGTTTGTCGACAGCTACTAGAGGATTAATTATATTAACTACACCTGCAAATCCATTATTACCATACAATAAAGTTCCAGGACCCTTAATTATCTCAATTTTGTCAATCAGCATTGGATCATAACCTACTATGTGATCCTCACCAAATTCAGATACATCTGTAGTACCACTACTATTCTGGAGAATTTTAACTCTCGAATTAGTCATACCTCGTATTATAGGTCGCGAAGCGTTACCAAGACCTTTTGAAGAAATACCAGGTAAATCTTTTAACATATCACCAATAGAGTATTTTCTTTTTTTTTCAATTTCATGACCATCAAATAAAATATTGCCTCTATCACTTTCATATTCAGTACTTGGCTTAATTTTTGATGTAATAAATACATCAGGTGCAACAAATATGGATTCTAGCTTTTCAGCATTTACATTAGCTGCAAGTAATATGGTCAAGATGAGTGAAACTATTTTATACATTGATTTCCCATTGAGTTAACTGTTAAAATTAAATGTTATAATATAACACTTTGTTTTCTGTCAACCCCAAACATATAAAATTATTGATATTTTTAAAATTTTTAATAATTTATAATTATGAGACGTGTAAAATTTTCTATTTTAAGTGTTTTAATACTTAGTCTATCTAGTTTGACTATCTCAGCTAAAGCTATTTCGTATTGTTTAGATAAAAAATATTCCCAACTTAATGAAACAAATCACGTTCACTCAAACAAATCATGTCATTCTCAATCAAACGATGTTGATGACGTATGCTTTAATTGTGAGTGTTATTATACTCAGATAAATACATTACATGTTGACGATATTTTAGATGCTCAAATCGATAATTCTTTATTTAAAAACTCAACGTTTACATTTGATTCCCTAATCCCTTTACTAAGACCACCCCCGCCAAAACTTTTTTCTTAATTTTGTTTTCAATTTTTAGACAAAGTTTGTCTTGAATGTATTTCTAATTATTAGGAGAAAAGATGAAGATATTTTTTTGCAAAATAGTTCTAGTGTGCACATTTATTGTCTTAAAAGATATAAATGCTAGACCAATTTCATATCCTGGAGGCTGGACATTAATGCAGGCAAATGATTTTAGTAAACATAGCTTTCATTTGCATTATAGTCCATCAATTGATTATTCAATAGGTTATAGAGCAGAATATTGGAGAGAAAAAGAGTGGCAATTTCATGGACTTCAATTAAATTATCTCATAAAAAGAATAAATAAACCTAGGTCGCAAACAAATTTTTATTTAAAGAACGGAATAGGTTTAGCAACTAGTAATTATGAAGCTTTTGAAAATAAATTTGAACCATCCCTTTTCACAGGCATCTTATTTGATTGGGAAGATAGAAGGTTTTTTACAAGCTATCAAAATCAAGCTAATTATGCATCTTCGATAGATAAATTTTTTTCACAACAATTTAGAATTGGAGTGGCTCCTTATTTGGCTGAATATGGATATTTACATACTTGGATAATGCTTCAAGCCAATCATATGCCTAGAAGTAGTAAAAACTTGACATTTACTCCAATGTTAAGAGTTTTTAAAGGGGATTATTTAGCAGAGTTTGGTCTTAATAACTACAAAGACTTTATGTTTAACTTTATTAAAAGATTTTAGAGGAGAAGAAATGAAAAAAATTATTATTTATTTGTTTATTTTGCAATTTGTAATGTTTAACAGCGGTAAAATTCTTTCGGATGAACAATACAATGGTGATATTTTGTACGTATATGTTAATGGACTTGTATGTGATTTTTGTGCTCGTTCAATTGAAAAAATATTTTCAAAACAAAAATCAGTTGCAGGAATAAAAGTGAATTTAGAAAATATGTTGATTACTATTAATTTTAAAGAAAATCAAAAATTAAGTTATGAAAAAATCACTGAAATGATTAAGGATTCAGGTTATGACGTCAGAGAAATAAAAAATGTTAAGTAATTTCTATAAAGAATTGTTTGCACCAATATTGAGTTTATTTACAAGTTTAAGTACGCTAGTTTGTTGTGCTTTACCAGCACTGCTTGTGACTGTTGGATTAGGAACAACTTTAGTTAGTATTGTATCAATATTTCCGTGGATTGTTGTTCTATCAAAATATAAATTATATATCTTTTTATTAGCAGGTTTTATGTTGGCTTTATCATGTTATATGGCATGGAGAAGAAATAATTCTTCATGTCCAGCAGACCCAACAGAAGCTAAAATATGTTTGAAATTAAGGTCAACAAATTCCATTATATTAACTTTTTCGTTTGTAGTTTATATCACAGGTTTTTTCTTTG
>CACFSX010000028.1 GCA_902569095.1 uncultured Alphaproteobacteria bacterium
ATTGAATCATCCCTAAGAACAAAAACAAATTTAGATCATATCATTTTATATGGTCCGCCTGGACTTGGGAAAACAACGCTAGCAAATATAATTTCATACGAAAAAAATGTAAATATTCATATTACGTCCGGCCCTGCTTTTACAAAGAAGGGAGATTTAGTTACATTATTAAGTAATCTATCGAACGGAGACATTTTATTTATTGACGAAATTCATAGGTTATCGCCTATAATTGAAGAATCATTATATCCAGCGATGGAGGACTTTAAGTGTGATTATATTATAGGTTCAGGTCCCTCAGCAAGAGTTATGCAAATTTCTATTGAAAAATTCACTCTTATTGGTGCAACAACAAGACTAGGTTTGTTAAGTCGTCCGTTAAGAGATAGGTTTGGTATTCCTCTTCAACTAGAGTTTTATAGTCCAGAGAGTTTAAAAGAAATTATAATCTTAAACGCAGAAAAATTGAATGTCAGAATTGAATCATCTGCCGCCTTTGAAATAGCAAAGAGATCTAGAGGAACGCCTAGGATTGCCATTAGACTTCTCAAAAGAATATTAGACTTTTCAATTGTTCAAAATTCAGAAGATATAAATATAAATATAGTAGAAGAATCTCTTAAACAAATGAGAATTGATTCCGAAGGCTTAGACGAGATGGATAGAAAATATTTGAAATGTATTTCTTCAGATTATAACGGAGGACCAGTTGGAATAGAAACATTAAGTGCTGCGTTATTAGAACAAAGAGATATAATTGAGGATGTCATAGAACCCTATCTAATGCAAAAGGGTTTGGTTCAGAGAACTTCCAGAGGAAGAATATTATCCGAGAAGGGTATCAACCACATTAATTAACAATTAGAATGAAAAGAATTCATCAAGACAAATTTAAAATTTATTATGAAAATACTGATTCATCAGGATTTACTTATCATGCTGCATATCTGTCAATAGCAGAAAGAGCCAGAAGTAATATGCTGAACAAAGATTTTCCTGAGCTAACAGAGATGCTAAAAAAAAACTCAAAATTTTTTGTTGTAAAAAAAATAAAAATAGACTTTTTCAAACCCTCTCTTTTATTTGATAATCTTGATATAGTTACATTTTATAATGGGAACTCTTTTACAACCTTGAACTTAATTCAAAAAATTGAGAGAAATGGGATCAATATTAGTTTAATAGATGTAAAACTTGTATGGATTGACGGAGTGAAAAGAAAACCAATAAAAATACCAACAAATATAATTTATAGATTTAAATCAATGGACATAGTATAACTTGGATATGGACGAATCGGTAGAAAAAAAAATAATCGAAGAAAGTTCTGACTTTTCAATATTCTCTTTATTTTTACAAGCAGACGTAGTTGTAAAAATTGTTATTCTGCTTTTATTAATTTCCTCAATTTGGTCGTGGACTATAATTTTTTCTAAATATACTAATTTGAAAAGTATTTTAATGGAAACAGAAGACTTTGAGGAAAAATTCTATTCAAGTGAAACTCTGAGCAAATTATCAAAAAGAATTGGAGGTCAACCGACTCATCCAATGGAAGCAGTTTTTTTTGCGGCAATGGTATATTTTGATAGAATTAAAACTGGCTTTTCTAACAAAAATTTTGAATTTAAGAAGAGTTTTTGTGAAAATGTCAAAAAGGAAATGGAAATTGTAATAAATAAAGAATTAACTGGATTAGAAAATGGTCTCAATTTTCTTGCTTCTGTTGGATCTACTGCTCCATTTATAGGTTTATTTGGAACAGTGTGGGGTATTATGAACAGTTTCACGGCTATTGGCATTTCTCAAAACACAAGTCTTGCTGTCGTTGCACCAGGAATTGCAGAAGCACTTTTTGCAACTGCACTTGGTCTAGTTGCGGCGATACCGGCTGTGCTTTTTTTTAATAAATTTAATAATATGCTGGAAATTTTAAATAATAAACTAGACGTTTTTTCAGATGAAATTTTGGTTATTATTTCAAAAGAAATTTTTAGGTGAAATAATATTGAAAAAAAAATTTAGGAACAAAAAAACCATTTCTGAAATTAATGTAACTCCCTTCGTTGACGTTATGCTAGTTCTATTAATCATTTTCATGGTTACTGCACCACTTCTTACATCGGGCATTAAAATAAATTTGCCAGAGAGTTCTTCAGTTTTAAAAAATGAAAAAAAGGATCCGGTTACAGTTTCAATTAATTCAATTGGAGAGATTTTTATTCAAAAAAAAAAGTTTTCTAAAGATCAACTTATAAAAAAACTTACATTACTAAAGAAAAATAATAAAAATTTAAAAATATACATAAAAGGGGATAAAAAACTTGACTATGGCAGAGTGATGGATCTGATGAATTTAATTAATAAGTCAGGCTTTAAAAAAGTGGCTCTAGTCACAAAATTACAATAGTATTGCAATGATTCAAGGCCTTTTAAAGTCTTTTTTTCTCCATTTACTTATTGTTGGACTATTTATGTATGGTGCAGAAATTTTTAAAAATAATAAAAGGTTCGAAATAAATGAAATTCCTTTGGATATTGTTGATATCTCTGATCAAACTATAACCAAAACTGATAAAAACGTTCAAAAAAAAACTCAAAAGAAAAACAAACAGCAAAATCAAAGTGGCTTTCAACCACCTAAAGTTAAGTCAAAACCAAAACCACCAGAATTTAGTACAAAAGTTAAAGTCTCCCAAAAGAAAAAAGAAAAAATCAAAGACAACAATGAGGAACAAAAGCAAAAAAAAAGAGTAGATAACATTCTCAAGTCAATTGAAAAGATTAAATCTGAAAATAATAATAAGCAAGTTTCTAAAACTACAGACTTAGAGCCTAACAAAAAACTTGATGAAGATGACAAAGTGAAAAGAATTAATTTTGGGGAAAAACTTACAATTTCTGAAAAAGATGCGATTAGACGACAATTTTATAAATGTTGGATTGTTCCTGCAGGGGCAAAAAATATTAAAGACTATACAGTTTCTATTAAACTAAAACTCAATAAAGATGGTGAAGTAATAAGCTCAAAAATCATCAACAGCGCAAAAATGAATAACACCTTTTTCAGAACACTTGCAGAAAGTGCAGTAAGAGCTATAAATCATCCTGACTGTAAAATATTAAAAGTACCCAAAAAAAAATATGAAACATGGAAAGAAACTATTTTAGATTTTGATCCATCAGTTATGATTAACTAAAATTCGTTTTGATTTATTTTAATAATTAAATAAAATACCAAAGATTATGAAATATTTTTTAATTTTACTTTTTTTCTATCCTATCTCGATTCTTGCTGAACTTAGAATTGATATTACTCAGGGCAATATGGATCCTATTCCAGTGGCAATTTTAGAATTCAATTCATCTGATAAGGAAGCTCTGGAGATTTCGTCTAATATAAATGAAGTGATTTCCAACAATCTTGAAAGGTCTGGATTATTTTCAATAATCCCTAAAAAACTTTTTTTTAATTTGTCAATTCCATTTGAGGAAAAACCTACTTTCTCAGATTGGAAAATCACAACTGCTCAAGGACTAGTTCATGGTAAACTAAAAATTAAAAATGAAAAATTAGATATTCAATTCAGACTTTGGGATGTTCTCTCACAAAAACAGATGGTAGCTCAAAAACTTACGACTGAAAAAAATAATTGGAGAAGAATAGCCCATGTAATTTCAGATATTATCTACCAGAGAATTACTGGAGAGTCAGGCTACTTTGATAGCAGAATAGTATATATTTCAGAGTCAGGACCAAAAAGTAATAGAAAGAAAAGATTAGCTATAATAGATCAGGATGGAGCTAATCATAAATTTTTAACTGATGGATCTTATTTAGCATTAACACCAAGATTTTCTCCAGCGGCCCAAGAAGTTGCATACTTGTCTTATAATAAAAGAATTCCTAGAATTTTTCTTCTTGATCTAAATACTGGGAGTCAAAAAGTTTTAGGGGATTTTCCCGGAATGACATTTAGCCCGCGCTACTCACCTGATGGAAAAAAATTAGTAATGAGTTTGGCAAGAAACGGTAACACTGATATTTATGAAATGAATTTAGCAACCTTAAAAATGAAAAGATTAACTTTTTATGATGGCATAGATACAGCCCCTTCATATTCACCAGATGGAGACTTTATTACTTTTGAATCAGATCGTAGTGGTAGTCAAAAAATATATGTTATGAATTTAAAAACAAATAAAATTAACCGAATTAGTTTCGGGAATGGGAAGTACGCTACGCCCGTATGGTCGCCACGAGGCGATCTGATAGCTTTTACGAAGCTTCTTGGTGGTGAATTTTATATTGGAGTTATGTATACCGATGGAAAGGGTGAAAGAGTAGTTTATAAATCTTATTTAGTTGAAGGACCATCTTGGTCTCCTAATGGTCGTGTTATAGCATTTTATAATCAGAATAGGCTATCAGGAGGAAAAATTACAGATCCAAAGATAAAAATGGTTGATTTAACTGGAATAAATTTAAGAGAACTTGTTACACCATCAGATGCATCTGACCCTGCCTGGTCTGGTTTACTGCCGTGATTCCAAAAAAAAGCTTCTTATCATTGACTTATTCATTACCAAAATGTAAATTGTTAAAAGTTTAACATTAAAGGTTCATATATGAAAATCAGATTATTTGCTTTAATTGTAATTTCAATGTTTATTTCCAGCTGTGCTCAAGATGAACAGTATGTAGGTAGCGACAGCTTAATTATGGATGATACTTTCAGAGAAATTCCTACACATGATTCAATTGATTGCTTTGGTTCATGTACTGTTAAAATTTACAACAGATAAATTTTCAATTCATTGGTTATTAATTTCTTTTGCTATATTGGTTAATTAAACCTTAACCGTTGACTTATTACTGCTCAGATTGTAATACTTAATGATATAATATTTAATTAAATAATGTAAGGATCTAAAAGTTATGAAAAACAAATACTTATCTTTATTTTTCGCAGGGATTTTAATTGTCTCTGGTTGCGAAACAATTGGTGGTTCTTCCTCAGGAAGCACACCAGGATATGAATATGGTGACTCAAAACAAGCAAATCTCCAGGCCTATTTGCAAAATGAAATAGGAGATAGAGTTTACTTTGAGACAGATAAACACAATATCTCTTCAGCATCTGCTTTCACGCTTGAATCACAGGCAAATTGGTTAAAATCTACTCCAGGATTTCAATTACTAATAGAAGGACATTGTGATGAAAGAGGTACTAGAGAGTACAACCTTGCTCTTGGAGAAAGACGAGGAAATGCAGTAAAAGAATTCCTTACCTCACTGGGTGTTGATGCAGGAAGGTTGACGGTTATCAGCTACGGAAAAGAAAGACCTGCAGCAGAGGGAAGCAGTTCTGAAGCTTGGTCTGAGAATAGGAGAGCTGTTCTAGTTGTTAGCGGAAACTAGTAAAATTAAATCCTTACTATATTTTAAAATTAGGGCTAAATTTTTAGCCCTTTTTTTTATGTTAAAAAATAAAAAAAAAATACTAACCGTGATCTTTTGCTTAATAAAGTTTTCTCCGGTTATTTCGCAAGAACTAGACGTTG
>CACFSX010000029.1 GCA_902569095.1 uncultured Alphaproteobacteria bacterium
AGTTTATAATGAAGTACAAATAAATCCTTCTGTATCTTTTGCTGATAAAACTGAAGATGCGTTGTTTGAATCTAGACTTATGACAAGAATGCTTTTTAAATCTGGAATAAATAGTAATAATTTTAATTTAGATGTTGTTTCAAAAAACGTATATATTATAGGGCTTGCAGAGGATTTAGAAGAAAAAACAACTGTTGAAAGATTTTTTTCTGAAATGGATGATATCCCTAATTTGATAACTATAATTAACCTAAAAAAAAAAGATGAATAAAAGTAAAACTATTAACGCACTTTTTCAAATAGATAGTTTATCCGATCTCAATCCTGACACTGACTCATCGCTAGACATCATAAAAGAGGGATTAAAACTTGGTGTAAATATTTGGATTACAAGTCCAGATAAATTAACTTTTTATGCAGGAAGAATTTCTTATTTAACATATAGAATTGATGATTTTAGTTTAAAACTGTCTAAATCAAAAACAATCTTTTTAGAAAAATTCGATTTTTTTTTCATCCGTCAAGATCCACCATTCGATATGAATTACATTTCTAACTGTTACTTATTAGAACTACATAAAAAATTTTATAAAAAACCTTTTTTTGTGAATGATCCTACAGGTATTAAAAACTTTACAGAAAAGATCTTTCCTTTATATTTTCACAAACTTATGCCTAAAACCATGGTTTCGTCTAGTGTTGAGGATTTAAAGTCTATGTTTAAGAAACATGCAACATTAGTATTAAAACCTCTTTATTGCAAAGGTGGCGAAGGGATACATAAATTTTCAAGTAAAGACAAAAAAGCTTTTGTTACGTTTAAAAAACTATTGTTTAAATATAAATCTCCCATCGTAATACAGAAATTTATTAAAAATGTTAAATTTGGAGATAAGCGAGTGATACTAGTTAATGGAAAAGTAGTTGGAGCAGTTAATAGAATCCCCAAAAGCGGGGCATTTAAAGCGAATTTGCATCTAGGTGGAACAGCTAACAAAACAAAGCTTACTAAGAAGGAAAATTTTATATGCGGTAAATTGGGTAAAGTTTTAAGACAAAACAATCTTTTCTTTGTCGGCATTGATTTAATAGATCAAAAATTAACAGAGATTAATGTTACATCACCAACCGGAATTGTTCAGTTAAAAAAACTTTACAACATCAATATATCTAAACTAATATGGGAGGAGCTTTTTATATCGCATACATTATAATACTATATATATTAAAAAAAACCTTAGCTTTTAAATTGTATTTTGCTTATAATGTTATTCTACCATATGTTATTTTTTAGATTTTTGAGCATTTCCTTATGGCTTTTTTCTTCTTCGCGAGAAATTTTCGCGACAATAAATTTTTCACTTTTATTGAATGAGGTGATAACTTGTTTTGTGTCTGATTCAAATTTTAGACTAAGCGTCTGTTGTTTCCCGCCTAATAACTCGTTGTAAACCTGAAGTAAGAGAAAAGAATCAGTTAAAGCACCATGCTTTTCTCTGCTTTCAAGGCTTATTCCAAATCTTCTGCATAATGCATTTAAATTGTTCTTACTTCCTGGATACTTTTTCTTTGCAATTTCTAAAGTACAAATGGTCGATTCAGTGTTTATTTGATTTATTCCTGATCTTTTCAATGCATTGTTAATCATTGTGATGTCAAATTGAGCATTGTGTATTATTAATTGAGATTCACCTACAAATTCTATGAATTTTTCAATTTCATTCTCAAATGTAGGGAATTGTGAAAGAAATTGATTACTTAAACCATGGATTTGCTCTGATTCAGTGCTGATTTCAATTTCATCAGGTTTGTAATATTGATGAAATTTGTTTCCTGTAAAAACTCCATCTATCAACTCTAAACATCCGATTTCAATTATTCTGTCTTTATCAAAATCTAAGCCTGAGGTCTCTGTGTCAATAATTAACTGTCTCAATTATTTTGGCCTCCATTTTAACATGTGTATTAGTGTTAATAGCAATATACTTATATGAATTCAATAAAGAAAACATTATTAAATCCACTAATATTTATCTTAAAAACCATTTCCATAATTGTAAATTTACGTATTATTCTTCTGTTGAAGAATCTCCTGACCCTCCATCATTTCCACCACCACCAGAGGTATCACCTCCTGCAGCCGGGGCGTTGCCACTGGGAGACCCTCCTCCTCCACTACCTGGACTTGATGAACCAGTGAGAGAAGCTCCTCCTGCAGACGGACCAGTGCTTGGAGTACTTGTCATCGCTACTACCTTAGGAATAGCTTGTGTTGCTCCTGTAATGATTTTTTTACCTGATTTTGCTAACGCATTTATTTTATTTTCAATATTTTTTAGAGCCTTAAATTTGGCTTTTAACTCAAATAAAAACTCGTGATTTTCTCCTAAAAGAGTGTAGTTAGAGGCATCATTCCCAATTAGTTGTAAGCCATTTGTGCTAATTTTGTTTAAACCTTCACGAGTTGATCTAAATCTAGTGCTTCCTGAAAGCTTGATGTCATCGCCTTTAATTTGATTTTGAATAGTTAATTCACCTGATTTAATTCTTATATTTCTATTTACTCTATTTAATTTTCTTGAACCACTCAATTTTATAGGCTTTTTATTAACAGTTATTTTCTGGTTACTTCCAACCAAAGTGTAGTTTCTAGCTAATCCACCATTTGATCCGTCAGATAAAGATAGCCCAGCTGACGACGCTAAGCTTGAATCTGATTGTGTATTTGCTGAAGTTAATTTACCAGATCCGCTGATCGTAATAGTTTCATTACCAATGAGATTACCAATAGTTAAATCAGAAGAACTAATAATAGTAGTACCATCATAATTTCTTGCACCACTTAAACTGATTGGTTTTTGAGTTATTTGAGCATTACTGATTGTATTAGCAGTAGATTTAGCTGATAGTCCATAAACATTACCGTGTCTGTTATGTGTTTTCGATAATATTGTGTAAGAAGCATCAGCGGTTACAACTGAACTATTACTAGCAGCTGCCGTATCATAAGTGTAAGTTTGGTTACTAAGTGTAACATTAATGTTACTAGGAAGTCCGTTTGCACTGGTTACTATTGAAGTACCGAAAGTTGCAGAAGATGTAGAGGAGGTTCCATCGTAGACTTTTCTAACCTTCATTGATGTTCCAGAAATATTTCCATATGTTTTTGTTAGTTCTCCAGGATCATATCCTGTAAATATGCCACTTCCAGACCCACTTATTGGATCACCATTAGTATAATTATATTGTATAAAATTAGCAGATTCGACATTACTAAAAGTATTGTCTGAGGATTTATTTAATCTTTTAATTCTCCAATTGGTATTGTTTCCCTCTGTAGTAATTGACGAGACTGCACCAATTTCGTATCCAGAAATATCAACAGTTGTTCCACTGTTATTGGATGCTGTAAGACTAGTACCGGTAATGTTTCCTGTGGATGAGTCACCTGTTACATTTATAGCTCCGGCAGTGATTGTTCCTAATGAAATATCTCCGGGTTGATCATAGGTAAGACCAGCTCCTCCATCCATAACCGCAGTCACTGTTCCGTTTCCCGCATTTATGGCTGCATTATTAGTTATATCCGCAGTTCCACTTCCTCTCTGTGAATCAACTACACCATAAGAAGTTGATGTGTTGGCACGAAGTGTTAAGTCACCATTTGCAGTAGTTATATTAGAATTAATAGTTATATCACGTCCAGCAAGGAGTGAAAGATTTCCGCCAGAACTGCCTGTCACGCTTATGGCGTTGGAAACTGTAATGTCCTGGTTAGCTCTTAAGTAAACATCGGTTCCTGAAGTTAATAAATCCTGTATTGTCGCACTTCCAATAGTATTTGTACTTGAGGAATCTGTTGAGAATGAATTAACAGTTTCTATGCCAGCAGTACCTGAAGCTCCAGCGAACGAACCTGTCGAAAATTCATTATTATTGTGATAAGCAACGCCACTCATGTTAGTTGTCCAGCCCTGTCCAGGTCCTTGCCATCCAAAATCAATTCGATCGCCACCTGTTCTTTCTCCAAAATATATTAATAACGGGTAATATGTGTCAGCTTGTAGGGTTACATTATTACTATATCTAATTCTCATGCCATGCGCGCCTCTGTTGTCAACTAATCTGTTAGAAGTATTTCTAACACTTATAATATCTGACCATGAATCCACGTTGTTGTAACCTTGAGTAAATAGCCAAGCCCAACTAGAATCATCACTGAAAGTGTAAAACCTGTGGGTACCTGTTTGCTGTGGTTTGAAAAAGCCTCTCCATTCTGCAGAATATCTTTCGGCAAAGTTTCTACCTGGTGTTACATGATTGATGGTGGTAAAGTCCCTGTTAAATCTATTTCTTACCGACGATCTAGAGTCTTGCGTTCTTCCACCTACAGTTCCAAAATAATTAAAGCTGTCATTAAAGTAATTATAATAAACCTGTGCTCTTAATCCATTATCCAAAGAAGCTCCCGATGACCCACTAGCGTCAACAGTAATATTCTTTGGGTCTAAAAGCAGAGTCCCATATTCCACACTCACGCGATCTAAATTAACGGTTCTAAGAAGATTTTTTGATGAAATTTCAATGAACCCCCCTTTTTCTTTTTTGTAAGAGGCTCTTGTTATCTCAGCATTATTAGCATTTAGGTAACCATTCGCGTCTATTGAACCCATAAAATCAGTAATCTCATCTGACCATATAACAGCAGTTCCTCCTTGACCAAAAGAACTAGAAATATCTATGTTTACATCGTAGTCGACAATGGTGTTCCGAGCATTATTAATATCACCTTGATCACCAAACCGATTAATAAATCCATGATATTCTTTCTGACTAATCGTTGACAACTTTTGGCCCCCTAAATATTCACCACCAATTCTAACCTTACCACCTTGATTCGAACCTTTGGCTGAAATATCAGCTGCTGCGACCATCACGTTATGTCCAGAAAAGTCAATGTTTCCACCCTGGCTCAAATCCCCGTCAGCTTTGAATTTTCCAGTAACTAGATTATTATTAGCATATAATTTTACGTAACCCCCTTTTTTAGAACCTGACACATCTACATTGGTTCGAGCCGTGGATAATAATTCATCTTCTGAAACCACTATTAAGTTTCCACCATTCTCTTTTAAACCTTTTGCAACTATTGAGCTGTCAAGAACAAACATTTCTTTCGCCGTTGCTGAAATTTTACCACCATTAGCACCGGTCGCATTAGTTTTGCCTCCATAATACACACTAGTACCGGTAATGTTAAGAGAGCCTGTTGGTGTATCAATATTTTCGCCAGAAATATCTATATCACCGTTGACATTTATAAAATTATTATTATCACCACCAATAATTACATTTCCTGTTCGTTTATCTATGCTTGCTGTTGAGATAACTCCAGAAGAACCAACGTTTACTGCCCCAAGCATCAGAGTTTCTGCTGTGTTTGCAGATAATTGAACATATCCG
>CACFSX010000030.1 GCA_902569095.1 uncultured Alphaproteobacteria bacterium
GGGCATCTGATCAGTCGTCTTTGATCAAATCATTTAGCCACTTAAAACAAAAAGAGAAAAAATTTGAAAAAAAGTTTGAAGGTTTTAAAGTTCCAAGACCAGATTATTGGGTTGGGATAAAAATAGAACCTAAACAATTTGAATTTTGGCAACAAGGTGATTTTAGGTTGCATAGGCGTGAAGTTTATTTTCTAAAAAAAAACGTTTGGCAAAGTAAATTGCTTTCACCGTAGGTTAGGGTGCTGGTACAGGAGCAGGAGCATCGCTCGGAGCTATATTCGGTGTGCTGGAAGTTACAGTTTCTTTTTCAAGGATAACGGACATTGATTTATTAATTTCGAGATTCTTGTATACAGAACACAAAGCAGTCACAAGCTTTTTAATCATTTTTGAAGTATGTTGGGGAGAAGCAGTAATTCTAAGCCTTTCTCCCCCTTTAGGTACTGTTGGATAGTTGATTGGCTGAACATATACTTGGAAATCATCAAGTAACATTTGACTTGCCTTTTTACAAAGCATGGGGTCGCCTATAATAACTGGAATAATGTGGCTTTTGTTATCTATAAACGGTATGTTATTTTTTTTGAGTGCATTTTTTAAGTCACTTACTACTTTAAATAACTTTTCTCTTTCTGATGAAGAAAACTTTAAATGTCTGATAGACGCATAAGCCCCGGCGGCAATACATGGAGGTAAAGATGTTGTGAAAATGAATCCCGACGAAAAACTTCTAACGAAATCAATTGTTTCTTTTTTTGCAGTGATGTAACCGCCAATGACCCCAAAAGCCTTTGCTAATGTTCCTTGTATTATATCCACTTCATCCATGACTTTGTCGCGTTCAGCAACTCCTGCGCCTCGTTCTCCATAGATTCCAACTGCGTGAACTTCGTCCAAGAAAGTTAAAGCATTATATTTTTGAGCCAGACTACAAATACTTTTTATTGGTGAGAAATCACCGTCCATAGAATAAACAGATTCAAAAGCTATTATTTTAGGCTGCGATTTCGGGAATTTTTTTAGATTTTTTTCTAAATCATCTAAGTTATTATGTTTGAAAATCACCTTTTTTGCTCCTGAATTTTTAATGCCTTGTATCATAGATGCGTGATTTTTTTCATCTGAAAAGAATATACAATTAGGAATTTTTTTTCCTAATGTTGATAAAGTTGCTTGGTTAGCTAAATACCCAGAATTAAATAAAAGTGCAGCTTCTTTTTGATGCAGATAACATAGTTCTCTTTCTAGGAGTACATGATAATGATTGGTCCCAGAAATGTTTCTTGTACCACCAGAACCAGCCCCTACTTTTTTCAGAGCATTTGTCATACTATCAAGAACATCTTGATTTTGGCTCATTCCCAAATAATCGTTGCTGCACCATACAGTAACTTCTGATACCGAATTGTCTTTGTAATTCAAAGCTTGAGGAAAATTTCCAGCTAACTTTTCGAGATCAGCGAAGATTCTATAGTTGCCCTCGGATTTTAGTTTATCTAAACTATTTTTAAAAATTTCTGAATAATTAGTCATTTTTAACAAAGCTCAATGCAACTGAGTTTATACAGTATCTTTTAAAAGTTGGTTCAGGTCCATCCTCAAATACATGCCCTAGATGCGCTTTACAATTAGAACAAACAACTTCAACTCTTCTCATCCCAAATGTGTTGTCATCAATCTCATCAGTTACATTCTCATTAATGCATGAATGAAAACTTGGCCAGCCAGTTGATGAGTTAAACTTATGTTTGGAACTGAATAGTTTAGCGTCACAGCATATACATTTATAAACCCCATCTTCAAAAAAGTCGAAGAATTCTCCTGTAAAAGGTGGTTCCGTTGCAGCATTTTGTGTAACCTGAAATGCAAGTTCTGATAACTTTATTTTTAATTCTGATTTCCTCATACTAATTCACATATAATAAAGTTATTATAAATTAAAATAAAAATATTTACAGTTATTGTTTTTTTATGATCATAATTTTAGGTGCAGGAATAATTGGACTCTCTATAGGGTACGATTTATTGAAAAAAGGAAAAAAAGTTAAAATCTTTGACTCAAGTGCTATTAAAGCCAAATCCACTAATGCTTCAATTGGAATGTTAGCACCTCTAATAGAGGCCAAGCCTCTAGAAAAAAAACTTTTTAGACTAATGACAGCGTCAAAAATAATTTGGGAGAAACTTCAACAAAATAAGAATTTTTCTCAAACTATTGGATTGAAAAATAATTCTTCATTAATGGTGGCGCTTAATAAAGACGATGAGGAAAAACTAAAATTTAAAAAAAAATTTTTTCAAACATTAGGTTATAAATCGTTATTTCTGTCAAAAAATGAGACTCTTAGAATAGAGCCATTGCTAAATTCTAATGTTACTGCCTCTTTGCTTTGTAAGGAGCAAGATCAAGTAAATCCAATACTTTACAAAGATTTTTTGATTAAAGAAATTTTAAGAATGAAAGGAAAAATCATAAACGAAAAAATAATAAAAAAAATAACTATAAAGAAAAACAAAATTTCTTTTAATGAGAAAAGTCTTAACTTTGATAAAGTCATAATTTCTTGTGGAGCATGGAGCAATGAAATAATTTACAACTCTTTTGGAATTAAATTTCCTACAAGACCGCTTAAAGGGATTTCATTAACTCTAAAAGCACCGCTAATAAAATTTAATCATAATCTTTGGTTTAGAAATATTTATATTGCTCAAAGAGACAATGGAATCCTAGCTGTTGGCGCAACTGAAGAGGAAAAGGGTTTTGATAATTCGGTAAGAATGGACGAATTATTTTTTTTAACTAATTCACTGTGGGAATCTTTACCAAAACTCGAAGATATAAGTCTAAACGAGATAAAAGTAGGTTTGCGACCTGCAGTTTTTGATGGGAATCCAATTATTGGTCCATTAGAAGAAGTTTCACAAGATATTATTTGTAGTTTTGGTCACTACAGGAATGGAATTTTATTAGCTCCGATTACTTCACAAATTATTTCACAATACATCCTTGAGGAAAACATAACGAAAGAATACAAATTTTTTTCCCCTAAAAGATTTAATTTATAATTTTTTAGTTTATCATTTAACAATGAAGAATTTAAAAAATAAATACTTTATTAATGGAAAGAATTTTAGTTGTGAACTCAAAGAACCTTATTTGGAGGATTTAATTGAAATTTTTCTAAATAAATCTAGCCTGAAGGAATCTAAAATTGCTGTTGCGGTAAACAATCAAATGATTGAAAGATATAAATGGAAAAAAAAAAAAATAAACTTTCAAGATAAAATTGAAATTGTTGCTCCATTTTTTGGGGGATAATTTATGAAATCAGATTATTTAGTAATTGATGGAAAAAAATTTAATTCTCGTTTGATTATGGGTACATCTCTTTATCCGAATTTAGATGTTATGAATAAGTCTTTGGAAATTTCTGAAACACAAATAATCACAGTTGCAATAAGACGACTTAACTTATCTTCTAAAGGTTTTTTTCTTGATCAACTAAACAAAGACTATTATTTTTTACCAAATACTGCAGGTTGTTTTACGCAAAAAGAAGCAATTTTAACTGCGGAATTAGCTCGAGAAACTCTTCAAACTAATTGGATAAAGCTTGAATTAATTAGTGATAAAGAAATGCTATTACCTGACCCAATTGAGTTGTTCGATACCTGTAAGAGCCTGGTAAAAAAGAATTTTAGAGTTTTTGTATATTGCTCTGATGACCCAATTCTTTGCAAAAGATTAGAGGATTTAGGCTCTGAAATAGTTATGCCTCTGGTATCTCCAATCGGCTCGGGACTAGGAGTAAGAAATGAACATAATCTTGAGATTATAAGAAGAATATGTTCTGGAAAAATATTTGTTGATGCTGGTATTGGCAAACCAAGTGATGCCTCTAGAATTATGGAAATGGGATTTGATGGAGTTTTATTGAATTCCTCTGTTGCAAGATCATTAGATCCTATAAATATGGCTAATGCTATGAAGCTAGCCGTTATATCAGGAAGACTAGGGTATAAATCTGGAATTATTGAAAGAAGAAACATGGCTTCTGAAAGCACATCTTTTAAAGGCAAAATTTCTAACTTTTGACTTTCATTTTTTCAAGAAATGATTCGACAATTTTAACTTCATCATTTTTAAGAATTTTTTTTCTAGATGCTACGTTAAGAATATGACTCCAATTGGTCAAAGAGATTACGTCAATTTTTTTTTTTTTAAATAAATAATAATTTTTGATTATTCCGTAATTAAAAATGACAAATATACCACTAACATTAGCTCCTAATTTCTCAATTGCATCTAAAAATTTCAACTTACTTCCACCATCAGTCATTAAATCCTCAGCCAATAGAACATTATCTTTTTGGTTCAATAAACCTTCGATCTGCGAATTTTTACCAAATTTTTTTTTTTCCTTTCTTATGTAAGTCATCGGCAAATTAAGTTTTTGTGCGATGAACGCAGCAAATGGAATGCCAGCAGATTCACCACCTGCAATATTTGAAATTTTTTTGAATTTTGGTTTTTCTTTTAATTTTGATATGCCAAGATCAATTAATTTTTCTCTTTCTTCTGGAAATGAAATTATACGCCTACAGTCACAATAAATAGGACTTTTTTTACCAGACGTCAATTTAAATTGTTTTTTTGGACTAAAGTTAATACATTTTAAATC
>CACFSX010000031.1 GCA_902569095.1 uncultured Alphaproteobacteria bacterium
AAAAAGGTGAATGGGAATATGTTAAAATTAATTCATCAAAAGATAATAAATATCTATCAAGAAATTTCAAAATAAACTTTAGTAAGTATTTCCCAAAAGAATCTAATGTAATTTATGTTGATTGTAATAGGGTGATTACAGAAAAATTAATTAATTTTTCATTTGATTTTTTTGAAAAAAATTCATTTGGAGTTTTAAAGCATTCTGCAAGAAAAAGTCTTCTCGATGAGCTAATAGATTGGTACTTAATATCTGTTGCTGATGAAAAGCATCTTATAAACTTATTCAAATATTTAAAGAGGGTCAAGTATATGTATGATCAACACTACTGTCCTCATTGCTGTTTAATTCTAAGAAAGAACAATATACAAAATATTCGATTTTCTAAAGTCTGGTGGTATTATTACAAGAAATTTAACATTCGTGATCAATTACCCTTTACTATTTGTTCCCTAAAACTTAATGCTAAACCAAAATTATTTATCAACAAAAATTTAATTTATACTAAAAGACATTTATATTCCTACAAGAAAAAAAGAAGAAACATTAAAGCACTATCTAACTTAATCAAACAATATAATCATATCACAAATCATAATATAAATTTAACACCAGAAACATTATTGTGGAGAAACTATAAGTTGGCTAAGGAGATTTAGCCCCCATCACCCCTTATCATAAGCTTAATGATTTCTAGTATTAAAAATCTCTAAATATTTTAGGCAATTTGTTTGAATTTTTTAAAACTTTTCGATAATTTAAAAATGTTTAATACGAGCGTTAAATAGAAAAATTTTAAAAGTGTAAATTTTACAGGAATTTTAATTCATAAAGTTTGAGTTTATTATTAATCTTTAGAGAACGATGGTCACTATTAAGTTGTTCAGATATTTTTTCATAACAAAAAAAACATGCATCTTTTCTATTTGAGAATGAAGAAAACTTTTTAGCTTTGTGAAAGTTAACTTTAACTTCACTTGCACCCAATCCTAAGAATTTCCAAAGATGAGAAAATAGATCCATTCCTCCAAACCAAGCCAAGAAGGGTCTATAAAACTTATTCAGTGGCAGTCCATCAAGTTTATTATATGATAGTGAGACGGGTTGGATATAAAAATCTCCTAGTTCCTTTGAATCAACTATCGAAAATAAAGAGCTCTTAAACCTGAGAACGTTTGATCCATCACTAGATGTTCCCTCTGGAAAAAAAAGTACATTGGAATCTTTTTGAAGAGATTTTTCAATTAATGAAATTTGATTTCTTAATGATCTAATATTATTTCTTTCTACAAATATTGTTTTTGCAATGGTACAAAGTTTATTAATTATTGGCCATTTTTTAATTTCTGACTTAGCGACAAAAACTGTATTTATCAGTGATCCATATACTATTATATCCAGGTAAGATATATGATTTGAGACAAATAAAGTCCTTCTTTTCTCCGGCAAACCAGAAACATTAACTTTAACTCCAATTATGTTTATTATACCCTTAAAAAATAAACTAAAGAAAAAAGAAAAAAATCTTTTAGAAATTAAAGAAATAATTAAATGGATAGAAGAAATAAATAAAATCCATGGAATCAATATTGCCAGTCTTAAAGTTGATAGTATTGGTGAGTACAGCATTAATGTGTATTTTTTAAATATAGTTGAGAGTATTTTTTTTGGATTCTTTTTGCTTCTAATATAACTAGGACATCAGTAGTATTAAACTTTTTATCCACAATTGCGCCAGAACCTACAGATGCTCCAACTCTAATGTAAGCTTTAATCAATGGGGGTAGCTTTCTAAACTCTTCATTAGAGTCGAGCAACTTTTTCTTAATTGGTTTAAAATTTACTTTTATTTGCTTTAGAGGGTTTGTTTTTAAATGATGTGGGGATGAATGAAAGTGCCTTAAGTATGAAAGTTGATTTCTAAACAAATTATGATTACTTGATGGGAAGCTTGCACAGCCAAAAACTATATCAACCTTATTTTTAGCAATATAAGTAGCAAGCCCCCTCCATAATAGTTTTATTATTTTTCCATCCCTATAATTTTTATGAACGCACGATCTGCCTGCTTCTAAAAGCGTTAATGATTTTTCATTGGTTAACTTAGAAATATTAAACTCTGTTTGACTGTAGAATCTTTGTGATTTCATAAATTTTGGTTTTAAAAGTAACCTGTATGTTCCCACTACGTAATCGTCAGAAATTGATTTATCAATTACTACTAAGTGGTCACATAATTTATCAAATTCATCTGAATCATAATTGTTTTTTTCTGATTCACCAAAAAAACTTTCGTATCTTAGTTTCTTAACTTTGTGTATTAATTTATCTGTATCGTCAATTATTTTTAACTCAATAGAACCTTGATTGAAATTTAGTGTTCTCGAGTGAGTAGAAAAATTATTTTCAGGTTTTATTTTCTCTAATAATCTAGAATTTCTAGACCAACTTCTCACATAAATGACGTTCTTAGCAACAAATTTAACTTTCTTTAGAATTATTTTAATTTTTTCAATTCTATTATTGAACCTTGGACCTTGATTTTTTTCTTGATTGTTTGTTTTTAATCGAAACGGCATATTTTGTAATAATTTGATTTACTAACTACTACATGTAGAATAACGAATATTTGTTTCAGTTTTATAGAATATTTATGACAAAAAAGTTTGAGGAGTAGGAAAATCTTTCTAATTGAATTTTAATTCATAAATTTGTAACAAAATTATAACATAGTAAGCTATGGTTTCCCTAAAATCTGACCATATAGACAAAGAGACAATTGGCATGCTTCGAACAATTCATCAAAAGCAAGTTCAATTAATCTCTCTAGCTGATCAGAAAGCCAACATACTGATGGGCGTCATCATAATTGGCCTCAGTATAATCGCATCTAATTTTTTTAAATACGACTATCAAAATAATTCCCATACACAAAATTTTTTAATTTTGTGTTTTTCATTGTTTGAGCTAATTTCTCTATTATTTGCTGTTTGGGTTATTACACCAAGATTGGTTAAGGAAAAAAAAAATCAGGAAATAAGTAAAAGTAAAAATCCTTTATTTTTTATGGAATCATCAAATATTAGCGAGGAGAAATATGTAAAGTACATGCTTGAACAGATTAAAAGTCCTAAAAGAGTATATGAACTTATGCTAATTGATTTTTATCAAATAGGGTTTGTTCTTAAGGAAAAATATAAATATTTAAGTATTTCGTATATGCTAGCAATTCTTGGAATTGTTCCTGCAGTGATTTTAATAATTTTAGTTTTCCTTGAAAAAAGTTAAAAATTAATCAGAGAAATTTTTAATATGATTCTTTTATATTAATTGTTAAAATCTTATTTCGTATTGTTAATGAAGCTATTGAAAATTTCACTGCTAACTGACTATATGTTCTTAAAAATCCGTTAAACTTTGATTCATTTACGTCCTAGTTCAATATAACTTGGCATGCCTAAATAACGATAAATTTAGCATAAGATATGGCTAACAATTTAGATAAAAATTTAAAAGATAAATTAAGTCATTAATTATTTATTTTAATTCCTAAATATATTTTAAAAAAGTGTGAGAGTGAAATGCGTGAGAGTAAATTGAAACCCTTAATGAAAGTGTCTTTTAATTTCTTTTTAATGATTCAAAGGCATTTGAAATATTTTTTATGCCCCTTTCAAACGATTGTCCGAAAAGCAGATAGGTTTTTTTTGCTTTAAAATTTACTTCATTTATGGAATTAATTGTTAATTTACAATGATCCAAATTATTATAGTTAAGTCTGCCTGTGATATGATGCGCCATTCTTAAAAGTTGTCCCAATATTTTAACTTTAATGAGATTTTTTTTTGAAATCTTTTCTGAATAAGACAAAGCAAAATTTTCCTTAAGATTGTTTGAATATCTAAAGTAAAGAATTAAAGCAAGCATAATTCTATTTTGCCTATCTAGGTGAAAAAATTGATGGTATAAGATTTTTTCAAGAGCAAAAATTCTTCTATGCTCTGGATGCAAAGGCGACGCTATGTTTGTAAGCCAGCATGCTGAAAGTAAAAGATTTTGATCCATTTTCAAAATATCATTAAACGGTAAAATCCAACTGAATAATTTCTCGGCATTTCTTTTCTTAATTGTTCCGCGAGCTATTTTTCTTATTTGGCTTAAAAACGGATCCACGCCTTTGTCTTTAACTAGATCATATAAAACACCTTCTCTAACTCCAGTATTAGTAAAAAAGATTTTTTTTATAGACATCTTTTGAACTAACATTTCTAAAACATGGAAGGTGTATGGGATCGATTTTATTCTTGATTTGAATAACTGGCTTAAAAACTTTTCATCAACTGTATTTTTATTTCCAAAAATTCTTGTTCTTAATTCATGCAAAAATTCAGCTGAATCAACTTTATAATCTTGAATTATTTTTAAATCTTCACATTTTATGTGCATATGCAATTTTGCTAATGCTCTAAAGGACCCTCCAACGGCATAAAAATTTGAGTATTGATTTAATTTTACTTTTTGTATGGAATCTTCAATATATTTACGTACCTTTTTGTCATCGAAATTCCCAATTTTTTTAAGGACTACATGCCCTATAATTAAAGATTCAATAAATTTTATTTGTTTCGAAGTATTAACTTCAGTTAATTCAAGACTGCCG
>CACFSX010000032.1 GCA_902569095.1 uncultured Alphaproteobacteria bacterium
CGACACAGTTTTGCGACACAGTTTTTTGAGACTCACAGATATAAAGGGTTTTAGACCATACACCGAGACACAGAAGTCTCATCGGCAAGGGGGGGCAATTGTTCCCCCTTGTTTGTTTTAGGGAGACTTACAAAGGGTTTCAGAGGATTTGTTTGCCATCAAAATTTTACTAAACCTCAAAAGACAAAACAAAGAATTAATTATGAATAATAGTTTTTTAAAAGACCACTATTTTCACTACATCATTAAAATTATCATACAAATGATTGTTCCAATAATTATAAATCTAAACAACATATTGTATCTTAAAAATATTCAGAAATTAATCCAGATAAAACTCTAGATAGAAAAAGAAAAGTAAATTCATTCATATTAGATTAATTCTACATTGGTAATGATAAATTCCAATTTAATTTGGGGTATAGTAACGACCTACCGTTCTGTCTCAAACAGTAAGAGTTTCCATACATTCAAATTTGCTTGGTTAACAACAATTAACAAAGGAGAACTGAAATGGTTAAAATCATTTGGAAAGAACTTAAAGAGAGTGACCCCATCTTTAAGACTGGATTTATAATCTCAAATCCAAAACTTAACTTTATTAAAAATAAAAGGAGAAAATAAATGAAAAATTATCTTTTTTCTCTATTCCTAGAAATAAAACAAGAAAAGAAACAATTGAAGTGATAAAAAATTCGCTCATTACAAATAGGTGGAAATTTGTTGAAAAATCAGAAAGGATTAAGAAGAAGTCTTGAGTCCGTGCAGAAGTCGTGAGGAAAAATCAATAACAGAGATACACTTTTCAAAAAAACTCACAGAAAAGAGGGGGCTAAAGATATTTACTACAATACAGAAGCCTCATCGGCAAGACCAGACAATTGTTCACTCAGTTTTTTCAGGACGACTCACAAAGAGTTACAGAGGTTATGTTTTAAATACCAAACCAAGAAAAAATAAAATTCCCGGTTGCCATTAATGTATAAAAAAATACAGTACAATAAAGTAAACCGAAGAAAATGATATAAATCCCTCCAAGTAAAACACGAATTAGAGAAGACAGTGAACTTCCAAGAAATTGAAGTTCCAAACGCATTAGAAATGGATTTACTTTGGATTTAGTTTTTTTATTCAACCAATAAACTGGATAAGTACATATCCATAAAATTGGTACATATAAAATTATATATAGTGCTGTGATTCCTAATAAATCCATATAATTTAATTAATTGATTGTAACAAAAAAGTAGTCTGTGCAGAAGTCGTACAGAAAAAAACAATTATTAGTAAAGCTAAATTTGTACTCTTGTAAGAAATTTATTATTAATTGATTTTTATAAAATTTTTAGTAACCTAAACTTGAAAATATAGGAGATTTTAGTGACTAATAGGACTAATATTGAGGATGTTTGTTGCAAGTATACCTGCTGTGCGGATGGCTGTTGTAGTGAAGGTTGCAATACAGGAGATTGCAGTGACACTTGCTGCAAGGATGGTTGCTGTGTCGATTCAGAAAACTGCTGTTCATAGAGTTTAACTTATATAAAATTCATCATTTCAAATAATAATTTTTCATAATTTTATGTAATAAATTAGTTTAAAATTCTTATTTTAAATTAGTCAATTATCCAAAATGTGGTATTTTTTGCAGGAATAAAAACTATACAAAAGCTCGAAAATTTGCAAAGATAACACTTAAAATAACTTGAACAATTCAATTTAATGAAAAATAAAATCTTACAAAAAGCACTTAAATTCTGCGACGAAAATAACTACCGTTTAACCGAACCAAGACAAAGAGTTTTAGAAATTATATCTTCCAGCAAAAAACCAATAAAAGCTTACGAGATTTTAAAAAAACTCTCTGAAATGTTTGATAACAAGCCTAAACCTCCAACAATTTACAGAGCAATAGATTTCTGGCACTCACATAATTTTATTCATAGGATAGAAAGTCAAAACGCTTACTTTCCTTGTGTTGAAGATCATTTGCATAAAGGTTCACAATTTATGATTTGTAACGAATGTGGGAAAGTTATTGAAGCACACTTCTGTGATTTACCAGAAAACATCAAACAAAGTACGAAGCGAAAGTCTTTCATTCCAAAAGTATGGAATTTAGAGATTAAAGGCTTATGTGGTAATTGCTTGTAGAAGTTACATAATATTTTAGTTTGCTACCAAGTTAGCTTTTTTCAGACGAAAAAAAATGTTGTAAAGATCATCTTTGGGAACTAGTTCAAGCATTCCAGTTATATTTATAGGATCGTATGAATAAACAATCGGATCATCAGCATGTACCTCTATAATCAAATTGGATGATGCATGAGGGTAGTATGGACAGTGAACTGGAAATGGTATCAATAAAAAAGTTTTTTGCTTTTCGTTCTGATCTAGAGGGAACATATAACCTTGAACCAAAATTTTCTTATTTGCTAACTGTTTAATTTCGTCTGTGAACTCTGGCCTCACCCCAGTCCATTCAAATCCTTCACTATCCTCAAAAGTGTACTCGTCCATTCCTGTGTCTGCAAATACCTTCCAAGGCGTTCCTCCCTCAGGTAAACTTACAAAATCATCTATACTAGAAAACATATCGTACATAAAATTTGGATCTTCTTGGGATAAATCTTCAGTTGAAAAAACCTCTGTAATCATTTTCTGATTACCGGATAAGATTTTTGTAAAAAGAGCGTATCCATACGCTCTATCAAAATGAATTATGGTAAAAAATAAAGTTAAGACAAATATAATATTTTTAAATTCTAGGTTTTTGAATTTTAATTGCTTCATAGAATTTTATATATTTCTTGAAAGTTGATTTGCAACACTAATTTGTGATGCCTTTATCGCAGGAAATAGTGAGGCAGCAATACCTGCGATAAAAACAATCACTACTATGAAAATTACATTTTTTGTTAAATTAAAGCTTTCCTGAATTATGCTTAAAGGTGTAATAACATTATTAATAATTTCAAATATTGTAATCCCAAACAAAAGCCCCAAAATCAACCCCATTATAACAATTGTCATACCTTCTAAGATAATAATCTTAAATACCCTATTCTTAGTATATCCAAGTGCCCTCAGAGTAGCCAAGTCTCCCATTCTATTTTCAAGATTAGCTGCCAAACCAGCAAATATGCTCAAAGCTGCCATAAGAATTAAAATAATTGATAGAATTGCAAAACTTTTTGAACCCATTCCTAACATTGAAGTAAGTCGAGTAATCTCAACTGCTGGATTAGCAGCTTGAAATGAGGTTTCCTTATTTACAAATCTGGGAAGATTAATATTTGCAATTGGCGATTTTGTAGTTACTAAAAAAGCAGTTATCTCTGGAGGCTTATTTGTATGTTCATGGGCATGTTCTTCAGTATGATCATCGTGATCGTGATCGTAATCTTTTAAATTTTCATTATTCTTTTTCTTATCCCTAAAATGATTTTGCTGATTAATTTCTTCAGAATGTTTGCTGTGACTTTTACCAGTGTGATGATGTTTGTGATGGCTTTTATTATCTTCATCTTTATCAGAGTGTTTGAAGGTGTCTAAATGACTGTCATTTTCATTTAAACTGTCTAATCCATGAATACTTAACACTGAGTCAACCGAAGTAATTATCAGTCTATCTATTACTGATCCAGTTTGTCTGATTTTACCAACAACTTTATATTTTCTATCTCCATGAAAATCGCCACCTTCTAAGAGTCCGTGTGCACCTTCGAATTCCTGATCTAAGTTAAGATTTACAGATGAGCCTACTACAACTTCAAAATCGTTTTTCCAGACGCTACCTTCTTCTAGTTTTGAGTTATAATGTTCAAGATAATTTAAAGAAGTGCCAACTATTCTATGGCCTTTCCAGTTGTCTCCCAAGGCAAGCGGAATAGCATACTCTATTTGAGGATGATTAATAATTTTTTTTGCTTCATTAAAAGGAATGTTTCCTGGAGGTATGTCAACATGATAAATCGTAGATAAAATTAATTGAAGTGGACTACCTTTGGCTCCGATGACTAAATCAATCCCACTTCCATCTTTTGAAAGTCTTTTGCTGAAGGTATGCTCAAATTGATTTATCAACAATGCAATTGCAACTCCAAATGCAGTCAAAAAAATGGATAGAGAGCAATTTAGCCACCTTGACTTCAATGAATAATAAATAAAAATTATATCATTCATTAATCTAGCTCCAAAAAATTTGAAAATTTTTTCTTCATTCTAGAATCATGTGAAGAAACAATTAGTGTTGTATTTTTTTTTTCTGCTTGAGTAAATAAAAGTTTCATAACTTTCTCTGAATTATTGTCGTCAAGAGCAGAGGTTGGTTCATCGGCAAAAATTACTTTTGGTTTACTTACTATTGCACGAGCAATTGCAACTCTCTGAGCTTCGCCGACACTTAGTTCACTAATTTTACTTTTTCTTTTATTTAAAAGCCCAAGTTCTTCAATTAATGAATTCATATTACTAGAGTTAGAAGAAGTATTGGCTAATTGAATATTCTGTTCAACATTCAAATAATTTATAAGATACAATCTTTGGAATACAAAACCAAAGTTTTTTGCGCGAAGTTCGTCAAGCTGATTTTCTGAAAGT
>CACFSX010000033.1 GCA_902569095.1 uncultured Alphaproteobacteria bacterium
GGTTTAAAAAATTTTTTAAAATTGGAAAATTTACAGTTTGAGTTTGAGTAAATTTAATACCCTCTTTTTTTAATTTATCTTCGAAATATCCAATTTCGCCAAGAGTAAATATTTCAAAGTTGAACCCTTTTAAATTTTTTATAATATTAAATAACTGCTTCTCAGTACCACCTAAATTCATGCTACCGATAACAAATAAGATTTTTTTCATTGGATAGACTCAAAGTTTTCAAACCACTTAGCTAAATTGAGTAATGACCATATTTTCTCACCGTTATCTATATTTTTTCGAGTGTGTTCATTCCATAATTGTCTCACAAATGACTTATCGACATTAATATTATCCCACCTTGAGTTTTCGATAATATCTAAAGCATAAAATGAAATTTGATTTCTCAAAAGGGTATTAATATTAATTCCAAATCCAGATTTAATTAATTGTGGATTATATTTAGGAATTTTTTTCTTTAATAATTTTCTTAAAATAATTTTATTAATTCTCTTATCAACTTTTTCCTTGTAATTGAATCTCCATGCAGACCGTATTACATTGTGGTCTAAAAATGGAACTCTTACTTCGAGGGAGTAAAACATAGAAGCTCTGTCAACTTTTACTAACAAATCATCTGGTAGGTAAGTTTGCAAATCAAAAATTTGGTATATTTCAGAATCTTTAAATTTTTTATTCCAATTAATTTTTAAATTATCTATCATACTCTCTTTAATATCTAACTCTGGAAAAATTGATACTAAGTTTTCATACAACTCCATGGGACTTCTTGAAAAGAAAATTTTTTCAAATTTGTTGAGTTTACTTGTCAATGAAATTCTTTCAATTTGAGTTATGCCTGAAAAGTATTTTATGAAAAAAATTTTTATGTAATCAGGTAATAATTTCATAACTTTAATTATTATTTTTTTTTGATAATTGGGAAAAAGATTTATTAAAAATAATAATTTACTGGCATATGTATATCTATTGTATCCATGAAAGAGTTCGTCTCCACCATCACCAGAGAGAACAACCTTTACATATTGTGAAGTTAGACTACATAGCATTGTTGTTGGAATTTGAGAAGAATCACAAAAAGGTTCGTCATATATTTTTCCAAAATTTTCAAATAAATTAATTAGATGAAAATCTGTAAAAAGTAGTTCGTGATGATTGGATGATATTAGCTCTGCAACCCTCATACTGTATTGACTCTCATCAAACTGAGGATCTTCAAACTTAACTGAAAAGGTTGATATTTTCTTTTTTGAATTTTTTTGCATATAGTATGAAATTAATGATGAATCAATACCACCTGATAAAAAACAACCCATTTCAACATCAGAGTATAGTCTTATCTTTACGGAGTTATCTATCGCGTTATCTAGCTCAGATACTTTATCTTTATATGGAATATCTTTGTCTTTTTTAGTTGATTGGATTACGTCTTGTAAATTCCAAAATGTGGTTATTGTGGGTTTTTTTTTGAATTCTAATATGTGTCCTGGTAGTAATTTATTTACATTTTTGTAAATTGATTTATCCCTAGGAATATATCCATATTTCAAATACAAAGATACTGCGCTAAAATTAATTTCTTTTTTAAAAAATTTAAATTTTGAAATAACTCTTACATCTGATGAAAAAAAAAATATTTTATTTTTGTGAAACCAATATAAAGGTTTTATTCCAATTCTATCTCTAGCCATAAGTACTTTTTTGTTGAGATTGTCAAAAACCACAAAGGCAAACATTCCAGTAAATTTATTAACGCTTTGTTCTAGTCCCCACTTTTTTATTGAATATAAAATGACTTCTGTATCAGAATGACCTTTAAAGAATTTATTATACTCTTTAAGTTCTTTTCTAATTAAAGGAGCGTTATACACCTCTCCGTTGTATACAATCGTATATTTTCCGCAATGAGTTGTCATAGGCTGATTACCAGCTGCACTAAGATCAACAATTGATAATCTATTGTGCCCAAAAAAAATTCTTTGATTGTAGTTTAAATGTAATGAGCTTTTATCAGGACCTCTAAATTTAATTTCTTTTAAAGATTGTGTCATAAAAGGTCTTATAAAAGAATTATCAACTATATTTTCTGGGTCATAAAATCCTAAAAATCCACACATTTTTACTTCGTTTCTAAATCTTTAAGTGTCAAAATATGATTTTTTTTTAAATCTTTTTTTACTTTGCAACCAAGAATTTTTTGATAATCACTTGATAAAATTCCAGTACCAGGTTTTTTAAATGTTATATTATCTAACGATATTAAATCTCCTTCAACTAAATTTTTAGAAGTAACTACAGAATTCAAAAAAACATTTCTTACTTTTTTTATACGCGAGTCTATTCTCTTTTCTTCACAGCCTATAGAAGACTCAACTATTTTTACATTTTTAATGAAATCCCTCATTTTTTTTGGTGTAAAAGATACCTTATGGTCTGGACCTTTCATCCTTGTATTAAGTGTAAAGTGTTTTTCTATACATTTTGAACCAAAACATACTGAGGATATTGCTGGCAATTCACTTTCACAATGATCTGACAAACCTACAACAAATTGATAATTTTTTTTAAAAAAACTTATTACACTCAGATTCACGTCCTTAATCATCGTTGGATATTGAGATGTGCATTGCATTAAAATTATTTTTTTATTATTAAATTTCTTTATAAAATTAACTGTTCGTTCAATTTCCTTTTTGTCTGACATGCCAGTGGATATTATAATCGGTTTTTTTGATTTTAAACAAAATTCAATTAACTCAAAATTTGTAATCTCTCCTGAAGCAATTTTAAAAGCGTCAACTCCAAGTTTTAATAAATTTCTTGCAGCTTTTAAATTAAAAGGGCTTGAAATGTATTCTAAACCAAGTTTTTTAGAATATTTTCTCAAAATGTTATGTTCGTTAAATGTAAACTCTTGAACATTTTTTATAAAATCGTATCTTTTGATATTGGCCCAAGGAATCTTTGTTGATTTATCAGCTATTTCTTCCTCGGCTATGTGATATTGAAATTTAATTGCATTACAACCGGATTTTTTAGCTTCAAAAATTAGTTTTTTTGCATTATCTAGAGACCCATTATGATTTGGTCCCACCTCTGCAATAAAAAAACAAGGTTTACCTTGACCAACCATTGACTTGCCAATCCTGAAGCAATTAGTTTTCATTAAGAATCACCTTTTTGTGAAAAAACGCATCATTTAAAACAACATCTTTTAAGGTTTTATAGATTTTCTCATTCGCACTACCCTTCCCAAATATTGGCTTTAAATTTTGAAGTTTATCTCTAAAAGATTTTGATAATCCTAGTTTTAGACCATCGTCTATTTCAGACTTTGTAAACCCAACATCAATTACATTGATCCACTTCTCTCTATTTTGTTGCCTGTTCCCAACATTTACAAATGGTAATTTAAAATAAGGTGCTTCAATGATGCCAGAACTTGAATTACCAATCATCAATTTTGCATAATTCATCAAACCAAGAAAATCGTAAGAATCTATTGAGTAAAAAATATGATAGTTAGGTTTTCTATTTTTTTCTATTGCATTGACCACACCCTGAAAACCCTGATCAGAGCAAGGATAGACAACAACTACAGGAAATTCGTACCTACTTAGCGATTTAAATATTCTATCAGTTTGTTGATATGAGTTTTCAGGATCATAAGTGTCAGGATGTTGAAGCAAAATTAAATAAGGCTTTGAAACATCAATTGAATATTTATCTTTTAATTCTTTTTTATTACTAGTGAACTGTTTTTTTACAATTCTGTCGATATACGGAGAGCCAACATTAAATATCCGATTGGACTGCTCTCCAAGTGATTTTACTCGATTTGCTTGTTTTTCTGTTTGAGAAAAATGAATATGAGATAATTTTGTAATTGCATGTCTATGAATATCGTCTAAACCACCAGAAACGTCTCCTGCTTGAATATGAGCAATTGGAATTCCAAGTTCTACAGATGCAAAAGCTGTTGCAAGAGTCTCCCCTCGGTCTCCTAGTAGTAAAACTAAATCAGGATTTAAATCACTAAGTACCTCTGCCATTCCAGTGATACATCTTCCCAAAGATCTTGTTCTTTCCATTCTTGAGTCACTCATTTGAGCCATATCAACAACTTTTGTAACTTCAAAATACTTTGAAACTTCGTTCATAGTTTTACCGAAACTATCATAGAGATGCATGTCCGTACAAATTAACTGTAATTCAATTTCTTTATCATCTTTAAGAAGTCTTAACAGAGGGTTAATAGCTCCAAATCCTCCTCTTTTTCCCGTAGAAAAACAAATTTTTTTAATTTTATTGTTTTTAGTTTTTTTCTTTTCCGATAAGTTAACTTTATTTTCATCAAGAAATTCAACACTTATTTTAGATTTCTCTGCTTCTAAGTAATTAATAATCTCTTCAAGATA
>CACFSX010000034.1 GCA_902569095.1 uncultured Alphaproteobacteria bacterium
TTATTATTGACCCGGGACATGGGGGAAAAGATTCTGGAGCGGTGGGTATATTTAAAAATCTCGAGAAGAACATAACTTTGAAAGTAGGTTTGCTTCTCAAAAAAAGATTTGAAGAAAAAACTGACTATAAAGTCATTCTGACTCGAGACAAAGATTTTTTTTTAAAACTTAGAAGTAGAACAGGAATAGCGAAAAAAAATAATGCTGACATTTTTATCTCTCTACATGCTGATTTCAATAGAAACTCTAGAGCTAGAGGAATATCATTATACACTCTCTCTGAAAAAGCTTCCGATAAAGAAGCTGCAGCGCTTGCACGAAGAGAAAATAAATCGGATTTAATTGATGGTGTGGATTTATCAGAGGAAACATCAGAAGTGACTTCAATACTTCTAGATTTAACAAAAAGAGATACTTTGAATCAGTCGAGTTTGTTAGTCAAATTTTTGATAAAGTCATTTAAAAATGATTTTAATCTTCTCCAAAGAACTCATCGTTCAGCAGGTTTTGCAGTGTTAAAATCTTTAGATATACCCTCTGTGCTTCTAGAAATGGGTTATCTATCTAATAAAAAGGATTCAAAATTATTAATATCTGAAGATTATCAAAGAAAATTATCTGATAAAATTGTAAAAGCTGTTATAAATTATTTTAAATGGAGAGAAAAAAATGATACTTAGATTCTAAAAATGAAAAGATATTTAAAAAATTTTTTTATGTTACTTTCAATTGGAATAATATCCGGTTTCTTGTCTTTGATTTTTATTGCATATATGTTTGGGAAAGATCTTCCAAATTTTGATAAACTTTCTTATTATCAACCAAGGTTGGTGTCTAAAATATTTACATCTAACGGCAACTTTTTAGAGGATTATTCTAATGAAAATAGGATTTTTGCAAAATATGAGGAAATTCCAACAGAATTAATAAATTGTTTTTTAGTTTCAGAGGATGTAAATTTTTACAACCACATTGGAATCGACATCAAGGGAATTTTAAGAGCTTTTGTAAAGAATGTTCTTAAAACATTTAGTAATAAAAGACTTGAGGGTGCTTCGACTATTACACAACAAGTCGCTAAAAACTTTCTATTAACAAATGAGATTTCTTATAGCAGAAAAATAAAAGAAATAATCCTGGCGTTAAGAATGGAAAAGGTCCTTAAAAAAGAACACATAATGGAACTTTATTTGAATGAAATTTATTTAGGTGGAGGTTCATATGGAATTAGATCAGCATCACTCAATTATTTTAATAAATCCCTGCCTGATCTTGCATTAGATGAAATGGCAATGCTAGCTGCGCTTCCAAAGGCTCCTTCAACTTATAATCCATACAAAAACCCAATAAAAGCATTGAAAAGAAGAAATTGGGTTCTTAAAAGACTTTTAGATGAAAATTTTATTGATTTAACAGACTATGATCGAATGGTAAGCAAACCGATTGAGCTTTCAAAAAGTAAAAAGATATTAAATAACAGAGCCTCCTTTTTTAAAGAAGAAGTAAGAAGAGAAATTATATCTATGTTTAATGAAAGTAAACTCTATGACGGGGGAATGACAATTATGACAAGTTTGGACGAAAGTATTCAACTTCAAGCAGAAGAATCCTTTAGAAAAGGGATAAATGAATTTTCAAATAGAAAAGGGTGGCAGGGTCCACTTACGAATTTTAAAGAAAAAAGAAATTTTGCAAAATTAATAAAAGAATTTAAAAAGCCTGAAGGTTTATTTGATAAAGAAATCGGTGTTGTAATCAAAATTAAAAAGGAATCTATAGATGTCTTATTAAGTAATGAAAAAAAAATAAAGCTTGGCTTTGAAAATATGAAACTCATAAAAGAAAAAAATTTTAAAGTGAAAGATAAATTTAAAACTGGTGATGTCATTGTGTTAAAATTTGATAAGAAGATTAAAACTTATAATTTAAGTAAAATTCCAAAAGTAAATGGAGGACTTGTTGTACTAGAAAATAATACTGGAAGAATTTTAGCAATGGTGGGCGGATATGATTCAAGCTCATCTTTTAACAGATCTACTCAAGCAAAAAGACAACTTGGTTCATCATTCAAACCTATAGTTTATTTAGCGGCATTGGAAAATGGCTATTCTCCAGTCACTAAAGTACTTGATGCTCCGTTTGTTATTGATGATTACTCTAAAGATGGTATCTGGCGACCTACAAATTATGGTGACAAATTTTATGGTTTGAGTACATTAAGACTTGGTATTGAAAAGTCTAGAAATTTAATGACAGTAAGACTCTCTGATAGAATTGGTCTTGAAAAAATTGCTAAAATATCTAAAGATCTTGGAATTTATGAAAAGTTCCCTTATTTAATATCAAGCTCCCTTGGTTCTCTTGAAAGTTCACTGGTTAAAATAACTTCTGCATACGCATCATTAGCAAATGGGGGCAAAAGAGTTGACCCTGTAATAATAGACGCAATATATGATAATAACGGAAATTTCCTTTTTAAAGGTGACGAAAGAGCTTGTTTAAATTGTAATATTTCATTAAAATCCGATTTGGATACCTCAACTATCAATAACTTTGAAATACCACAAATAAAAAACAATAAAAAAAATGTTATTTCAAGTGAATCAGCATACCAAATGACTTCTTTTTTAATGGGAGTTATTGAAAGAGGAACTGCGAAAAACATAAATGATTTTGATTTTCAAGTGGCTGGAAAAACAGGGACAACTAATGATAATCAGGATGCATGGTTCGTTGGTTATAACTCAGAGATTACAATTGGGGTATTTGTTGGTTATGATGTGCCTAAGTCTCTAGGGAAATTTGAAACTGGTTCAAAAGTTGCAGCACCAATATTTCAAGATTTAATGAAAAAAATTTATGATAATGATAAGCCAAAACCATTTGTTATACCCGGAGATATAAAGTTTATAAATGTTGATTTAGTTTCAGGAAAGCCAAGTAATTCAGATTTTATTACAGAGGCATTCAAAAGTAACTTTGATTTTGATTTCGATCAAAAAAATGATAATAAAAGTAATAGATTTGACTTGAGAGGATTTTATTGATGAGTGCCGAATGTTCAGATTTGATTATAAAGTTGCAAGGTTTGATAAAAAACCTGAGGGGGTTTGTTTGAAAAAAAGGGGTTAATTAATGAGTTAAAACTAATAGACGAAAGACTTCAAAATCAGGAAAACTGGAAAAATCACAATCTCCTTAATCAAGATATGAAAAGAAAAAATTTTCTTATCAATTTTCTCACCTCAATTCAAAATAACGAGGAAAACTTCAATGATACAAAAGAATTATTAACAATTTCAGACAACAGCAACGATAAAAAACTTCTTAATGATTTGAATCTCGAGTTGGTTGCAATTGAAAAAAACCTGACAAAACTCTATCTCGAAACACTTTTGACAGGAAAAGCTGATTCAAATAATTCTTTGGTAGAAATTCATTCTGGAGCTGGTGGAGTTGAATCCCAGGATTGGGTTGCAATTTTATTTAGAATGTATACCAGATGGTGTGATTCAAAAGGTTTTAATACAGAATTAGTTGATCAAAATGTTGGTGATGAAGCTGGATATAAATCTCTGACTTTTAAGGTATCAGGAGAAAATTCGTATGGATGGTTAAAGTATGAAAACGGTGTCCACAGACTTGTGAGAATTTCCCCATTTGATTCTCAGTCTAGGAGACATACAAGTTTTGCTTCTGTTTACTGTTATCCTGAAATCGACAGTAGCGTTGAAATTGTAATATCTGAAAAAGATCTTAAAGTAGACACATTTAGAGCATCAGGAGCAGGCGGTCAGCATGTGAACAAGACAGATAGCGCTATAAGAATTACGCATTTGCCTACAAAAATTACCGTACAATGCCAAAATAGCAGATCTCAACATAGAAATAAATCACTAGCAATAGAAATGCTAAAGTCTAAGTTATATGAGAAACAAATAATTAAAGAGGAGGAAGAAAGTAAAAAAAACAGAGAAGAAAGAGGTGATATTGGGTGGGGTAACCAAATAAGATCGTATATTCTTCAACCTTATACTATGGTCAAAGATCATCGAACAAATAAGCAAATTTCTGACACAACTGGTGTACTTGACGGAAAAATTGATTTTTTCTTAGAAAATCAATTGATAAAATTTAGCTAGTCTATGGAGTTCAAAACTTCCTCAGCATGCCCATTTACCTTTACTTTTCTCCAGGATTTAACAAGTTGAAGATTTTCATTAAATAAAAAGGTAGATCTTTCAATACCCATATATTTTTTTCCGTACATTGATTTTTCAACCCAAACTTTAAAGGTTTTACATATTTTAAGATCCTCATCGGAAGCTAATTTTAAATTTAAGTTATATTTAGAGGTAAATTTTTGATGTTTCTCGATAGAGTCCTTGGATACCCCTATAATATTAACATTTTTTTTATTAAACTC
>CACFSX010000035.1 GCA_902569095.1 uncultured Alphaproteobacteria bacterium
CTACAAATGTTTTATCTTTTCCTCAAAACGAAAAAAGAATGATAAGTAATGTAGAAAATTGTCTTGTTTTAGGTGATATTGTTATATCACTAGAAAAAATTCTTTCAGAAGCTAGTGAACAAAAAAAAAATTTTTTTGAACACCTACTTCATATGATCGTTCATAGTGCTTTGCACCTTTATGGTTTTGACCATACTAATAAGAAAAACTCTATTATGATGGAAGCAAAAGAAAAAGATATTATGAGGAAAATACAACAAGGGTTATGATAAAGAATTTTTACAGTAGCATTACTTCATTGTTTAGGTCTAATAAGAAAGAGGAACTTAAAAATGTCATTGAGGACTTGATTGATGAAAATAAAAGTAGTTCAGAAAAAATTGATGACGGAACTAAAAATATTTTTAAAAACGTAATCAATCTCAGTGATAAGTGCATAGAAGATGTGATGATTCCTAGAGCTGATATAGATGCCGTTTCTTCAGATATAAAAATTGAAAAACTTATAACTTTTATAAATAAGACAAAACATTCTAGAATACCTGTTTTTCAGGATAATTTAGACAAGATAATTGGTATGATTCATATCAGAGATTTATTTGAGAAAGTTAATAACAAAAAAAAGAAAGAAAATTTAAGTCTTTCAAAAACTATTACAAGGAAGATTTTATTTTCATCACCTTCAATGAAGATCCTTGATCTTTTACTAAAAATGAGATCAGAACAAATTCACATGTCTATAGTAGTTGACGAATTTGGAGGTACTAATGGACTAGTTACCATTGAAGACTTGGTTGAGGAAATAGTTGGTGAGATAAAAGATGAGCATGATTTTGAAGAAATTGAAGAGATAAAGAAAATTTCAAAAAAAACATACGATGTTTCCGCTAGATTGCCTGTCGAAGATTTGGAGAAAAAGATAGGTGGCTATTTTAGTGACGAAGAAAAAGAAGACATTGATACCGTGGGAGGTTTGGTTTTTAACTTGCTAGGTAAGATCCCAAGTAGAGGAGAGGTTATAAGCCACCAAAGCGGATTGGAATTTACAATAAGAGACGCAGATACAAGGAAAATTAAAAGAATACTTGTTAATGTCAAATAAAGCTCCAAACTATTTTTTTTTTTTATTAGGAGGTTTATTAAGCGGAGTCTCTTTCTTTTCGTCAATATTTATTCCCTTGTCAATTCTAGGACACTATTTACTGATACAAGGGTTATTTCACAAAAATCTTAAGTTTGGTTCTTTATTGCCTGGCTGGTTATTTGGGTTTGGTTTCTTTATTACTTCGATGCATTGGATTGTTAATCCTTTCTTAGTTTATGAAGAACACAAACTCTTAGCCCCATTAGTTCTAATTATTTTTCCATCTTTAATGGGTTTATTCTTTGTTATTCCTTGTATATTAATCAAACAATTTATAAATTTTCAGAGGATTAATGAATTTTTTTTTTCTAAGATTCTGTTAATTTCTTTTTTCATTTTTATATCTGAATTATTAAGATCGAATATTTTTGGGGGGTTGCCCTTTAATCTTTACGGACACATTTGGATTTTTAACGAAAATTTTATTAGAGTCACATCCTACATTGGAGTCTTTGGATTGTCTTTTTTGACAATCTTATGGATAGTTTCAATAGTTTTATATTTAATAAAAAATGATATTGGTTTTATTTTTCCCTTGATATTATTTCCTATGTTTTTATTATCTTTCTCAACTTTTCCAGTCAAAGAAGAGCAAGCTGAACCGAAGACGATTGCGATACGAGTTGTACAACCAAATATTCCTCAAAATAAAAAGTGGGATAGAACGTTATTTCAAGAACATTTAGATAAACTATTGAAACTATCAAAAAAGAACAGCAATAAAGAGCTTTTAGTAATATGGCCAGAGGCTGCAATTACTGGTTTTTTAGATGAGAACGAAGATTTAACAACTTACATAAAAAAAAATGTTAATGAAAATACAACTATAATTACAGGAGGATTAAGAAGAGAATTTCAAAGTAATAATTTTAAAGTTTTCAATTCTTTTTTTATTATAACAAAAGATGGTTTAATTTTTTACGACAAAAAAAAATTAGTACCTTTCGGTGAATTTATTCCATTAAGATCTTTATTTAACATTTTCAAACTTACACCTGGAAAAACAGATTTTAGCAAAGGAGATAAGGACGAAATTCTTTATCTGGAGTTTGAAAAAGAAAAAATATACTTCGAACCTTCTATTTGCTATGAAGCAATTTTTCAGACATTTAACACGAAAAAAGTCGAACTTTTAATTAACATTACTAACGATGCTTGGTTTGGAAATTTTGTTGGTCCTCAACAACATTTAACTGCTTCCATTTTTCGTGCTGTAGAAAAAGGTATTCCTCTGGTTCGTTCTGCAAACTCAGGAATTTCTGTAGTGACTGATAAAAACGGCAAAACACTTAAAAAGATAGGTTTGAATAAAAGTGGTTTTATCGATTTCGAATTGAAATTAGGTAAAAACGACACTTTCTTTATAAGATATAAAAATGTAATTTTGTTTTATTTAATCTTTATAACTTTTTTTGTGAGCATGCTTGGTGATTTCATAATAAAAAAAAGAAAAGATTTGAAAATTTTCTAATTATGAAATAGTACTAAGTTTTTATGTCAAAAAACTTATCAAATTTTATTTTTACTAGCGAATCAGTTTCAGAAGGTCACCCTGATAAAATTTGTGATCAAATTTCAGACTTAGTTGTTGATCTCTACATGAAAGCAGACAGAAACTCAAGGGTAGCGTGTGAGACTCTTGCAACAACAAATAGAGTTATTCTGTCAGGAGAAGTGAAAATAAATGAAAATCATGATGAAGTAAATAATCAAATTATAAATGAGAAAATAAGAGAAAAAATAAAAGACATTGGTTATGAACAAGATGGTTTTCACTGGGAAAATGTGAAGATAGAGAATTATTTGCATAACCAGTCTCAAGACATTTCACAAGGGGTGGATTCTTCTGAAAATATAGGCGCAGGTGATCAAGGAATAATGTTTGGCTATGCTTGTTCTGAAACTGATTATTTAATGCCGGCACCAATTCATTATTCTCATAAAATTCTAAAGAATCTATCTAATTACAGAAAAAAAAATAATTCTTTTTTTGGGCCTGATTCAAAAAGCCAGGTATCGATGTACTACGAAAATAATCAACCCAAAAATATTACTTCTATTGTAGTATCAACACAACATTTTGAAGATATTAAAAATGAACAAATAAGAAAAAAAGTTATACAAATTATTGAAGAATCTATCCCGGTTGAAATCCTCCCAAAGTCTGAAGATATTTTAATAAATCCAACTGGTAGGTTTGTAATTGGAGGTCCGGATGGAGACACCGGTCTTACTGGTAGAAAAATTATAGTTGACACATATGGTGGTTCAGCTCCTCATGGAGGCGGAGCATTCTCTGGAAAAGATTACACAAAAGTGGACAGATCGGCAGCTTATATTGCAAGATATATAGCCAAAAATGTCGTAGCCACAAAACTTGTCAAAAAATGCCTACTTCAACTTTCATATGCTATTGGAGTTGCAAGGCCAATTTCAATTTATTTGAAAACAGATAGTGGATCAAATTTAGATGTGAGTAAAATGATTGCTATAATAAAAAATCATGTTGATTTATCTCCAAATGGAATAAAAGAGCATCTGAAGTTAGATCAGCCTATTTACGAAGCTACTTCTACATATGGTCATTTTGGAAGAGACTATATAACTCAAACAGGATCATTTTCATGGGAAAGATTAGATTTAGTTGAAACAATATTAAATGAATATTAATCATGCTTCCCTTCTATGGTAGAAAGCTCTCAAGAAAAACAAAAGGATTGAATCTAGCTGATTTAAAAAATTACGAATTTTTTTTTAATGATGTGAATTTTACCAATACAAAAAGAAAACTAAAAAAATTTCGTAGAAATTTTAATCTTGAGATTGGTTTTGGGAAAGGTGAGAACTTAATTTTTCAATCGCAAATTAAAAAAAAAGAATTTTTTTTAGCAATTGATCCTTTTATTTCAGGAGGACTAAAACTAAAAAAAAAAATCGAAATATTAAAAATTTCAAATATTTTCTTCTCTAATTTAACCTTTTCCCAACTCATCGAAATAATTGATGGTTTGAATTTTAGAAGAATCTT
>CACFSX010000036.1 GCA_902569095.1 uncultured Alphaproteobacteria bacterium
TGACAAAAATAAATTTGACATTTTTGTTATAACAGGAAGAGCTGAATGGGATACCCTTTTATTCTTCTATGGAATATTAGTAGCGGTCGGTGGCCTCGCCTCTCTTGGATATTTACAACTAATCTCTGGTCCGATGTATGAAACGCTCGGGCCTACTAATGCAAACATTTTGGTAGGTATTCTTTCAGCAATAATTGATAATATTCCTATTGTTTATGCAGTATTGACTGCTCATCCTGAAATGGATATGGGACAATGGTTACTAATTACCTTAACAGCAGGAACTGGTGGATCTTTATTGTCGATTGGTTCTGCAGCAGGAGTTGCTTTAATGGGTCAAGCCAGAGGTGTGTACACCTTCTTTGCACATTTAAAATGGGCATGGGCTATCTTACTTGGATATGCTGCTTGTATTGTTGTTCATCTTTTGATGAATCAACATCTATTTGATTTGGTACCATTAGAAAGATAATTGTATTTTCATTTTGGAAAATTTATTAGTGTTTTTTTAACTTGTTAGATTAGTTATGCTACCGAGGAAAATATTTCTAATTTAGAATAAAATATTTTGGGATCTGGGTTTAATCTATATATTTACGAATACTAGACTAATATCAAGTCTAATTCAATTAACTATTCTTTCTCTATTCCAATCTCATAAAGTTCGAAGTTTGCCTCTTCGATTTTTCCAGTGATTGCATCAACATCAACTTTTATTTCATAACCTGTATTTGTGTCTGAATATCAAATTCATAAGTAAGTGTTCCATCCATTCCAATTTCTCTTTCTTCAGCAACAACTCTCCCAGGATGTATTTTTAATGCATATTCTTTTGCTTGCTGAAGCGTAACCTTAGCACCGCTCTTGAAAATAGGGTTGTTTTCATCGACTTCCCTTTCAACTTCTATGATAAATCCCTCTTCTGCATTGCATTCAACATTATAAGTCGATCCGTCTTTAGATGATTCAATGTCAAATTCATATATAGGATTGTCTCCTTCTATTTTAAATTCTAGTTTTCTTGCATGACCTGGAACTGTATCGTAAGCCTGATCAAGACATTGTTCAACTTTAACTATGTCATATAGCTTTATGTCATCTAGATCAAAGTTATCATTGGCTTCAACATTTCCTTTAACTAAAGCAAATGAAAAAATTAATGTATATAGTAAATGATTTATTTTCATAAATTATAATATATGCTCAAAAGAAAATTTTAACAACTTTAAAACTACCATGTAAATTTCATGCCACCAAATACAGTAAGTGGTTGACCTGGAGTAACAAAAGTTCCACTTCCACCAGTTCCATCAACCTCGTTTTCAGCTAAGATACCACCAGTTTCAAAGTTTGTGTCCAATAGATTTCTTCCTTCAAAGAAAATGGATGTACTGAAACCTGCAGCATCGGAATTTTGCTTTGGTACTGTATACTCAAATGACGAGTTTAACAGAAAATATCCCGGAACTTGTTTTCCTTCAGCATTATTTTCATCTCCTCTGTAAAACTGGCGAGAATTATATTCACCGTCCACAAAAAGATCAAAGCCATCAAAAAGTGTGAAACTAATTCCAAGTCGACCAATATGTGGAGATAAACCCGGGATTGCGTCTCCCGGTCCAACCTGAATTTGATAAGACTCATTTGCTTCACAAGAATCTTGATCAGCTGTAGCAGCTGCGTCACCACCCGCTCCATACTCCTCTGGACCTTCACATGCATGAGGATTTTCAGAATGTCCAGCACTTGCAATCTTTTGATGAGTTTCAAATGAAGCTCTTACATATGAGTAGTTCCCATACCAAGAAATATTTTTGCCTAATTTTCCATTTACAGCTAACTCTGCCCCCATCCTTTGAGTATTTCCAACATTTCTAAAATAACCTGTACCAACTTTATTTCCACCAATGAAAATAATATCATTGTAGTTTCTTCCCGCAAAGGCTGTTGCATTCCAATTGATGCTATGATCCAAACCAACAAGATTTAGATCATTCCTGACTCCTCTAGCTCCGAATTCAAAACTTCTGTTTTTAACTTCATTTAGTGGAGGATCGGCTTGAAATGAGTTAGGTAATCTACATGGATTGTTGGGGTCAGCACAACCCAATTCTGCTACCGATGGATTGCGGCTTGATTCTTTGTATGTTGCGTAAACAGACGTATTACCCAAAACATAGGTATTTCCTAACTTTCTAGTAATACCAATTCCAGGGTTAAACTCATTAAAAAAATGATGTCCTTCTAACGCGGTCGAGTATTGATCTTCCATTTTCAAAGAAGCCCAGTTCCATCTTCCTGAAAGATTTAGTGAAGTAACATCGTCTAAATCGATTGTGTTACTTCCGTACAAAGCTAGGTTGTGAGTTGTTGCTTCAAGGTTTGTTATAAAAATATTTTCGCCCTCTGAATCTTGACTCAGAAGCACCCCTGTTCCTTGGACACCCCTATCTGACTGTATTATACCTAACTCTGTTGAAGACGCGAAACTGTTGTGTGAAAATTCGTAAGAAAGACCAGTGATAAGTGTATTATTTTTGTCATAAAAACCATGATCCAAGGTTGACTGAAAGTTAAGACCCATTTGATTTTGCTTTGTGTTAGACCTATTAATTGCACCTATGTCTTCAATTTCATTTTCGTCATCTTCAAGCGATAAACCTAGATGAGTATAATTAATCGGAGATCCTTTTACATCTAAGTACTGTTCAGTGGAACCGCCTGTGATCTCTAACTCTGAGCAAAGAATACCATCAGCTGCGCCTTTAGAGAAATTATATCCCTTCCCGCAGTCGCCGGCTTCAAACTCATCACCATTATAATTTCTTCTTTCCATGTGACGATAGAAGATATTACCTTGAAGAGAGAGGCTATCATTAACAAAATGATTACCACCGAAATTTGCATAGTAATTTTTATTGTGAGTGTTATCAGGATACGTGTAGACAGCATCTCTTCCTTCTAAATCCATTAATGTTAAAGGTACCGCACCGTTACCTCTTAAATCTGTATAAGCTTGACCAAAATTTACGAAGAGTTCAGTATTTTCATTTGGTCTATATCTTACATCCCCAAAAACAGTATTTAAATATGATTCAGAATGTTCTCTATATCCATTGTCGTAATTGAAGTTTGCTCCTAAATAGACACCAAAATCACCGAATTCTTGTCCATATTCAATAATTTCGTTTGTTCTACCATGATTACCACCAGAGGTAGTCAAATGTGCACCTTGAAAATTAAAACCATTTTTCATCTCCAGTGTAATGGCACCTCCAAGAGCATTTTGACCAAAAATTGGATCACCACCAGTAAAAATCTGCATGCTATTAGTGGCAAAGTCAGGGACTAAATCCCATTGAACAACTTCTCCAAATGATTCGTTTATTCTCATACCATTTTGATAAACAGCTATCGATTGAGCTGTACCTAGGAGAGGCCCCCCAACATACCCTCTAAAGTTTATATCGTTTTGCATAGGAGAACTGTTTAAGTTAAATAAAGATATACCTGTGGTTTCTCTGTTTAATGTTTCTGTAATTGATAAATTCTTCTTTTTACCGAGCTGGTTTCTGTTAATTGTTTGAATTTTACCAGGAACTCGTTCAATATCTAGACCTGAACCCTGAACAGGTGTAACTGAAATTATATTAACATCAGGAGCTACAAAAGTTTTAT
>CACFSX010000037.1 GCA_902569095.1 uncultured Alphaproteobacteria bacterium
AACAAATCATAGATTTCATTGAAATAATTAGAATAATTTTTCTTCTCAAGACTCATTAATCTTTTACAGCAAGCTTCGATAGATAAAAAATTCTTTTCAAAGTTTGACGCGGATATTGATTGGGCTCTAGCTAATGCTAGGAGCCCCCAACCTTCAGAACAGTTCTTGTTACTTTCTAGACCATTAGTAGTGATATCAATTACATCATCATACCGTTTACTTTCATATTTTTGTCTTGCAACTATAACAAAATGATCATTATCTTTTGATTTTTCTTCTAAGCTACCAGCTTCATTTTCAATAAATTTTTCTTCTTTTATTATTAATGAACCACAATAACTACAGTTTGTTGAGTTTTTGTCTGTAATAGGAGCGTTGCAACTCTGACAATGAAGCATAAAAAAAACAATTTAAATTGGTTTTTTCCAAACAAGTTGTTGACATTTGCTACTTTGTGTTTTGGATCCAAAAAATCTTGAAAAACAACCTGGAGCAAAGTCAACCCAGAACTCATATTGTCCTACAAACTCCCAACCATCATTAGCGTGTTCCTCAAGTTGAACCTCTAACTGAGTCCTAAATTTTTCAACCCAATCATCATCGCCCTCTTTCACATGTGCCGTAAAACTAGTCACCATATATTTATATTTCATTTTTCCTCCTTTATGTTTAAATTAAACTTTTTATATCTTTTGGGTGTACAATAATAGAATCTTTTCAAAATTAAAAAAATTGCTGGAAAGAGTTTTTTTGATTTTATTTCTTTATATGCAAATCTAGAGCAAGACAGGTCAAACAAACAACTTCCAGAAAAATTCCAATAACCTTTAATACCCCCATATCGATAAAAGGTTATAAAGATTATTATTAATTTTTTAAGATCATAGAAATTTTTTATTATTTTTTTTAACATTTCTTCATCAACAGTTTTTAGCAATAACAATCGCTTTTTTTATAATTTCAGTTTTAACTTTCTCTTTATTAATAAAATGCTTTTTAAAGATTTTGGTAAGATCTCTATAATTTTCTTCTGACTTTAATTTAGTCAGATGAGGGATAGAGTAATTAATAACTTCATATAATTCGCCAAGATACTTTTTATTCTCATCATTTTGATCCTGGCTTTTTAAGTACTCGGTTGTACTTAGTAATTTTGTTTTATCGATACTAAAGTTTCCTTTGGATATCTCAGCGCCTTTTGATGCAAATAAAAAGAAGATTGTAAAAATACTCAAAGTAGAAAAAAGCAAAATTTGAGTAATCAAATGCCAATTTGGCAAGACATTAGATTCATTTGTAAACCAAGTAAAAAGTAAGAAAGTAGCACTTATTATTGAATAAATAAAAACAACAACATTTAAAGATGGCAAAATTCCAAATTTTGTGTTTATTGAATTTTTTCCACTTTTTAAAAATATGTAAGTTGATACAAACCAATTAAGAAATGAAAGAAAAACAAGCCACCCAATTGTAACCCAAAAATAAGTATTATGAACTTGTTCTGGAGCTAATAAAACTGCAACAACAATAATTGTTGCAGCAATAATTAAAAATAAAGCTAAACTAAGTTTTTTCAAATTATAAGTCCTTTATGATTTGCTTGCGTTTATCTTCAAATTCTTTTTTTGTTATTAGTTTTTTATCATGAAGTTGTTTTAATTTCTCTAATCTGTCTTCTAGAGAATTTGTAGAAGATGAATTATTATCAACCTGCATGTGCTTACCCATTTGATTTCCAAGTGGTAGCCCTGCTCCAAGTCCGATTCCTGCTCCTAAACCAGCTCCAATCATCGCATTTGCTGTTCCACCATCTCCTGGATTTTCAGACATAGTTTTTAAGATTTCAAATGTTTTAACAGCGTTGAAACTTCCTCCAGCTTCTATTTTTGAAAGTTCTCTAACTTCCAATGTTTTATCATAGACTTTTTGAATTTTTTCCATTTCCTCTTTTGGAATACTTATATTTTGCACGTTAAAATTAACAAGCTCAATTCCGAATCTTTCAAGCTCCTCTGTTATTATTTTTTTTGCAAGTTCTGATAATTCATTAAGCTGAGTAATAATCTGAAAAATTGAAATATTATTTACAACTATTGATGTTGCAATAATGTCACTTAATCTCTGTATTATTTCTCCTTTAAAATAATGAAAAATTCTATCTGAACTTATTTCACTCTGTGTTCCAACAATCTGAGTTAAAAAAGACCTTGAGTTTTTAATTCTTATACCCCATAAACCAAACGCTCTTACGCTTACAGGATAATTTAAGCTTTTATCCATAACCTGAATTGTTTGAGGTGTACCCCATTTCAAGTCACGTTTTACTGTTTTATTTATATACCAGACCTCTGCAGTAAAAGGTGTGTTTTTCCCAAATGGCAAATTAATAATTTTTTCAAGTAATGGAATATTTCCGGTAGTAATAGTATGAGTTCCGGCTTCAAAACTATCTAAGACTTGACCACCTTTGACAAAAATTGCATCTTGAGATTCATTTACAATTAATTGAGAACCGATTTTAAAGTCATCTCTAGGATATTTCCAAACTAATTCATTATCTGAAACCGAGTCATATTTGATGGTATCAATTAAGGCCATAATTAAATTTTAAATATTTTCTCTCATTTTTGCAATGTATTTACTGGAGAAAATACGTCTCCCCCCCAAATATCACTCCCTTGATGCTTGCCATAAGGATTTTCTAGTGAAAAAGGAAAATTGAAAGATTGCTGATTTTCATTATAACATGTATTAGAAATTATTTTATTGTCATAAATATCAGAAGAACAATGAGTATAGTCATTTGTCATCCTCCAATTTGGTAAACTTTTTTTTTTTTCTGAAAACTTGGATTTAGTTTTTTTTTTATTACTAACTCCATTAACCATGTTAGAGCCAGTATTTCTACAGTATGTTGAAACACCAGTTGAAGCTGAACCCTTTTTCCATGGACCATATTCAAAATAATACCATTCCAAATCACGACAAACCTCATAACTATATTCTGAAGTTTTGACGGGTTTGTATGCTTTAATCCAACAACTATCAACGTTTTCCCAAACTGAAAATTGATCAATTTTATTATACTCAAGAACTTTATTTATATTACGATCGTTAACAGTTTGCTGTCTCGTAGT
>CACFSX010000038.1 GCA_902569095.1 uncultured Alphaproteobacteria bacterium
TTTTTTTGTTATTTTTTTTTATACTTCTCTCCAACCCTTTGGATTTTTTCAAACTCGTTATATTTAGACACAATTTGTGAAACTAATGGATTTCTTACAACATCACCATCTTCAAATTCTATAAATCCTATATCTTTTATATCTTTAAGAATATTCATTGATTCGCGCAAACCAGATTTTGTTCCTGAAGGAAGATCAACTTGAGATAAATCACCATTAACTATCATCCTTGAATTTTCACCTAGCCTTGTTAAAAACATCTTCATTTGTATTGCTGTTGTATTCTGAGATTCATCAAGAATGATAAAAGAATTTGACAAAGTTCTTCCTCTCATAAAAGCCAAAGGTGCAATTTCAATCATTCCATTTTCTATTTTTTTTAACACCTCTGAAAAAGAAAGCATATCGTTTAGGGCGTCATAAAGTGGTCTTAAATAAGGATCTATTTTTTCTTTCAAATCACCTGGAAGGAATCCAAGCCTTTCTCCTGCCTCAACAGCTGGTCTGGATAAAATTATTTTCTCGATTTGCCCAGATTTTAGCATTGAAACTGCGAAAGCAACAGCTAAATATGTCTTTCCTGTTCCAGCTGGGCCACAACAAAAAACTAGGTTTTTCTTCCTTAGTAGATTGAAATATTCAATCTGCTTTTTGGATCTAGGTTTTATTAATTTTTTTCCAGCAGTAAAATTTAATGAATTTATATTTTCTTTACCTTCTAGTGTTACATTTTTAGTGTCTTTAAATAGATTGATCATCCCGTGCACTTCACCCTCTTCCAAAAAATTATTTTTTTTAGCATTATCAAATAATGTTTGTAATAAATTGCAAGTTATTTCAACTTTATCTGCCTCACCACTAACCTTGAGAAAATTTCCTCTTGTAATTATTGATACACATAATTTATTTTCGATGATTTTGAGGAATTTGTCGTGTTCACCAAAAACAATTAGTAATAAGGAATTATCACTAAATGACATTTTCTTAGAATAAATATTTAAGTTTTTATTTAATTCTTTTGTCAACAATTTCTCTATGCAGATAACTTTCCATGAAAAGAATATGAGGTAAGACTCTCTAGTTTTACTTTCAAGAGTTTCCCTTCTATATCTCTAGAAGAAAACACATGAACAGGCTGAAGGTGAGGAGTTCTTCCTACATATTGATTATGTTTTTTTCCTTTACCAGAAAAAAGAACTTCAACAGTTTTATCTATAAAAGTTAAATTAAATTCCCTCTGATATTTATTTAAAATACTTTGCATTTTTTTAAGCCTTGTATCAACTACATCAGTATCGATAAGGTTATTTTTCAATGAAGAAGGTGTTCCTGGCCTAGGTGAATATTTAAATGAATATGAACTTGCAAATCTGACCTTTTCAATTACTTCAAGAGATTCTTGAAAATCTTCATCTGTTTCGCCAGGATACCCAACTATAAAATCAGAAGAAAAAGCCATATCTTTATTAAGTTTCTTTATCTTTTCAATCAAATTCAGATAAAAAGACCTATTATGCTTTCTATTCATTTTTTTTAAAATACGGTCAGAGCCAGACTGAATTGGTAAGTGTAAAAAAGGCATTAGTTTTGTATTTATTTGATGCTGGTTTAATAGATTTTCGTCAATATCTATTGGGTGAGATGTAAGATATCTTATCCTTGCTAACCCTTGGATATCAGACAAAATCTGGCACAAATCACCTAATTTAATTTTTTTTTTTACTCCGCATTCAAATACACTAGACTCGTATGAACTAACGTTTTGCCCAAGTAATGTTATTTCTTTGGCGCCGTTTTTCACCAAGGCAGTTGTCTCTGCGTATATATTTTCTACCGACCTTGAAAACTCGGCCCCTCTTGTGTAAGGGACAACACAAAAAGAGCAGAATTTGTCGCATCCCTCTTGAATTGTCACCAGTTTACTTACTTCTTTACTTCTGGATGGTATTAAAGAAGAAAATTTGTCCTCACATAGAAAATCATTATAGACTTTATTATTGTCGAAGTTCTTTAGGATCTTTGGAAGCTTATGAAAGCTTTGAGGACCAAAGATATAGTCTACACTCTTGTTTCTTTTGAGTATTTCCTCCCCTTCAGCCTGAGCAACGCAACCAGTAACAATAATGTGCATTTTTTTTCCAATCTTCTTTTTATTTTCTTTGAATTTTGACAGCCTACCTAAATCTGAATACAACTTTTCCGAAGCCTTTTCTCTTATATGGCATGTGTTAAGTATAGCAATATCCGATTCTTCTATATTATTTGATGCTTTATACCCATTGAACTCGAGAAGATCATTAAGCTTTTCGGAGTCATATTCATTCATCTGACATCCGTAGGTTTTAATAAAGAACGATTGATACATGTATATAATTAATTAAATAAATTTTAACCTTTTACAACAGTTTAAATTCATTTAATTTAACTTGATTGTCAACCTCTAATAAGTTGTAGTCATTTTTTACTTGTTGAGAAATCCTTTCAAAACAATACTTGCAGGCTTCTTTTCTATTCAAAAAAGAAGAAAAATTTTCTGACTTGTGAAAACGTATATTGACTTCGCTGGTTCCAAGTCCAAGAAACTGCCAGACATGTGGTGCTAAATTCATAGCACCAAACCAAGCTAAAAATGGTCTATGAGTTTTAACTAATGGAAGACCGTCAAGCTTATTGTAAGAAATTGAAATTGGTTGTAACTTGTATCTTCCTAATTCTTTATGATCAACAACTCCAAAAAGAGAACTTTTAAAGCTCAACACTTTTGAACCATCACTTGAGGTGCCCTCTGGAAACAAAATTACATTTAAATCATTCTCCATATTTTCCTTTATAAGAGAAGCTTGTTTCTTTACAGATCTTCGATTTTCTCTTTCAATAAAAATTGTTTTCCCTAACAAGCAAAGTTTATTGATAATTGGCCAATTTTTTATCTCTGATTTAGCCACAAAAACTGCATTAACTAAAGAACCTAAAATAATTATATCCAAATACGAAATGTGATTTGAAATAAACATAACTCTTTTTTTCTCTTGTTCACCAGAGACCTTTAATTTAATTCCGAATATTTTTCTTATACCTAAGAATAAGAATTTATAAAAA
>CACFSX010000039.1 GCA_902569095.1 uncultured Alphaproteobacteria bacterium
ACCTAACTAAATCTTTTACTAAAATAAGTGTTGAGAAAAAGTTTTTCGAAAAGATATTAGGTCACGAAATAGAGGAAAATTCAATTTGTGAAAAATTAGTTAAATTAGGTTGTCAAATAACAGATTTAAAAGATAAATTTTTAATAATCCCCCCTTCTTGGAGACAAGATTTAAAAATTAAAGAGGACTTAGTAGAGGAGGTTGGTAGACTTTTAGGTTACGAAAAGATACCAAACAAAGCTTTCGATTTAAAAAAAAATAATGAAGCGAGTGTAACTTCTGTAACTCAAAAAATAAAAAGACAAATAAAAGAGCTACTTGTGAGTCGAAATATTATGGAAATTATTTCTTGGTCTTTTTCAAATAAAAAATGGGAGGAAAATGTCTCAGGAGATATGGATAATATTGAAATTTTAAATCCTATAAGCGAAGATCTATCATGTTTGCGACAAAATCTATTAGGCGGACTATTAAATATAGTAAACAAAAATAATAACAAAGATCGCCAAAATATATCAATATTTGAAATAGGACCAGTTTTTACTGGTGTACACCCCGGAGAACAAAAGGACTGTCTAACAATAGTTAGGTCGGGTAGAGCAATAGATAAAAATTGGACTGCCAATAACAGAAACTATGATGTTTTCGATATTAAATCCGATTTAGTGAGTCTGCTTAGATTATTGAAAATTCCCTTAGATAAGATCAAAATTAAAAACGAAAATAATATTTTTTTTCATCCAGGAAAAAGTTGCTCTGTATATTTTTCTGAATTAAAAATTGCTAGTTTTGGGGAGATCCATCCTAATGTGTCAAAAAGTTTTAAGATTAAAAATACGATTATTGTTCTTGAGGTATATATTTCAGAGATTTTAGAAAATATAAAAAAAAGAATTCAAACAAAAAATAAATTCTTTGAATCTAATTTTCAACACTCAGTAAGAGACTTTTCTTTTGAAGTGGATAAAAAGCTTAAGTCAATTGATCTTGTTAATTATATTAAAAACATTGATAGAGACATCATCTCCGATGTAAAAGTTTTTGATAATTATGAGAATGAAAATTTGCGAGCAATTGCTTTGGAAGTGATTATCCAATCTGACTCAAAAACTCTAAGCGAAAATGAAATTAATGAGTTATCCACTAAAATAATTTCTCAAGCTAGGACACAATTTAATGCGAAGTTAAGATAATGTTAATTGAAAGAATTAGAAATTTTTCAATTATCGCACACATAGATCATGGAAAGTCGACTCTCGCTGACAGGATAATTCAAAGGTGTGGAGGATTGCCTGAGAGGGAAATGAAAGAACAAGTTTTGGATTCAATGGAAATCGAGCGAGAGAGAGGAATTACGATAAAAGCCCAAACTGTTTATCTCAAATATAAAGCGAAAAATAAAGAAATTTACAACTTTAACTTAATGGATACGCCTGGTCACGTTGATTTTTCTTATGAGGTCAGTAGATCTTTGGCATCTTGTGAAGGTTCACTTCTGGTTGTTGATTCTTCTCAAGGCGTTGAAGCTCAAACTTTAGCAAATGTTTATCAGGCTATAGAAAATAATCATGAAATAATTCCTGTTTTGAACAAAATAGATTTACCTTCTTCTGAACCAGACAGGATAAAAAAGCAAATTGAAGACGTTATAGGTTTAGATGCATCAAACGCCATTCTTGTTTCTGCAAAAACAGGAAATGGTATTGATGAACTTCTGGAAGCAATAGTCGAGAGGCTTCCACACCCAAAAACAGTAAATGAATCAACCCTTTTAGCAATGTTAATTGACAGTTGGTATGATCCTTATTTAGGAGTAATTATTCTAGTGAGAGTTCATGCTGGACAATTAAAAAAGGGAATGAAACTCAAAATGATGGGTACCAAAGCTTCTTATATTGTTGAGAAATGTGGATTTTTTACTCCAAAAATAAAATATACTGATGTTTTAGAGAAAGGAGAAATAGGGTTTATTACAGCAGGTATTAAACATGTAAGTGACTGCAAAGTTGGAGACACAATTACAGACTCATTAAAACCTACTAATCAACCTCTTTCAGGATTTAAACCTAGTAGACCAGTTGTATTTTGTGGTTTGTATCCCATTGATGCTGACGACTATGATCTATTAAGAGATAGTCTTTTAAAACTTGGTTTGAATGATGCTAGTTTTTCATTTGAACCAGAGACCTCTGCTGCGCTTGGTCTTGGTTTCAGATGCGGATTTTTGGGTTTGTTGCACTTAGAAATAATTCAGGAGAGATTGAGTAGAGAGTTTGACTTGAATTTAATTACAACATCTCCGTCAGTAGTATATAAGATCGAGCTAACGGATGGAAAAACTTTTGATATTCATAATCCCTCTGAACTACCTGACATAATGAAAATAAAAAAAATATCTGAACCGATTATTAAAGCAACGATTTTGCTTCCAGATGAATATCTGGGATCAGTGATACAACTTTGTACAGAAAGAAGGGGAATACAGAAAAACTTAAGTTACGTTGGGAAAAGAGCTATGATTGAATACCTATTGCCTCTTTCGGAAGTAGTTTTTGATTTTTATGACAGACTAAAATCAATTACAAGCGGATATGCAAGTTTTGATTATGAGTTTAAAGAATACACAGAAAGTGACTTAGTCAGAGTTCAAATTCTTGTAAATTCTGAATCAGTTGATGCTCTTTCTTTTATTTGTCATAGATCAAAGTCAGTTTCGAGAGGAAAAGTGTATTGCGAAAAATTATGCAAATTGATTCCTAGACAACAATTCAAAATTCCGCTTCAAGCGGCAATAGGTGGTAAAATAATAGCTAGAGAAACAATTAATAGTTATAGAAAAGATGTAACTGCAAAGTTGTATGGTGGAGATGTAACAAGAAAAAATAAATTGTTGGATAAGCAAAAAAAAGGAAAAAAGAGAATGAGGCAATTTGGTAAAGTAGAAATTCCTCAATCAGCTTTTATAAATGTTCTCAAAAC
>CACFSX010000040.1 GCA_902569095.1 uncultured Alphaproteobacteria bacterium
AACTAAAGTTTTAAGGTCAAACTTTTTTGCTGCAATACAAATGAACATTCCAAGCTGACCGCCACCAATTATTCCAAGAGTTGAATTATTCATCGATAGGTTTTTTTTTAATAGATTTTGTTTGTTTGATTCTAAAATCTTCTAATTTTTTTTTAATTTTTGGGTATTTGTTACCTAAAATTGAGATAGCAGCCAAAGCAGCATTGATGGCACCTGGTTTGCCAATTGCAACTGTGGGTACTGGTATTCCAGCAGGCATTTGAACAATTGAAAGCAAACTATCTAAACCTTTAAGTGTTTTAGTTTCAATAGGTACACCAATTACTGGCATTGAGGTTAAAGCTGAAATCATTCCTGGCAAATGTGCTGCCCCACCTGCACCTGCAATAACAACTTCAACTTGCCGATTTTTAACATTTTTTGCAAAGTCATAGAGTCTCTCAGGTGTTCTATGGGCAGAAACTATGTTTTTTTCATATGGAATATTAAAGTCTTTAAGAATCTTTTCAGTTGAACTCAATATTTTCCAATCTGATTGACTACCCATTACAATTGAAACAAGAATTTTTTTCTTCATTTTAAAAAAAAGTAGACGTTAATAAAAAATAATAATAACATATTAAATATGCAAAGAATTTTTACTAAAGAAAAAAAAATTAAATCCTTACTTTCTAAACATCAGTTTTTCGACTCACTAATCCAAAAAAGAAAAAAAAACATCAGTATTGATGATTTAGAGATTAATTATTTAAAAAAAAAGAAATTGATGATTAAAGACAAAATAAGAAAGCTTGCTTCTTCTTAATCTTTATTTCTGTATTTATCAATTATTGCTTCAATGTCTTCCTTATTGCATAATCCAAGCTCAAAAGGATTTTGAGCCCGTACATTTTGAATATTCCAATAAGATCTGTCTCTAATTGACTGAACTGTTTTTTTTGTAGTACCAATTACTTTGCAAATCTTTGAATCTGGCATTTCAGGTAAATTTTTTATGAACCAGTAGATTCCATTTGGTTTATCAGCACGTTTTGAAAGTGGGGTGTAGCGTGAACCTTTTGTTTTGGTTTCTGGAACAGGTATATCTGAATCTTTGATATTTAATTGTAATTTCTGATTTTTTTCACATTTAGAAATTTCGTCTTTTGAAAGTTCACCGTTTTCAACAGGATTTCTAGGTAAGATGCCACTTGAAACTTCTCCGTCGGCTAAGGCTTGGATCTCTAAAACATGAAGACCTACAAACGTTCCAATTTGTTCAAAGGATAAAGAAGTATTTTCTATTAGCCAACTAGCAGTAGCTTTTGGCATTAAGGGTTTTCTCATATCAATATTCCTAAACTTCTAAAACTATTTTTCCAATATGTTCTCCTCTTTCAAGATATTGGTGAGAGGAGACAACATCTTTTAATTTAAATACGGAATCAATATAACACTTAATGTTGCCATTCTCAAAGTTTGGAAAAACAATTTTTTTTAGATCATCTAAAATTCTTGCTTTATAAGCTTTTTCTCTAATTCTTAAAGTCGATCCTGTAATAGTAAGTCTTTTTAACATTACTCTCATAAGATTAATATTTGCTAGCGATCCATTTAAAAATCCAATATTTATTAATTTTCCATCAGATTTTAAAAGATTAATGTTTTTGTTGATATAATCTCCGCCAACATAATCTAGAACAATGTCTATTCCTTTTTCTTCAATTTTTTTAATTTCTTCAAAAAAATCTGTTTCTTTATAATTAAATACATTCTGAACGCCAATACTTTCACAAAAACTTTTTTTTTTATTTGTCCCAACTGTTGTAAATATCTCTGATTTATATAACTTGAGAATTTGTATCGCCGCTATGCCAATTCCACTTGTTCCACCATGAATAAGGACCTTTTGCTTCTCTTTTAGTTTTCCTCGCATAATTAAGTTAGACCAAACTGTAAAAAAACATTCAGGGATAGTTGCAGCTTCTTTTAAAGAAATATTCTTGGGAATTTTGAAAGTAGTTTCTTCGTCTGAAGTACAAAATTCAGCATATCCTCCGCCATTTACTAGTGCGGCAACTTTGTCACCCTTTTTAAACCTTGTCACATTAGCTCCTATTTTACAAACAAAGCCTGAGACTTCTAACCCAAGAATTTTTGAGTGATTAGGTGGTGCAGGATACTTTCCTTCGCGTTGAACAATATCTGGCCTGTTTAATCCAGCATATTTAACCTCAATAAGAACCTGATCATCATAAATTTTAGGCATTTCAAAATTTGAAACTTTCATGACATCAGGAGATCCTGGCGTGTCGAAGCATACAGCTTTCATAAGGTATTATTTTTTAAAATTAAGATTTTGAAATCTTTTCTGAAACTTTGCTACCTGACCGTCTGAATCTAGCATTTTTGAACTTTCACCGGTCCACGCTGGATGAGAAACGGGATCAATATCCAGTTTGAGAACATCGCCCTCTTTTCCATAAGTGGATCTTGTCTCAAATGTCGAGCCATCTGTTAACTTTACAGTAATTTTGTGATAATGAGGGTGAATATCTTTTTTCATAATTCTTGACTCAATTTATATAACTATTAGATTACATTTGCAATACCAAACAAATTTATAATGATAGAATTTAAAAAAAAAGCGCAAGAAACACTTGATGACATATTCAATTTAATTGAGTCGCAGTTTGACAATTATGAGGTCGATTATGAGGACGAAAATCTTAGGATTGATTCTCTAGAAGGTGGAGGAACATTTATTGTTAGCATTCATTCACCAACATCACAGATCTGGTTGTCTTCTCCTGTTAGTGGTGCCCACCATTTCGAAATT
>CACFSX010000041.1 GCA_902569095.1 uncultured Alphaproteobacteria bacterium
CAGCTAGAGAACTTTTTGATTCGTTGATGCGAGTTGTTTCTCAATAATTTAAACATATTAAGGCATGAAAATTGCTAATATAGATTTATGAAAATAAGTAATAAACTTTTCAATGAACAACAACTTGGTCAATTTTCCAACAACATGGAAAAAATTCAGAAAATCCAAGATAAAATTTCTTCAGGAAAAAATATTATTTTTGCTTCTGACGATCCTGTAGGTGCAGTGCAACTTTCAGGCATGAAGGATAATTTAAGTAAAGTAAATAGATTTATTGAAAACTCAAATATTGCACTCGATAGATTGAATATAATGGATACCACCATGGAAGCCATTAATACCGTTTTTATTAGAGCAAAAGAATTAGCAGTGCAAGCATCAAATGATGTTTACGGGGTAATGGACAGAGAAGCCATAGCAATTGAATTTGATGAAATGAAAGCTGAGTTAATGACATTAGCTAATACTCAAGATTCAACTGGAACATTTATTTATGCTGGTTTTAAAACCAAAACTAGTCCTTTTAAAATGAACGCAGACGGAGCGGTAGAATATAAAGGAGATAGAGGTGTTTTAAATTTACAAGTAACAGAGTCTCGATTAATTGAGACTTCTATCGACGGGAGCACTGTTTTTCAGGATATTGTAACCTCAGAGGGTGTTTCAACAGATTTATTTGCTGCTCTGGATAATATAAGTCGATCCATTAGAACTGCAGCAGGCGGTGTTGAGGAGGCAAAGGCTGAAGGTATAGCAAAAATGTCACTTACGAATGCAAATCCAGGAACTTATTCATTCACTATTAATTCTGGTGATAAGTCAGCAGATTTTTCTTTAAATATTACAGGTGATGACTTGAGTGATGTTGCAACTGCAATTAACGGGGCTAATTTAGATATTACTGCAACGCTCGAAGATTCAAATAAAACTTTAAAGCTTGTGAACTCACTTGGTCAGGATATAGATTTTGGAAATTTACAAATAACGGGTATTGACAAAGCTCAAGTTACCCCAACCTCATTTTTTTCTTTTCAAGCGGTCGACGCAGCAGGAAACAGTTTATCAAATGAACAAACTATATACGATAAGGATCAAACTATCGCTAGTCGATTAGATGAAATTGTAACAATACAAAGTCACGTTTCAAATCAAAGAGCAAAAGTTGGAGCACGAATGAATAGTGCCCAGAGACTAAGAGATATTTTAGAAGAAAGACAAATTTTGATTAATCAAGATGTAAGTGATCTACAAGACGCTGATCTTGCAACACTTGTAACCAGTCTTCAATCACAACTAACAAGCCAGGAGGCTTCGCAGAAAGCTTTCATTAATATTTCAAAACTAAATTTATTTGATTTTATTGGATGATTAAATAAAATCGTCAATTGAAGGTTCTTTTTTTACAATCTCCCCTAATTCATGAAGATCTTCTTCTTTTGAAATATCCCATCCCGCAGGGGCCTTTTCAAAGTGTCCTGATCTCATAGAAAAGCAATAAGCTTTAAAATTTTTCACAGACTTATTACTATTATATTTTCGTTCTTTATCTCCTTTGAGGGCGTTCTTGAATATTCCTTTGATTGTTCTTTCACTTCTTCCATCGAACTTGAATCTATAATAAACATAATTGATAGCTAATTCATGTGCTTCAAACATTGGATTTTTTCTCTCGGAAAGGAATCTTAAAATTTCTTCAGCTGGTCCTGCCAACTCTACTTCTTCCACATTATTATAATGAGTTGAAATTGCGTCTGCGTAATTTTTGGAAACCATGTCGAGGGAAAGCTGTTTTACTAGAAAGTCTTTAACAGCCAATCCGACGCAAATATCGTAAACGAACTCAGGACAAAATAACTTTTCACTCATATTTAAATTACTTACCTAAAGGTAATTATACAATAAAACGTAATATTTCAATTAAAAATTGAATAATTAATTTAAAACTTAACAAATTCTCAGTGTGTCGTTTCTTTATTTAGAAATAAAAAAAGTTAATGGAAAATAAGGAGAATTTAACATGACAATGCTTTCAAATTACAGTAGTGCCTCACTTAATGCAGTTAGTGCGTCCGTGAAGACAAAGAGATTAATGATGGCCTCTCTAGATAGATTATCTACTGGCAAAAGAACAATAAACGGAAATGATCCTGGGGGAACTGCGGTTGCAAGCAACATAACAACTCAAGCTAGAAGTGCAAGTATAGCTGCCCGAAATGCCGAAGATGGTATTTCATATTTACATGCTGCCGAAGGCGTTTTAATGGAATTAGCAGTCTTAAACACACGATTAAGAGAATTAGCAGTTCAGAAAAAAAATGGATTACTATCAACAGTTGATAAAGTAGCAATTGAATCAGAGGAAAACGAGATTATAAACGCTGCAAACAAAATAGCAGAGGTAAAATTCAACGATAGAGATTTATTATCAACATTTGTTTTAGCAATAAATAATGCTGGAACATTATCACAAATGGGAGCGGTTTACAAACCGACCTTCCAAAGTGGTGTTTCAAATGCTGACACCCAGTCAGCATTAATACAAAGGTCTTTGGGGCAGGTTGCTGCGGGAATAAATGCGTTAAAAGGGCATCAAAGTAATATGCATTCATTAGCTGCCAACGCACGAGCTGCTGCTTCAAGAATTCAGGATACTGATTTTGCTAGAGAATCTGCAAACCTAGCTCAAAGCAGCATCCTAAACCAATCCGCTTTGGCAATGGTAGCGCAAGCTAA
>CACFSX010000042.1 GCA_902569095.1 uncultured Alphaproteobacteria bacterium
CTTTTAGCAACTTTATATCTAATTCATTATATTTGTAATGACTTTTGTCACTTAATTTTGAAAGCTTCTCCAAAGATAATAATATTTGGTTTAACCTTTTTCTTGATAATACAGCAAAGTTACAAAGTTTAAATAGCACTCTATCATCACTCGACCATTGTTTTCTTGGTTTATATCTAAATTTATTTAAAACTGACTGTGCCTTTGCAAAAGACACTTTAAACGCCTCATCCATAATCTATTCATTTCCTTAATACTATATTTCTATAATATTATATTTTATTAATACATAGTATTAAGTAAAATGCTATAATAAAAATTTAAATTTAAAATTAGTGTATTTAATCTAGACTTTTTAAATATTTACTTTTCTTTATTTAGATTTTTAAGATCAGTTTTAATTGTAGTATTGAGATTTGTTAATCTCATGTAAGTTGATCTTAGAATTGCTTTAATAAAGAATGATGTCTTGTTGTAGTCATCAAGTAAGTTTTTTCGAGGGATTAATATAGCATTTGATTCTTTAAGAGCAATGGCAGTAACAGTTCTTCTTGTATTGAAAAGAATTGACAGTTGACCAAATACCTCATCTTTATTAATAAACCCAACTCTTGTGCCTTTATCAGACAGAATTTCAACCTCACCTTTAATGAGAAGGTAAGCAAAGTCTGATTCTTCCCCAGCTTTGTAAATTGTCTGTCCTGCTTCCCAAGAGATCTTTTCTCCACCCGTAATCAAATGCTCGTTTTATTGATTATATTCGTGTAATATTAAAATGTTGGCCAAATACAATGTTTCATGGAGCGGGAAACGAGATTCGAACTCGCGACCCTCACGTTGGCAACGTGATGCTCTACCACTGAGCTATTCCCGCAGTTTACCGCTCATATTATACTTTAATGTTTAATTTTTAAATAATAAAATTGTTTTTTTTTAAATAAGACTTTAATTATTTATGAATTTGAAACATATTGTATTATATGCTGTATAGTTTTGAACATACATTAGAGGAGTTACCGAAAACAATCCCACTATTTCCTCTAAACAGAGTTTTGCTTTTACCAAGAGCAAAGCTCCCCCTTAATTTGTTTGAAAACAGGTATCTTCACATGTTAGACTATGCACTGGCTAACAAAAAAATTATTGGCATGATTCAGCCAAAAGAAAAAATTTTAAAAGATTCTGATATTAAAAATCCAAAACTTTATGAAGTTGGTTGTGCAGGAAGAGTTACTGCATTTTCAGAAACTAATGATAGCAGATATGAACTGATTCTGAAAGGTGTGTGCAGATTTAGAGTAATTAAAGAAAAGAAAGTTTCGAATGGGTTTAGATCAGCTAATGTTGAGTGGGAAGAATATAAGAAAGACTATGACGCGTTAGGTCTTCTCGGTCAAAAGAAAAGAAAAGATTTTGAATCACTATTAAAAATGTTTCTTGAAAAGATCTCTATTAATGCCGACTGGGAAATGGTTGAAACAACTAATGATGAAGATCTAGTTAATATGATCAGTATGTGTTGTCCTTTCGATGTTAGTGAAAAACAGGCTCTTCTTGAGGCTAAAACACTTGATGATAGATTAGTTGTCCTTACTTCTTTAATGCAAATGGGTTTAAACGATAACAAAATAGTAAGCTCTGGCACACCATCGTGAAAAAAAATGATTTTGATAAGAAATGGCTAGATTTTCTGGTTTGTCCTAAAACAGGACAGAAACTAATATATGACGGTAAAAAAAAAATATTACTAACAAAAGACAAAAAAATTTCTTATTTTGTAACAGATGGTATTCCAAGACTAATTGATGATTAATTTGAATGATCCCTAAGTCCGTAACTTTAAATAAAAATAAGAAAAGTATTCAGTTTGAATACCCTAATCATACTTATTTATTGCTTACTTCTTCATATTTAAGGGCTTGTAGTCCTTCAGCAGAAAATAAAAATAAACAAAATGAATTGGAAGTTAGCAAAAAGATAAAAGCTTTTAATTCTGTATTGATTAACAAAGTTGAGGCAGTCGGTAATTATGCTATCAGAATAATTTTTGATGATGGCCATAATACTGGTATTTTTAGTTGGGAATATATTTACACGATCGGTTCTAGGTTTCAAGATTCTTAAGCCCCATGGCAAATAACATACTTTGGTTTTTAAGAAAAGTAGACTGAGAAAAAATCTTAAGCCCGGTTTTCCTGAAAAAGCTTTTGAATTTTCCTGACCCCGAAAACAAACCATTTAAACTATGGGTTGCATTTACTAGTAATGTTTTATCTATTTTTCTCATATGTTCATAAGACTTCATTAAATTTAAATTAAATGGTTCCAAACCAAGTTCTTTTGATTTGTTTAGAATCATTGATAAAGTCAAAGCATCTCTTAGCCCAAGATTAAATCCTTGTCCAGCTATCGGGTGAATTGCCTGACAGGCATCTCCAATTAAGACTATGTTTTTCTTATAAATATCATAGCAAGAAAATACATTCAGTGGATATTTTTTTATTTCGGAGAGACTTTTTAGTTTTCCGAAGAAATTGTCATACTTTATTT
>CACFSX010000043.1 GCA_902569095.1 uncultured Alphaproteobacteria bacterium
CTTCAGAGAATCTATGGCACTGCATGGACTAATGAAAAAGATCTAACAAATTATTTAAATCAAATAGAAGAAGCAGAAAAAAGAGATCATAGAAAACTAGGGAAAGAACTAGGTTTATTTCATTTTCAAGAACAAGCAGCGGGATCTGTTTTCTGGCATCCTAAGGGATGGACAATTTATCAAAATATAATGGTTTATATAAGAAAGAAACTTGAAAAAGCAGGATATAAAGAAGTAAACACTCCTCAGCTAGTTGACAGTTCTTTGTGGAAAGATTCAGGACATTGGGACAAATTTAGAGAACAAATGTTCACTTCTGAGTCTGAAGACAAGACTTTAGCAATTAAACCAATGAACTGTCCTTGTCATGTTCAAATATTTAGACAAGGTGTAAAGAGTTATAAACAATTACCATTAAGGATGTCTGAGTTTGGTTGTTGTCATAGAAACGAACCATCAGGTGCACTGCACGGTTTAATGAGATTAAGGTCATTTATTCAAGACGATGCGCATATTTTCTGCACTGAAGAACAAATTGTTTCAGAAACATCAGACTTTTGTAAACTTCTAATGGAAGTATATTCAGATTTTGGTTTTGAAGATGTAGTTATAAAGTTTTCGGATCGTCCATTGAATAGGGCAGGTAATGATAAAGTTTGGGATCGAGCTGAAAAATCTCTCATAAACGCAGTAGAAAAGGCCGGATATAGCTACGAACTTAACCCCGGAGAAGGAGCTTTTTATGGTCCTAAACTTGAATTTGTTTTGAGAGATGCTATAGGAAGAGATTGGCAGTGTGGAACTCTTCAAGTTGATTTTGTGTTACCAGAAAGATTGGACGCTTCTTACATTGGTGTAGATGGACAAAAATACAGACCTGTAATGTTGCACAGAGCAATTCTGGGTTCATTTGAGAGATTTATTGGCATCTTAATTGAACATTTTGCAGGGAGACTCCCAGCATGGTTAAGTCCAGTTCAAGTTGCTTTAGCAACAATTAATTCAAATTGCGAAAGCTATGCAAAAGAATTAGCAAAAACATTAAGAAAAATGAATATAAAGTGTATAACAGACATTCGAAACGAAAAGTTAAATTATAAAATAAGAGAGCTTTCAAACCAAAAAATAAACTTTATTGGTGTCATAGGCGACAAGGAAGTAAAGAATAAAGAAGTCGTTCTTAGGACATTGGGAACCAAAGATCAAGATGTGCTAAGTGTTGAAGACTTTATAAAAAAAATAAAAATTTCTTGCAGAATCAGCTAAAGTGTGAATATTTTTAAGAAATAATGTAAATTGCAGGTCGAAAGGAATTTTTTTAAAATATGCAATTAGTTAAATATGAATAAAGGTCGATCTTACTCACCAAAGCTGCAAGGCCCAGCTATCAATGAAAGAATTAAATCTAAATCTGTAAGAGTTATCTCAGAAAAAGGCGAAATGTTAGGTGTATATGACATACAAGAAGCCGTAAAACTAGCATTTGATCAAGGCCTGGATCTCGTTGAGGTTTCACCAAATGCTGCACCACCTGTTTGTAAAATAATAGACTACGGGAAATATAAGTATCAAATTCAAAAAAAGCAGGCAGAGGCGAAAAAAAAACAAAAAACTTTTGAAGTGAAAGAAGTTAAACTCAGGCCTGGTATTGAGGATCATGACTATGTTGTTAAACTTAAATCTATTCAGCGTTTTTTAAACGAAGGGGATAAAGTCAAGATTACATTAAGATTTAAAGGAAGAGAAATGGCATATCATCAGAGGGGCATGGATGTTCTTAAAAAGTTGGAAAGTCAAATTGAACCTTTGGCGAAGATTGAACAGGTGCCAAAACTTGAAGGTAAACTTATGATTATGGTCGTAGCGCCTAGATAGCTTTAATAAAAACGATCTTGATTTGACAAAAAAAAACGCTATAAATTCTTATATGCCTAAGATTAAAACAAAAAGTGGTACAAAAAAAAGATTCAAAGTAACAGCAACTGGTAAAGTGTTGATGTTTGCAAGCGGGAAAAGACATAATCTAACAAAAAGAACTAAAACCATGAAAAGGTCGTCAAGAGGTCCAACTGTGATGTCCAAACAAGATACAAAAATTGTGAAAAAATATATTAACGCAAAACTAAGGTAATCTAAATGTCACGAGTCAAAGCAGGCAGTGTAACAAGGTCAAGACACAAAAAAATTTTAAAAAGAGCTAAAGGTTACTTTGGAAGAAGAAAAAATACTTTTAAAGTGGCCAACCAAGCTGTTGAAAAAGCAGGGCAGTACGCTTACAGAGATAGAAAAGTAAAAAAAAGAGAGTTTAGAAGACTTTGGATTCAAAGGATAAACGCAGGGTGTAGATTAAATGGAATTAAATACTCGACTTTTATGAATGGATTGAAAAAAGTTAATCTTAATTTTAACAGAAAAGTCTTAGCTGATATTGCTGCTCTCGAACCAGAATCGTTTAAAGAAATAGTGGCAAAAGTAAAAGCTGCCTAAAGCAACCCTAGAATGAATTACGATG
>CACFSX010000044.1 GCA_902569095.1 uncultured Alphaproteobacteria bacterium
AGAATATATTTTTGGCTCCGTAAGATACAAAATTAAAAATTCTGGTCATTTTTCTTTTTTTGAAAGTAAATTAGATTTTAGTAGAATATTTAGAAAATTATTATTAAAAAAATATAAATGAATAAGATAAAAAAAGAAAATCTTCCCAGTCGGCATGTTTCGGTTGGTCCCAAAAGTTCCCCTCATAGATCTTATTATTATGCGATGGGAATGACTGAAACAGAAATATACCAACCATTTGTAGGCATTGCTACATGTTGGAATGAATCTGCACCATGTAATATTTCTCTTTCACGTCAAGCTCAATCAGCGAAAAAAGGTGTTAAAGATAATACAGGAACCCCAAGAGAGTTTACTACAATAACGGTAACAGACGGTATTGCGATGGGGCATGAGGGAATGAAATCATCACTGGTCTCAAGGGAAATCATTGCTGATTCAATAGAGGTCTCTATGAGGGGTCATTGTTATGACGGATTAGTTGGTGTTGCAGGGTGTGATAAATCTTTACCTGGTATAATGATGGCAATGTTAAGGTTGAATGTTCCCTCTGTTTTTTTATATGGTGGTTCAATACTACCTGGTAAACATAAAAATAAAGAAGTTACAGTCCAAGACGTATTTGAAGCAGTTGGAGAATTTGATTCCAATAAGATAACTGAAGATGAGCTTTGCGATTTAGAAAAGGTTGCATGTCCATCTGCAGGTTCCTGTGGGGGACAATTTACTGCGAATACAATGGCATGTGTAGCTGAAGCTATTGGGTTAGCTTTACCAGGTTCTTCATCAACACCAGCTCCATATGAGTCAAGGGACAAGTTTGCCTACGACTCAGGAATGAAGGTGATGGACTTAATTAATATGCAACTTAAACCAAGAGATATCGTAAATAAAAAATCTTTAATTAACGCTGCAAGAATTGTTGCTTGCTCTGGTGGCTCAACTAATGCAGCTTTGCATCTTCCTGCTTTAGCAAATGAAATAGGAATTGATTTTGATATAATGGATGTTGCTAAAATTTTTAAAGAGACTCCATATATAGCTGATTTAAAACCTGGAGGTAAGTATCTTGCAAAAGATCTTCATGATATTGGAGGTGTTCCAATTATTATGAAGGCACTGCTAGATGGTGGTTTTCTTGATGGTTCATGTTTAACAGTAACAGGCAAAACTCTAAAAGAAAATTTAAGCTCTATTGAGGTCGACTTTGATTCTCAAAAAATTATTTTTTCTACCCAAAACCCTATTTCTAAGACAGGTGGAGTTGTCGGTTTGCAAGGAAATTTAGCTCCTGATGGCGCTATTGTAAAAGTAGCAGGGTTAAAATCTCAAAGATTCATTGGAAAAGCAAGATGTTTTGATTGTGAGGAAGCGGCATTTGATGCTGTTAGTAATAAACGATACGAAGCAGGAGATGTAATTGTAATTAGGTATGAAGGTCCAAAAGGTGGTCCAGGAATGAGAGAAATGCTCGCTACCACTGCTGCAATATATGGACAAGGTATGGGAGAAAAAGTTGCTTTAATTACAGATGGAAGATTCTCTGGTGCAACAAGAGGTTTGTGCGTAGGTCATATAAGTCCGGAAGCAATGGCCTCAGGACCAATTGCCCTTGTTGAAGATGGAGATCAAATATTAATTGATGCGAAAGAGGGTAAAATTAATTTGAATGTTGATAATAAGACATTAGAAGCAAGAAAAAAATCAATTCCTAAAAGAGAAAATAATTTTGGATCTGGTGCACTATGGAAATTTTCTCAAACAGTTGGGTCTGCAAGGTTTGGTGCAGTAACACATCCAGGTGCAAAAAAAGAAACAAAAAATTATTCAGATATCTAAATGAATCCAAATTGGAACATGATCAGAGGGTTTTGACATTCCTCTGTATTTTGAACCAAAATTAATATTTTTTACATATTTTAGATACTTTGGTGAAATAAGAAAATGATCAATCAATAGGCCATCATTTCTCTCCCAACATGCTCTTTGATAATCCCAATATGAGAATGATGAACCTGGCTTTTTGAAGATTCTTACAATATTAGTTAAACCTGATGAAAGTATTTCTCTGAAAACTTTTCGAGACTCGATGCATCCTAAAGCGTCATTTTCCCAGTTTTTAAAATTCAGTACATCTTTTTTATTTTCTAAGACATTAAAGTCTCCAGCTATCAAAAGATTATCAACATTATTAATAAAATTTCTCGAGATTTTATTTATTTCTGATAACCACGAAATTTTAAAATTAAATTTTTTCTTATTTTCAATGGGATTACCGTTTGGTGTATAAACATTTAGAATGTTTAAGTCGTAG
>CACFSX010000045.1 GCA_902569095.1 uncultured Alphaproteobacteria bacterium
TAAAAACTTCGCTTGGTCCAGGTAAAAGGTCAACCTCTATGAAAAGACTAGAAATTTGCCATAAACTAAAAAAAATTAGAATAGAGGCAATTCTAATGATCGCATTTGGATTTTTTTCCCCCATTTTTATTCTATCCAGAATGTTCCAGGGGACAATTCTTTTGCTTTACCTACAAGTTCTCTCCCTCCAACTTCTGAGAGGATAGAGTAAAGCTTTTTTGAACCATTAATTTGATCCAAAGAGAAATCGCTTGAGGGGATACCCTCTCTGTATATATCTCTGAGATTGATAAAGAGTTGATCGCTTTCTGCATTCATGAATGGTCTTACTTTTTCCCATATATCATCCGATTCAAGCATCAACTTTTTTGCTTGTTTTGATGTGACTAAAAAATTTTTCAATAATTCTTTATTTTTTTCAGCCCATTGTTCTTTAAAGACCCACCCAATTACAGGAATTCCTCTAGGAAGATTTAGTTTTTGTAAAATGTCTGTAATATTTATGACTTTCGTGAATTTTTCGTTAGTCAAAAGCTTAGCTTGATATGGCCAATACGTTAAAATCGCGTCAAAACTATCTTGTTCAATTTTTTTATTCAACAAAGGCGGAGCACCAAATATTTGTCTACTTACATCTTTAAGTTCTTTACCATATTTTTTTTTGAAGTATGCTCTAAAAATTAACCAACCTTTATCAACTTGCCCGCCGGCTATACCGATCTTTTTTCCTTCTAAATCTCCTTCATCTTTAATTTTTGAATTTTTTGATACTATCAGGCCTCCTGCTGACATAGAATGAGGAACAAATGCAAATTCTCTCCCTTCATTTCTTTGTCTAGATACCCAAAACCAATCAGTAACAATTAAGTCAACTGCACCTCCTTGAAGCGCAACCGCAGCTGCATTTTTGCTGGCTAATTCAATAATTTCTATATCTAAATTGTTATCTTTATCTAGATTAAGCTCTTTAATGAGCTTCAGTTCCCAATTTACACTTCCATATTGCAGAGATCCTATCTTTAAAGTCTCAGCATTTGGGTTCGAATGACTTAGGCCTACGATTAATGTGAGAAGTAAAATATTAAAAAATAAAATTGCTTTTTTAAAGATATTTTTATGCATGATACTAAATAATATTTCCTTATTAATAAATATATTGTACTTTCTATACTTTATATCAAACGTCTGTCAATGCTAGTTTTTTTTGAAGAAATGAAAATGAAGAAAAAAGTTTATTTTTTAGATCTAAAAGGATATAAATGCCCAATACCAATATTGAAAATTTCAAAAAAATTTAAAGAAATTCGAAAAGGTGATATTTTAGAGGTTGAATCAGATGATCCGAAAGCTAGAAAAGATATAAAAGAACTTTGTAACAACATAAAGATAAGGGTACTAGAGACTAATTCCTTAAATAAAAAAAATATGCATTTCAAACTCCAAAAATACTAATTTTTGATTGATTCTTATGAAAGACTTACTTGACAAAAAAATTGACAACTTATCCTATGAAGATGCTTTTGAAAGGCTTCAAAAGATTACTGAGCTGTTAGAAAATGGAAACGTTACCCTTGATGACTCAATAAAATATTATGAACAAGGAATTTTACTTAAAAATTTTTGCGAGAAAAAATTAAAAGATGCTGAGATGAAGATTAAAAATGTACTGGATAAGTCTAAAAATAACGAATGAAAATGTCTAAAATAGAAAAATTTATCTCAAAATTTGCCACAGAATTTGACGATTTTTTTTTAAAACTTCTTCCTTCGAAAAAATTTTCTATGAAACTTCACAATGCCATGAAATATTCAATAAAAGTTGGAGGCAAAAGACTAAGACCTTTATTTTTAATTGAAATATCAAAAATTTTTGATGTAAAAAAAATAATGGCTTTTAGAGCTGCTGCTGCAATTGAATTAATTCACTGTTATTCGTTAGTTCACGATGATCTTCCTGCTATGGATGATGATGATTTGCGAAGAGGACATATTACTTGTCATAAAAAATATGATGATGCTACTGCTATATTAGTAGGAGATGCTTTCCAATCATTGGCTTATGAAATTTTATCTGATAAAAAAACTCATCCAAATGCTGATGTTAGGTGTCATTTAATTAAAGAATTGTCAAAAGCATCTGGAGCAAATGGAATGGTTGGTGGTCAAATGTTAGATTTAGATGCTGAAAATAAAAAGTTAAGTTTG
>CACFSX010000046.1 GCA_902569095.1 uncultured Alphaproteobacteria bacterium
ATAACTGGCGTTGCTATTGCCAGTAACTCTTTTGCACAGGACACGACTTATGTTGCACCTGATGTAAATATTTTTGAATCACCAGAGCAGGTATTCGAACTACCTGGATCTGGTGATTATATTGGTCCAGAAGAGATTAGAAAGTACAATTTTAATAACATTAATGAAATTTTAAGAAACACAACTGGTGTTTACTCAAGAGAAGAAGATGGATTGGGGATATTCCCTAATATAAGTATAAGAGGTGTTAATACCCTGCGATCTGCTCAGGTAAATATTATGGAGGATGAAATTAATATAATGCCAGCTCCTTATTCTGCACCAGACGCTTATTACTTTCCTATTACAGGTAAAATGAATGCTGTAGAGGTCTTAAAAGGTACTAGTCAGTACAGATATGGTCCACATTCCACAGGTGGTGCAATGAATTTTGTAACAACACCCATTGATTTCGGTCAAAGGTATTATGGAAGTTTATCCTATGGTTCAGGTAACGACGTTATTACTCATGATTACTTTAACTATGGTATTTCAGGAAGTTACGGCGCTTTAGCTTTATTGGGTGAAATGTATTATCGTAATAGTGACGGTAATGGAAAGGAATTCAATATTAATCCTCCAACAAGTTCACAACACAGAAAAGGTTATGATAGTGATGAGCTTGGTGGAATCAATCACATTGCTCCTATGGTGAAATTGTTATGGCAACTTCCAACAACTAGGAATATTACCTTAGAAGTAAAAGCATCATATAACGATATGAATTATAATGAAGGGTATGCTGGATTAACCACAGCAGATTTTGGTGCTAATCCTGACCAAACTTACGTTGCATTTCAACTTGACGAAATGAACACTGAACAGCAAACTTATTATGCCAAATTAAGGGCTGAATTAAATTCAAACATTACAAACAACTTAACTGTAGGTTACAATCGTTATACAAGAGATTGGTTCAAGCTAGCAGATGCTAATGGTGATTCTCTCACATCTATTATGTCTAAAGCTGGGAGTGCTGCTTCATTAAATATTTTAAAGGGATCAGCAGCAGGTACTATTAGATATGTAAACAATGATAGGCAATATGGTTCATACGTTCTTAATAATGAGACACAGTTTAACTTTAACACAGATTATTTCGGTAAAAATATCAAACATGATCTAAAAGTTGGGTATGGATACCATTATGATTATATTAACAGAGACCAACAACGTCATTCATTCACTCAAGCGATTGGAGGAGGTTTAACTGCAACTGGTGTGACTTTCAAAGATGATAGACATGAGAAGGCCAGAGGTCATATCGGTTATATCGAAGAATCAGCAACAATTAATAATTTTGTTGTTTCGCTTGGCGGTAGGTTTGAATATGTTGACTACCATTATAGAGACAAAGCCGCTGCTCAAGGATCAACGTCTAATATGCATGAAACAATGTATGCTTTTGCACCTGGTGGTGGATTAGTCTATAATCATGACGATAATTGGCAGTGGTTTGGTGGCGTTTATAAAGGATTTAATTTGCCTGGACCAAGTTCTGCTAGAGATGATGGTTCACCTGTAGAGAAAGAAACAAGTATAGCTAAAGAGATTGGTGTAAGATACTCTTCTCCAACATTCTTTGTATCTTGGACAGGTTTTCATACAGACTTTAAAGATTTAATCGTTATTGATAATAGTAATTCTGACTCAGCGCCTGATAATGCAGGTAACGTTGTTTCAAAAGGATTTGAACTTTCTTCAACATACGCTCCAGAGAACTTTAAACCTTTTGGAGGAGATATTTCATTCTTTGCTAATTATACATTTACAAACGCTAACTTAGATGGTGCGGCTAATTCAGAAGATACAGAATCAGCTTTTGCTGGTGGTAGGGATGGTTCTAATGTACCATACGTACCAGACCATCGTTTATCATTCGGTGCTGATTATGAGTACAATGACTTTGATTTTGGAGTAAACATGACTTATCACTCTGAATCACATGGTACTGCAGACGAAAGTGAAACCGAAGTATTTAATGGTAGTGCAGACGCAAGAAACGGAAAAATTGATGATGCATTCCTATTAAATTTCTATGCAGGTTATGACTTTATGCAAAATTTCAGGTTTACAGCCGGAGTAAACAATGCAACTGACTTAGAGTATATCGCTTCAAGACATCCGAATGGCGCTCGAAGAGGTGCACCACTTACT
>CACFSX010000047.1 GCA_902569095.1 uncultured Alphaproteobacteria bacterium
TATATTGGAATTAAAATTTAATAACAAAAATAAACTAAAAAATATTTATTTTTATGATAAGTCACTCACAACTGAGGTAGCTATGTCGTCATTAGAAACAAAAACTGAAGGTACAAAACAGTCATTTTTCCAACAGATATTGGGTAATTTTGGAGTTCCAGGTATGAAAAGAGGTGGTCCTATTCTAGGTAGTGGCAAGGCTGATGATTAAATGAATTAAGACAACATTGATAACAAGAGGATTGAAACAATGTTAATAATTTTAATCATTGGATTAATGGCGGGGCCTGCAGTATCTTTGTAAGGATCACCTACTGTATCACCAGTCACTGCAGCCTTATGTGCATCTGAATTTTTTCCACCAAAATTGCCATCTTCTATATATTTCTTTGCATTATCCCATGCGCCTCCTCCTGAAGTCATAGAAATAGCAACAAATAGACCTGTTACAATTGTACCAAGCAACATTGCACCTACTGTGGTAAACGCGGGACCGGATTCACCTGAAATAAAATAAATTAGATAATATGTTACGAATGGAGCTAATACAGGAAGCATTGATGGAAGTATCATTGCATAAATTGCTTCTTTTGTTAATATATCAACAGCTTTTCCATATTCTGGTTTAGACTTACCTGTCATAATGCCTTTGTTTTCTGAGAATTGTCTTCTAACTTCATTCACTATCTTTTCAGCTGTTTTACCTACAGCAGTCATGCCCATTGAACCAAAAAGGTAAGGTAGCATTCCCCCTATAAGAAGACCTACAACAACATAAGGATCATCTAATGCAAACTTGATATCTAAATTTGGAAAATAATATTTTAAGTCTTGAGTGTATGCTCCAAACAAAACTAAGGAAGCTAGCCCTGCTGAACCAATTGCGTAACCCTTTGTTACAGCTTTTGTTGTATTTCCAACGGCGTCGAGAGCATCCGTTGTCTTCCTAACATCTTCAGGCAAGTTAGACATTTCAGCTATACCACCAGCATTATCAGTGACAGGACCGTACGCATCTAATGCAACAATCATCCCTGCCAAAGCCAGCATTGTTGTAGCCGCAATAGAAATACCATATAGACCGGCAAACTTGTATGATAGAACAATTCCTAATATAATTACAAATGTAGGTAGGGCCGTGGATTGCATTGAAACAGCCAGTCCCTGAATAATATTGGTAGCATGACCAGATTGAGATGATCGAGCAACTGATTTGACAGGCTCAAATTCAGTGCTTGTGTAGTACTCCGTTATCCAAACTATCAATCCTGTGACTGATAATCCAATTATAGCACAATAAAATAGATCAATACCCAAAAAGGATTCAATAAAAAGATCGCTATTAATTATAAGCTTGTCTGCTCCTATAAAAATGTCAGTTACAACATATATTAAAACTATTGAAACAGCTGCCGTTATTAATAATCCCTTGTAGAGAGCGCCCATTATATTCTGGGAGCCATCACTTAATTTTACATAATAAGCTCCAATTAATGAAGAAATGATACATACCCCGGCAATCAATAAAGGAAACATCATAAACATTTGCTGATCTCCAACGTCAAATAATATTAGACCGAGTACCATTGTACCAACAATTGTAACTGCATATGTCTCAAAAAGATCGGCAGCCATTCCAGCACAGTCTCCAACATTATCACCCACATTATCGGCAATAACAGCTGGGTTTCTTGGATCGTCTTCTGGAATACCAGCTTCTATTTTTCCTACCAAATCCGCCCCAACATCTGCTCCTTTTGTAAAAATGCCTCCCCCAAGTCTCGCAAAAATTGAAATTAAAGAAGCACCAAAACTTAGTGCTATCATTGCTTCTATTATTTCTCTACCCTCAGATTCTCCGAGTTTTTGATACAAAAACCAATAATAACCGATTAGTCCTAGAAGACCAAATCCAACAACTAAAAATCCAGTTATTGCGCCTGATTTAAAAGAAATATCAAGTGCTTTATCTATACTTTGAGTGGCAGCTTGTGTTGTCCTCACATTTGCTCTAACAGAAACGAACATTCCCACATAACCTGCTAGTCCAGATAAAAAAGCTCCAATTATAAATCCAACTGCCACGTAAGGATTATGTATAAGAAAATAAAGTAAAAAAGTTATTAAAATGCCAACAACCGAAATAGTTATATATTGCCTATTAAGATAAGCTTGAGCTCCTTCTTGAATTGC
>CACFSX010000048.1 GCA_902569095.1 uncultured Alphaproteobacteria bacterium
ACAAACAAGTCCATTTTTCACCACATAATTTCTTCCTGCTAAACCGAGTGGACCCTCAGTTGCAATATGAATCGCATCTGGATTGAATTCTTTAATTAACTTTTTAACTTTGTTCCCTGGAAAAAAAGATAACCGGATTTCAGGGTAAGTAGGACAAGGAAATGTTTTAAACAGATTAGGTGTTATCATTAAAACATTATGACCTTTTTTTTCTAAAAGTTCTTTTGTTTTAGATAACGTATTGACCACTCCATTAACTTGAGGGTGCCAGGCATCTGAGATAATTACTATTTTCATAACTAGGAAATTAAGTTTTTTGTGGGAGCTGAAAGTGACTTGAATGCTCTTGAGAAATTCTAGATGACCAGTCAACAATCTCTAGATTACCATCGAGATGTTCTACAATCGCGGTCATAGACTCTACCCAATCACCGCTATTACAATATATTATATCATGAATTGATTTGAACTCTGCTTTGTGTATATGCCCGCAAACAACACCATCAAACCCTCTTCTTTTTGCTTCCTTAATCATTACTAATTCATAGGCAGTAATAAATGAAACAGCTTTTTTTACCTTTTGTTTAATAAACTTTGATAATGACCAGTAGGGTAGCTTTAAAAATTGTCTAATATTATTAAATAGGTTGTTTAAGCGGATTAACATAGCATAACCCTTGTCACCAACATATGCGAGCCAGCGAGCATGTCTAATAACGCTATCAAATTGATCTCCATGAATGATCCATAATTTCTTACCCTTGAGAGTGGTATGGTAAGCTTCTTTTTTTATTATTATATCTCCAAAATTCACACCAATATATTTGCGCGCAGCCTCATCATGGTTACCTGGTATAAATACAACTTTTACTCCTTTCCTAGCTTTTCTGAGTAATTTTTGGATAACGTCGTTGTGAGCTTGTGGCCAATACCATTTTTTCTTTAATCGCCATCCATCGATAATGTCTCCTACAAGAAAAATTTTTTCGGACTTTGAAACTTTAAGAAACTCTAAAAGCAATTCTGCTTTGCAACCGCTTGTACCTAGATGAACATCTGAAATCCATATTGTTCTGTAACGATTGTGTTTAAAGGATACGCCATCCATTCATATCATTTATCAAATAAATGTGTCAAAATTATTACAACACTACATATAGTGTTACTAATATGATATGACACAAAAAAAAAGAGGCTTATAAAGCCTCTTTTTAATTTTTTAAAATTATCTAAGGAAAGAAAATTTAATACTTTAGATGTATTCTAGCTTGAATCGACGAAATTTCAGATTCTCTCATTCCATTTGAGTTATCTGAACCATAATCACCGTAAGTATATTCAGCCATTAGTCTAACATTTGAGTTGAAATAATGATTGAAACCGAATGTATGAGCCTCACCAGAACCACCATTTCTGGCTCCAGTACCGGATGCATTGGTATCATGATCTGTTTGATCTATCCATTCGTATTGATACTTCGGCATAAAACAATGTCTTTTACATTTTAATCCACCTAATGCACCTTTTTTTCCACTATGTTTAAATGTACCTGAAAATGCATACGCTACACTTATCGATCCACCATGATAATTAAAGTCTTCTTCGGCGTCCGCACCAGTATTGGGAGCTGAATATTCATATTTACCTACTTGGTATTCAGCTTGTGAAAATAGCTGACCGTAAATCAGACTATATTGGGGACCAAAGAAGTGATGATATTTAAGATTGAGTTCATCACCTAAATCTATTGGTTTGTCAACTAAGGTATGAAGTCCGTTTGCTCTAGCACTATTTGTGTCATAACGACCAGTGGCATTCCGATCACCACCTGCATCAGTATCTGTATTACTAAGATCTAATGCACCAAAATGAGCACCTATAAGAAGAGATGTACCTTCTCCAAAATAGTTAGGAGCCTTACTTTTAATAACTTGGTATTGTGTTGCAACACTCCCTCCAAACGATTCGTTATTTTTCTCAGTACCTACTACATTTTCTGACCCATCAGAAATATTTTGTTCGATAGCACTTTCCATACCATGGAAAAGAGTCGCCTTTAAGTGAAACCTGCTACCAAATGCTCCAGCTGTGTCATAA
>CACFSX010000049.1 GCA_902569095.1 uncultured Alphaproteobacteria bacterium
GCAATTGAATCTGGCATTTTAGATTATTTGGGTATTGATCTGGTTGCGATGTGTGTTAACGATATTTTAGCAAATGGAGGGGAGCCTTTATTTTTCCTTGATTATTATTCGTCTTCAAAAATTTCTGATGTTAATTTCCTGAAAATTATTAAAAGTATCAATAATGGATGTAAACAATCAGGTTGTTCTTTGATTGGTGGAGAAACTGCCGAAATGCCAGGAATTTATCGGGGACACGAATTTGATCTTGCAGGTTTTGCTGTTGGAGTTGTTGAGAGAGAGCAACTCCTAAATATTAAAAAAGTCAAGAGTGGCGATATTTTAATTGGAATTAAATCAAGTGGAGTTCATTCAAATGGTTTTTCATTAATTCGTAAAGTATTAAAAAAAAATCACGTTAGATTAGCTTCAAAATTGCCTTTTGATTCAAGAAAAACAGTTTGTGAGGAATTATTGACTCCGACGAAAGTATATGTGAATGAACTGTTGCCATTAATAAAAAAAAAATTAATAAATTCGATCGCTCATATCACTGGTGGAGGAGTTTTTGAAAATTTATCTAGAGCTATACCAAAGAACTTGAAAGCTGTGGTAAGAACTTCAAATTTTAAAATACCAAAAATATTTCATTGGTTAAAGAATTTAGCTAACATTTCACAGCGTGAAATGCTACAAACTTTCAATTGTGGTATAGGAATTATAATAATAATAAAAAAAAATAATTGTAGAAAAGTTTTAAATCATTTTAAAAAAAATAAAATAAAATTTAAATTTCTCGGTGAAATTGAAAATAATAGTCAAAAGCTATCTAATGTCGTAATCAGGAAATTTGGAGAATGGGATATAACTTAGGTATTTTAATTTCTGGGAATGGAAGCAACATGCTCAATATAATTGAAGCATCAAAAAAAAAGATAATAAAATCAAAAATTGCTACTGTGATCTCTAATAATCCTCGTGCATTAGGTATCAAAGAAGCATCAAAAAAAGGAATCGATGTAAAAATTATAAATCAGAATAAATATTCTAATATAGATGATTTTGAAAATTCCTTATCGCAATATTTATTAAAGAAAAGAGTAAACTTAATATGTTTGGCAGGGTTTATGAAAGTTTTAAGTAAGGATTTTGTAAAAAAATGGAAAAATAAAATTATTAATATCCATCCATCACTGCTGCCATCTTTTAAAGGCTTGAATACACACGACAGAGCCATTCGACAAGGAGTAAAATTTTCAGGGTGTACTGTTCACTTTGTAAATGAAAAACTTGATTCAGGAAAAATAATTGATCAAGAAATTGTTAAAGTATTGAAATCAGATAATGTGTATTCTCTCCAAAAAAAAATATTGATGAAAGAGCATAAATTGTATATAAGAGTATTGAAATCGTTAGAAATGAAAAATGGCAAAATTTGATGATAAAGAGCATCAAGAATTTTTCGCGAAATTCATGAAAGCTTCCATTATTACAACAATACTAGTAATAATTCTCCTTGCTCTTCTTTGGTTTTTTTTGATTTACTAGAAATTAAATATTTCTCTTTTTGAAAAAAAAAATTCTATTTCAATCTTCGAGTTATCCTCACTATCTGATCCATGAACTGAGTTCTCTTCAACTGACACACCATAGAGTTTTCTTATTGTATTTTCATCGGCATTCTCAGGGTTTGTCGCACCCATTAATTCTCTATATCTTGAAATAACATCTTTTCCTTCAAGAACTTGTACAACTATAGGACCAGATATCATATAATTACACAAATCATCAAAAAAAGCCCTTTCTTTATGAACATTGTAAAAATTTTGAGCATCTTCTATTGAAAGCTTCAACATTTTTTGAGCTATAATTTTTATGTTGTTCTTTTGTATTATAGAATTGATTTCTCCAGTAAGACCTCTTTTTACTGCGTCAGGTTTAATTATTGATAAAGTTCTTTTCATAGCTATCTCCAGTTTTAGGTTTTTTTCCATTTAAATGGACTGAATTCTTCATACCAGTTAACTATAAAATTATTTTTGCTAATATCGTTTTTTATTTTTGAATTAAATAAGTCGTGTTTTTTGTATGAGAA
>CACFSX010000050.1 GCA_902569095.1 uncultured Alphaproteobacteria bacterium
ATGTCCTGATCAACATTTTCGGAGAAAATTTTTTAAAAAACGATTATTATTGGCTTTTACGTTTGATTTTAATTTTTCCAATCTATCAAATTTTATTAATTGTCATCGGAGCATTATTTGGACAGTTTAGATATTTCTGGGAGATTGAAAAAAAAATTTTAATAAAAATGAAACTTTTAAAATCAACGCGTAGTTAGTTTTATTTCTATCCTTCTATTTTTTTGCAAAGAAGAATCGCTGTCGCCTGCGTCAATTGGATAATTTTCTCCAAAACCGGCCGCTACGAGTCTATGAGGTTCGATCCCCTCTTTTATTAAGAACTTTACAATGTTAATGGCTCTAGAACTTGAAAGATGCCAATTTGAATTAAATTTTTCGTTATTTATTGGTATTTTATCGGTATGTCCGTCAACTCTTAATATCCAATCAATTTTATTTGGGATTTGTTCTGAAATTTCTTTCAGACTCAAAGCAATTTTATCTAATTTTTCATACCCACTTTTTTGAATAATATCTGAACCAGATTGAAAAAAAATCTCTGATGGAAAAATAAATCTATCACCTACGACCAATATATCTTCCCTTTCGCCAATTGCTTGCTTTATTTTTCTGAAAAAAACAGATTGATACTCTTTCAACTCTAATACTTTTCCAGCAAGAGCTTGATTTAATTTTTCTCCTAAATTTTTAATTATTACCTTATTTTTCTTATCCTCTTCCTCAGAGTTTATTAATATCTTAGATAACTCAGTTAATCTTTTATTTAATTTGTCGAGGTCTCTTTTTAATTCAAATACTTCAAGCGATATTTTTTTATTTTCTGTATCGAGTTGCTTTAGATTTTGATTTTTCGACTTGAGGCTATCTAGTAATCTTCCTTTTTCATTCACCAATTCTTCTAATTCCTGAATTTTCATTTTTAAAAGATAATCTGATTTATTTTTAAGTTCTTCAATTTTTTTATATTCTTTATTAAGTTTCTTATTTTTTTTTTCAGAATTTTCAAAGGAGGTCAAAAGATCCTTATATGACTTTTGTAATTTTTTTTTTTCTGTGTTTACTTCATTTAATTCATAAAGTAATTTTTTAATTTCGTCATCTAGAGATGAAATTTCCCCTCTTTTGATTTGAAGTTGGTCATTAAAATAAATTTGAGTAATAGTTGAAATTAAAACAGTGAAAATAGTTACAATAAGAAGGGTTCCTAAAATATCAACAAATCCAGGCCAGATATTTATTTCATAGATATTTTTTCGATTGAGTCTCACTATCTTTTACTTACATTAGCGATTGTTTTTGACAAAACCTTTATTTCTTCTTTAATGTCTTTATTAAGATTTGTATTTTCATAGATAATCCTATTTATTTCGTTGATGGATTTTGAAATTGATTCTTGATGCATATTTTGTTTTTCTATAACTGCAGTAGATTTTTTTAAATTCTCAGTGGTCACCTCTATTAATGACTCAATATATGCAGGTGCAAGATTTTTCTTATCGCTATCGTCCATATTCATTAAAGAAAATTTGGTTCGCTCAGATAACTTTTCTTCTATTTCATTGTAAAATCTATTTTGTGCCTGATTTGATTGCAAATCTAGAAAACCTAAAATTAGTGAACCACCCAACCCAAACAAAGAGGAACTAAATGCTGTACCCATCCCGCTTAGAGGTTGCTCGAGACCTTGTTTTAAAACTTGAAATAGTTTCTGAGTATTTTCTGAAAAATCCAAACCTCTTACTGTAATACTTACAGAGTTTATAGTTTCGAGTAATCCCCAAAATGTTCCTAGTAAACCCAAAAATATTGTTACTCCTATCATATATCTTGAAATTTCTCTACTTTCTGTAAGTCTACCCTCCAAACTTTCCATAACGGTCTTCATTGAAGATTGTGAAAAAATAAATTTCCCAGAACGTTCTTTGAGATAATTGTCTAAGTATTTTAAAAGTTTTGGAGACCTTACGCTTAATTTGTTACCAGAAGATAACTTGAAAACATTATTTAACCAGTTTAATTCATTCTTTAAGTTTAGTAATTGTTTTATTATAAAAATGATCCCAGAACTAAT
>CACFSX010000051.1 GCA_902569095.1 uncultured Alphaproteobacteria bacterium
TATCGTTTGAAAGATTCGACATAATGTTAATTGCCATTTTTCCACCAACACCTTGAACTGATAACAAATCACCAAAAGTTTCTCTTTCTTCTTCTCTCGGAAAGCCGGCAAAAATTCTTGAATCTTCTTTTATTATTTCATAGATAAAAATTGTCACGTAAGAACCAATACCCCCCATTTTTGTTATATCTTTTTTTGACATGAGAATTCTGTAAACCACTCCGCTAACATCTAGATCAATAAAATTTTCATCAAAATTTTCTATATTTCCTTTTAGTTTTACTATCATATTAATTTAATCAAAGTTGTATTTTAGACTGTGTTTGCATTGAATGACACGTGGCGACTGCCAATGCATCTGCGGCGTTGTCTTCAATAAGACCAACCTCAGGATAAAGTCTTTTTATCATCTCAATAATTTGAAATTTGCTAGCATGCCCATATCCTACAAGATTTTTTTTAACGGAGTTTGGTGAATATTCTGTGATTTTAATTTTATACATTGCAGCTACTAAAAATATAATACCTCTCGCTTTACCCAGCTTTAATGTAGATTCTGGATTAATATTAGAAAAAATTTTTTCTACAGAAATGAAGCTTGGTTTGAATTCTTCAGTAAGCTGAACCACCCCTTTGTATATAGATAATAGTCTCTTTCCCAAATTGTCACTGCTATTGGTTTTAATTACTCCATGTGATAAGTAGGATTCTTTATTTTTAAAACTATTAATGACTCCCCATCCAGTATTTTTTAATCCAGGGTCAATACCCAATATCAAGTTTGCTGTCACTGAATAACCTTTTTTAGCAATTCTTCATCAATATTGAAGTTCGATACCACTGTTTGAACGTCATCCAAGTCCTCTAATTTATCTAATAAAGTAAAAAGCTTTTTTGCGTTGTCTTCGTCAATTACATCTACAGTATTAATTGGTCTCCATTCAATGGATGAGAGTCTTGGTAATAAATATTTTTTTTCAAGATACACTATGACATTATGGAAAGATTCTAGGTTAGTGAGAACTTCATATGAATCCTCATTTTCTTGAATATCATCTATGTTTTGATTTGCACAAAATTCAAAAAAACTCTCGAAGTCATCAACTTCTTTAGAATATGAAATAATACCAGTTTTTTTAAAGTTATGTTTTACAGAGCCACTTATACCTAAGTTACCATTATATTTTGAAAATGTTGACCTTATTTCAGAAGCACTTCTATTTTTATTATCGGTCATTGATTCTATTATAATTGCTACACCACACGGACCAAAGCCCTCATAAATGATTTCAAGAATCTGATCATTCTGAGAATTTGAGTTATTTTTATTAATTGCTTTTTGAATATTATCTTTTGCCATGTTTGAAGAAAGGGCATTATTTACAGCCGCTCTAAGTCTAGGATTTGAATCAGGATCAGTACCGCCAATTCTTGCAGCCACAGAAATCTCCCTTATCAAACGCGAAAAAAGTTTTGCTCTCTTCTTATCTTGCGCACCTTTCCTGTGCATTATATTTTTAAATTTAGAATGACCTGCCATTTTAAGAACTTAATCTTCCACCTTTAAAAATCTGCTTAAACTCAGACACCTTCATTTCATTATTTACTTCTATAATTGTACCACACAGAGTACCTTCACCAGTTGCTGGTTCAAGTCTTGTTTTAATAAATTTCTTAGTAAACTTTTGTATACATTCCTCCTTTTTCATTCCAATAACTGAATCATAATCACCACACATTCCTAAATCTGTTTGATAAAAAGTTCCTTTTTTTAAAATTTGTAAATCAGCAGTTGGTACGTGAGTATGAGTACCTATAATAGCTGTGACTTTACCATCTAGATAATGCCCAATTGCCATTTTTTCAGAAGTTGATTCTCCATGCACGTCTACTATTATAGTATGCTTGCCGTGTTCAATCTGAATTTGGTCAATGATCTCATCAAGTTTTCTAAATGGATCATCAATATGATCCATGAATAATCTGCACATAACATTTATTACAGTAATCAGATTTCCATTTCTAGTTTTATAGACACCAAAACCTCTACCAGGTGTTTGATCAG